>CAJBMM010000043.1 GCA_903954185.1 uncultured Candidatus Berkelbacteria bacterium | reverse complement strand
TTTATTTATAATTTAGATATTCCATAATTCTGCACTCTGCACCTGTGGTGAGCTTGTCGAATCCATTCTCCAATCTGCATTATTTACTATCTGCCATATTAGCCTTAGCACTCTAGTTAAATGTGACAACGTCGCGTTGTCTTCCTCGACGCGAGTACTACGAGCAAATTATTCGAGGACGTTGAGTTGTCTTCCTCGACGCGAGTACTACGAGCAATTATTCGAGGATCCATGAAAGAATTTTATCATATAGATTCCTGCTTTCTAAAAACGCTAAGCGTCCCAAGCAGGAATGACAAATTTATGATATCTTCCAATCACCCCTACAAACTACAAGATACAACCTAATGTCACCGTTCACGTAATTTGACTAATTAGCATTATTTTGTTAATATACGATAGAAATAGTAAAGGAAAGCCAATCGTTAAGCCATTGCTTATAAATGAACAGATAAGAGTACCAATCGTTCTCTTGATAGATGAGACTGGTGCTTCTATTGGACAAATCTCTCGAAACGAAGCATTAAGCATCGCCGAAGAGCGAGGTTACGATTTAGTTGAAGTTTCACCCCAGGTCACTCCTCCGGTTTGTAAATTATTAGATTATGGCAAGTTAAAATACGAAGAAACAAGAGCAGAAAGAAAAGCACGCGCAAACCAAAAGACTATAGATATCAAGGAAATCCGAATAGGCGTTAAAATTTCTGAGCACGATTTATTATTAAAAATTAATCAAGCAAAAAAGTTTATAGAAAAAGGTAATAAAGTAAGAGTATCTGTAAAAATGAAAGGTCGCGAGCAAGCATTCCCAGATAAAGCCTACGCGTTAATAGAACAAATTATCAGTCAAACAGACTCAAAACCAGAACAATCACCTTCAAGAGCCGGAAATCAGATATCAGTTACCATAAATTAGGATTTTTATGAAAGCAAAAACACATCAGGCAATGAGTAAAAGAATCAAAATTACAGCTGGCGGCAAAGTCATGCGTAAACATGCAGCTGTAAGCCATTTGCGTGTCAACAAATCAAAAAGAATTACATCTAATACAGTTGTATCTGGCTCCGATATGAAGAAGATACAAAAAATGATGCCAAACTCACTTAGCTAAAGGAATAAAATGACAAGAGTAAAACGCGGTATAATTTCACGCAAAAGACACAAAAATTTATTTAAATTAACCAAGGGTTTTCGTGGTACTAGAAATAATTTAGTACGCATGGCTAAACAAGCTACACTAAACGCCGGAATTTTTGCATTTACCGATAGACGAAATAAAAAAAGAGTATTTCGTGCACAATGGATTTCTACCATAAATATTTCTTTAAAACCAATGGGTATAAAATACAGCGAATTTGCTCATAAACTAAGCCTGCAAGATAATCCACTTAACCGCAAAGCCTTAGCCGAGATGGCCACAAATACTCCCGAAACTTTTAATTCTATAGTTAAATCCATCATGGACTCTAAATAACCAAACCGCTTATTTAGCTTATTAAATTACTTTATTTAGTGTAATAAACGAGGTTAGTATACTTGTATTTATAAGGATACTTTTTTGGTTCGAAATCTAACTATTTTCAGAAGAACAGTGGCAAATAATAACAAAGCAATGACGGAAACAATAATAATATCAATCCAAAGATATGCAGTTACACCCCATAGAGAGTATTTAGCAACTTTAAAATAGTCTATAAGCATACGGCCTACTAAAAACGTAGCTATACCGACAACAAAGATAATCCCGTTTTTATATTTTGGAATTTTACTAAACTTAAAATATATAATTCCCCCAGCGATAGCTAAAGCTAATGTAAAGATAGATTCGTATAATGATGCTGGTATTTTATTATTAATTGATAGCATAACATCTGTTGTTGCCCCAACGGAACACCCGCCCAAAGTACATCCCAATTGACCGATTGACATACCAAGCATAAACACCAGATACACTAAATCTAGCCATTTTGGCAATGTGTTTTTATTATATTTGTACAAAAGTACAAAAGTAATAAAACCACCTATTAGAGCACCGTAAAATACTAGGCCACCTTGCCACAAGGCAAATATGCTCCAAAAGTTACCGGTCGGTGCCTTAAAAGCATCGGGGTATAGAATTGCATAGGTAATTCTGGCGCATACTAAACCAACAAATATTATCAACAGATATTTATCAAAGAAATTGGCTACATTTAACTTGGCAATTTTAGCAAGTATGAATAACCCAACACCACAAAGCAGTATAGCAAGCGATAAAAATAAACCAAAAGAATAAATTGTAATATTTCCTATACTAAACAATACTGGGTACATTATTCCCCCTTATGCCTTATGAAGTTATTAAGCTCAGATTTTGTCCCCATCAAAATAAGATTATCTCCTTCGTGTATTAATGTATCTGCGTTAGGTCTTAAAAATTCATTGTGAGAATTTCGTCTAACGGCAATAACCGACAAATTATTACGATGCGGCATAAAATAATCGTGAATTCTTTTATTAATAAGTATAGAATCGGCTGGAATGGGAAATTCCTCAATTTGCATGGATTCTTCTGCACTATCTATCAGTATATCTAAGAAATCCACCACCGATGGCCGAAGTGCCATAGTGGCCATGTGGTATCCGCCAATTTGAGCAGGAAGTGCCACCTTGTTCACGCCAACACGATTTAACCTTTCAGCCGATTGGTGGGTATTTGCACGAGCTACAATATTTATCTCACCGTTAAGTGCGCGAGCGGTCACAGCCGAAGCTAACACCTCACTATCATTACCCATGGCTAAAATAATAGTTTTTGCACTTTTTATACCGCTCCTTATTAGTATTTCATCTTTTAATGCACAATCACCTTGTATAAATAGATATCCAAGCCGATCACACTCAGCTGACTTATCTTCTCTATCAATAATAACAACTGGCACATCCTCGCCATGAAGCTCTAGGGCAATTTGACGGCCCAATCTGCCAAACCCAACAACAATTATATGATTTTTAAGAGTAGATAATCTTTTATCTGTCATTTTCTTTTTCCACCTTCCTGTAATTTCACCCTCAATAATTGCAGACATAAAAGTAGATGCAGTATATGCAATTACGCTTATACCAACTACAACCAAAAGTATAGTCAACCACTTACCCGCCGATGATTGTGTAGTTGCTTCACTAAAACCTAGTGTAGAAAATAGCAAGAAAATGCGCAATAGCGCATCTGTAAAATTAAGTTTGTCAACAATAATATAGCCAAGAGTACCGTACGTTATAAAAACAAATACTAATATTGCAAGCAATTTAAAGTTATGTATTCGATGTTTCTCCATATAAACAGTATAAATTAAATTTATTGTTATGGCGATTATCTAGCCTTTTTGATAAAGTAAATTTGCCAAGGTTGTATAGCTCAGTTGGTTAGAGCGCTGCATTCACATTGCAGAGGTCCCTGGTTCGAACCCTGGTACAACCACCAAATTCTTTTTCTCTTAAAATAAGTTATACTAATATTATCGATAAATATTGGAGGATTAATGCCAGATTTTATAGAAAAAGACACAGAGGTTGAGGAAGATTCAGTTAATAAAAAATCTCAACCGAAAATAATCATGCTGAATTTCTTAAAATTTATTTTTGAGTTGTTCAAACTAGTATTAATAGTGATAGTTTTAGCAGCAGCAATTAGATATTTCCTTATTTCTCCTTATCAAGTTGATGGTAGCTCTATGACACCTACATTAACTGATAAAGACTACCTTCTAGTCGAAAAAGTAAATTTTATTTTTCGTAATCCTAGCAGGGGCGACATCGTAGTTTTTCGCTATCCACTAAACACCACTATTAATTATGTAAAGCGCATTATTGGCGTTGCTGGCGATAAAATAACCATTAAAGATGGTAATATTACCGTCTCTAATTCACAATATCCTTCTGGCGTAGTGCTCCAAGAAAATTATTTAAGCACAAGTTCAAAAACTAGTGTCATGGGAGACTCAAGTGAAAAGAGTTGGGTCGTAAGCGAAGGCGAATTTTTTGTACTCGGTGATAATAGAGAGCATTCAGACGATTCTAGATCTTGGGGTATAGTACCGAAAGAAAATATTTTAGGTAAAGTTTGGTTAGAAGTGTACCCTAGAGAGCATTTTGGAATAGTAGAACACGCCACTTATTAGGTTACAGCTGTTAGATGTTCAATGCTCACTGTTCTATGTTATAAGCTATCGTGGTTGAGATTTTGCATACGGGGTTAATGTAATCTTAATTGGAGTTCCTTCGTATGGCTCGTGTGCTCTAATCACATTTTCCATCATTCTCAAATCTGAAAAATGCCACGAATCTGGCTTGTTAACGACAAGCTCAAAATTTGGCATATCGGTATCAAGTTGGTTCAACGAGTAGATCAAACTTAGTCTTGGTTGTTTTTCTTTAGCAATCTTAGGGATTTGATCTAAAATCTCTTGCTCTAATTTCAATTTTCGATTCTTAGCAATTACCCTAACTCTATCTAGTAATTTGTGACAATTCTTACCATCAATTGCTGAAATAAATATTACGGGTGCCCAAGGAATGAAAGCAAAGCTGTCGCGTAACTCGGCAATAAATGTTCTCTGTTCCACATCATCCTCATCTATAATAGAACCTTCCTCAATTTTGCATTTTGGCGCTGCAGTGAGCCCGTCGAAGCCATTTTGCATTTTACATTTAATCTTATTTACGTCCCATTTATTGACTGCAATAACCAATCCCTTGCCTAACTCTATCGCTAATCCTGCTATGTGAGCATCGCCAGCTTTAACTCCCTCTGTAGCATCTAATAATAATATCGCAATATCCGATTCTTCTACAGCTTTCACAGCACGTAAAACTGAAAATCTTTCTATGCCCGGAACAATTTTCCCCCGTTTTCTTATTCCAGCGGTATCAACAAATTCAAAAGCAGTACCTTTAAATTCAACTTTTTCGTTAATAGAATCTCGCGTTGTTCCTGCCACTGGAGCAACAATAGATCTGCTATGCCCGGCGACAAAATTAAGTAAGGTAGATTTTCCGACATTTGGCCTTCCAATTAAAGCTACTTTTATGCCAGAAAATTTGGGCTTTAGTTTTTCGGATTTAACTTTATCAAAAATTACCGATTTTAAATGTTCTATCCCCCCATTATGAATAGCCGAAACCGCATAAACGCCATCAAATCCGGTTGAATTCCATTCAGCCACGTTCCGTTCATCATTAATGTGATCTGCCTTATTAGCACAAAATACTACAGGCTTGTTTTGTTTACGAATCAAATCAATAATTTTTTCATCTTCAACAGTTATGCCAGATTTGGCGTCAGTAACAAATAAAATTACATCAGCTTGATTAAGCGCCATGTTTATCTGTTCGTCCATATATTTTTTTATTTCGGCATTATCTAAATTAATACCACTAAAATCTATCCCAGCAGAATCTATGATAGTGAGTTCTTTATTTCTATAAGCGCAAACCCCAAATACACGATCTCTGGTAGTTCCAGGTTCGTCTGCCTCAATAGACCTTCTTTCGCCAACTAATCTATTAAAGATAGATGACTTTCCAACATTTGGTCTGCCAATTATTGCAACAATAGACATTATTTTCCTTACAATTATTATTATAACACAGTTATACGAAAGTTGAAAGTTAAAAACGCAAATCTAAAAACTGGCCCTCCTCTGCTCCCCCTTTTTTCAAAGAGGAGGTTGGGTGCGAAATGATTGCTCTGGTCTACTACAAAAAAAGTGCATTCCTGCGTAGATGTCCTGTTGCAGGACTCCTTGGAGGCGTGCGAAAAAGAAATTAAAAGTGTGATCCTCACCCTAACCCTCTCCTCTAAAGGAGAGGGAACGAGCCGTAGAGCAGACTTTAGTCTGGCTTAAATTAACCAAGCTAAAGCTTGTACTACAAAATAATTTCTTGGATCCTCGAATAGGCTAGTCGAGGATAACAACGAGACGTTGTCACTTTTAACTATTGCTGCTCTCTGCTCTTTGTTCTCTGCTGTATGCTATACTATCTCCATGTTTACTATTGCAGAAGTCGCGATTAAAAAAAGCGGACAAAATTCAATTTATTCATTTTACATTCCAGACTCTCTTTTAAATTTGGTTTGTGTTGGTATGTTAGTGGAAATTAATTTTCGCGATTCACGTAAGTTTGGCATAGTTTACAAAATATCCTGCTTAGAAAACATCGATAAATTGAAGCCAATCGAGAAAATTGTTCACCCGGAATTATTTTTAAGCAAGGAGCAAATTAAACTGGCCGAATGGTTATGTTATGAAACTTGCTGCTCAATTGCCACAGCACTTTTTTCATTTTTACCAATTTTTCAGCCTCCATCAAAAAAGACCGAAATATCTAGGAAGTCGGCTCATATTGAGCCCCCTCTAATATTAAACGCCGAGCAAAACAAGGCAATTAACATTATTCGCAACGCAGAAAATCCAGTTTTATTGTATGGCGTTACGGGTTCTGGCAAAACCGAAGTCTACATGAAAATTGCGTCAACTATGCTTAAGATTGATAAGTGTGTTTTAATTTTAGTACCAGAGATCTCTTTAACACCACAAACTTTATCTAGATTTAAAGAACGATTTGGTGAAACCGTAGAAGCATGGCATAGCCAGTTAACTTCTGCAAAAAGACGCGATATTTGGTGGAGAGTCAAATCAGGAAAAACAAAACTTATTATTGGCTCTCGGTCTGCGTTGTTTTTACCTTTTCCAAACCTAAATTTTATTGCAATCGACGAGGAACATGATAACTCTTACTATCAAAGCAGTGCACCACGATACAACGCAATTTCACTTGCCGAACAATATCATTCGCGCTATGGAGTAAGAGTTGTATTGGGCTCTGCTACCCCAAGCGCTGAATCGGTTTGGAAAGTAAGTTCCAATAAATACAGCGTAGCGAAAATTGAGTCTCGATATAATCAGACAAAACTACCCACAACCTCTATAGTGGATTTGTCACAAGAAAAATTAAAATATAACTCAATTATATCTTTACCCTTACAAAATTCGATTAAATTTGCGCTAGAAGAAAAATCTCAAATTGTTTTGCTACTAAACCGACGGGGGTTTGCCCCCGCATCGCAATGCGCCAACTGTGGATATATTTGCAAATGCCCAAACTGCGATATTAGTCTAACCGCCCATTTTTCAACTCGCAGAGCTACTGCCGACTTAATTTGCCATCATTGCGACTTTTCTGAGCCCACGCCAACTCATTGCCCCAACTGCAAATCTTCTGCTATTCAAACAAAAGGCTACGGAACTGAAAGCGTAGAAGCAGAACTAAAGATGCTTTTTCCTAATTCTAAGATTCTAAGAGCTGATAAAGATACTACCTCTGGACGTGATTCTATAAGCAAAATTTATCAATCATTTTTATCTGGCGAATTTCATATTTTAATTGGAACTCAAATGATTGCTAAAGGTTGGGATATTCCTAATGTTTCGTTAGTTGGAATTCTTTTGGCAGAAAGTGGATTAATGATTCCAGATTATAATTCAAGTTCTAATACCTTTAATCTTTTAGTACAGGCATCTGGTAGATCTGGCCGAGGCGAAACAGTTGGAAAAACAATAATTCAATCCTTTCAGCCTAACAATGCTTTAATCAGGCATATCGCCAAACATGACTTTGGTTCATTTATCAAAGAGGAATTATCAATCCGAAAAACATATAAATACCCACCTTTTGTAAAAATATTTCGGCTTGTTTTTCAACACGGACTCTTGATCAAGTGCCAAAAAGAACCCATAAAAATTCTTGAATCGCTAAATAAACTCAATTTAACCAACAGCGAAATTTTAGGCCCATCAGCATGTTTTTTTGAAAAAGTTCGAGGTAAATACCGATATCATCTGATTATTAAATCTCAATCTGACTCGGACAATGAAATCTTGTTAAATTATTGTCAAAAGCTACCTTCGCCTTGGTCTGTGGAAATAGATTCGCGCGACATGCTCTAGGGAAGCTTGGAGTTAATAGCTATTAGAAATTGTCATTCCTGCTTGGGACGCTTAGCGTTTTTAGAAAGCAGGAATCTATATGATAAAATTCTTTCATGGATCCTCGAATAATTGCTCGTAGTACTCGCGTCGAGGATGACAACGCGACGTTGTCACATTTAACTAGAGTGCTAAGGCTAATATGGCAGATAGTAAATAATGCAGATTGGAGAATGGATTCGACAAGCTCACCACAGGTGCAGAGTGCAGAATTATGGAATATCTAAATTATAAATAAA
>CAJBMM010000042.1 GCA_903954185.1 uncultured Candidatus Berkelbacteria bacterium | reverse complement strand
AGGTTTATCTCAGGATTGATCTGGGAATATATTAACTTAGCAGCAAGCGCTTGGAGAGCGTCTTTGTGGGGAGGGAGAAAGGTATGTGTTTATGTCTCGTCTCCGAACCATATTTGTTTCGCTTCTATTAGCGATGTTATGGGTCACACCAGCCCTTGCATCGTCAGGTGATGTCGCCAGAGTGCAAAACTTTGCGCAAAACGTCATCCAAGTCTTAGTCACCCTCGCCGGCCTCATTGCAGCCGGATTTTTTGTAGTTGGGGGTATAGGGTACATTACCAGTTCCGGTAGTCCGGAGCATTTGGACAAGTCGAAAAAGACCATCGTGTGGTCTGGAGTTGGGCTTGCTATATGTATTGGAGCTTTCGTTCTGAGTAACATTATCGGCGATATCGCTACAACCGCATTCAAATAGGCAAATTACAATGATGAAGCGGATCACTGCCCTATTGCCACTCTTAGCTGGAGCGCTGTTCTTTGCCCCTGCTATTGCTCACGCCGCCGGAAACGGTGAGGTTGAGCAGTTTACTGGTGAGACTATTACCAGTCTAATTGGTGTGGCATCACTGGTTGCAGTATTCTTTTTGATCCGCGGTGGATATATTTACATCACTTCCACTGGCAAGCCCGAGGCGCTTTCAGAAGCAAAGCGTACTATCCGCAATGCTTTGATTGGTTTGGCCATTGTGATCGGTGCAGGGGTGATCTACTCCTTGTTTAATAATGCCTTCACACAGCCAGCCATTACAGGCGGAGGGACAAACTTAACCCTTAACCCGATTCAGCCGACCCAGCAGGATACTTCGCTCGCTACTATTCTACTAGATGCGATTGCCGGATTCCTGCAGAACATCATCCAATCGGCCGCTAAGCCGATACTGGATGCGATCACTGGGTTTTTGACTAATACGCCTTCACTTGCCACCAACTCGGTAGTTTTTAACTTCTGGCTCATTATGGTTGGTATCACCGATTCCTTGTTTGCCCTTGTAATTGCTCTTCTTGGGTTTCAGGTAATGAGTGCCTCAACCTTTGGGTTTGAGGAGATCTCGCTCAAGGAGTTATTACCCCGAATAGGCCTTGCATTCTTAGTAGCTAATACCTCAATCTTTTTGATTGATTGGATTATTCTGCTTTGCCAAACACTGGTACACGCGGTTTTGAATGGTACAGGAGGTTTGGGAAGCGCTTGGATCTTAAACGCTTTTGATCCAGCAGCTCTGGCCAGTGGCACTACGCTTCTTATTACCCTGATCTTTATGATTATCTTTATGGTACTTTCAGCGGTGCTTCTCTTGTTTTACATCGGACTCTTAATGCTTCTAGCCCTAGGCGCGGTCTTATCACCTCTGGTTTGCCTTTTGTGGCTGGTGCCTAAAACCGCCGATTTTGCCGAAAGTACAATCAAATCGTACCTAGTGACCATATTCTCAATCTTTATCCATGTGGTTATCATCCAGCTGGCTTCGGCCTTCTTAACTATGCCTGGGCAGATGGGAGCTAACCCATTAGTTTCAGTGATGATCGGGATTGCTCTATTCTCGATTCTCCTTAAAAGCACCGCTTTGACGGTTCAGCTGGCTCTGACTTCCCAAACTACAGGAGCCTTAAAGAAGTTTGGCGGACAACTCTTTAATGTTCTAAGTCCTGCGTCCGTTGCCAGTTCCGCAAACTCTCCGGTTGCTAAAGCCAGAAAGGTGACAAGATGAAAACCACCGTTGTACCGGCTCAGATAACTACCGTAGAAGATCGCATTATCGGTAGCCTTACCTTTGCTCAAATTCTCATTCTCATCATTCCGCTTATTACCAGTACCGTGATCTATGTCCTTTTGAGCCCTCGGATGCACCTAAACTACGGCAAGAGCGTTTTGATGGTGGCGCAGTTCTTTATCTTTGGACTCCTAGCAATGCGGGTTAACGGCAAAATTCTGGCTGAGTGGCTAGCCGTCTTTATCCGCTTTACCAGAAGAAATCGCGTGTATGTGTTTACCAAGAACGATCTATTAACCCGTGATGTAGAGATGCCCGTAATGGTTGCGCAGGCCACTAAGACTGTTGTTAAAAAGCAGCCGGTAAAAGAAATTGCCACCAGTCAACCACTCACTCTATCTGAAAAAGAGAAAATTGATCAATTGATGAGCAGTTCCAAACTTAGTGTTAAATTTGCATTTGCCAAGAAAGGTGGAATTGATGTCTCGCTCAAACCAATCAAAAACTAGAGGCTCGGCTAGAACCCAGATCGGCATTAAAGAGGTGCGCGATAACATTTTGGTGCTACCAAATGAGCGTTACCGCACCATTCTAACCACTTCATCGGTAAACTTTGAGCTACAAAGCGGCGATGAGCAGGACGCCTTGGTTGATGCATTTCAATCCTTCCTCAATTCCTTAACTACCCCAATTCAGATCTTAATCCGAGTGAGAGAGCTGGATATTGACCGCTACTTGGAGGATTTAGAAGCCTCAAGGGCCGAGGAAACAGAATCGGTTTACACTGTGCAATTATCCAACTACTGCGACTTTATCCGCGGGCTAGTCGCCGGAAACAAGATCCTCTCTCGCCGGTTCTTTCTGGTTATTCCCTATGACAACAAGATTGGAGCTGATTTCTCCCTCATTCGCGAGCAGTTAATGATGGAGCAAGAGATTGTGATTAAGGGACTGGAGAAAATGGGGATCACTTCAAGGCAACTAACCGGTTTGGAAATACTCGACCTATTCTACAGCTTCTACCGACCGTCTGAGGCGAAGATTCAACCCTTAAACGAAGAATTAGTGAGGCAGACCAATGGGATTACATATTTCTAGAATTAAGCGCGGTGTAAACAAGAAAGCTGCGGAAAAGCAGAAGCGTTTGAAAACGCTGGCTTTTCACGTAGGAGAGCAGGATCAGCTTGACCTCATTACCTACTCAGGACTTCAGGAGGAGCGCAATTTCCTCATTATTGATGACCGTTATGTGCGAACGCTATATATCTCCGGATATCCATATACCGCAACCAGTGGTTGGCTCAATCACTTAATTAACTTCAATCATAACGCCGATATCAGCTACCATATTGAACCGATTGATGCTCGGTTTGCCCTGCCTAAGCTAAACCGCAAGATTACCGAGCTCACCTCAACTAAGCGCATGATGGAGCGAGCGGGTAAAATTATCGGCTCGGAACTGCTTGATCCGCTTGAATCAGCCATAGAGCTTCGGGATAAGATTCAGCGCGGGCAAGAAAACCTGTTTCAGGTTTCAATCTATGTCACGATTTCAGCCGAGTCACTGGCAGAACTGGATAAGATCACCAAGCTATTAGATACAGTTCTCGCTACCAGGCTTTTCTACTCCAAACCTGCCATATACCAACAATTAGATGGGCTGCAATCAGTTTTACCAAGAGGCGATAACGAACTTGCACAGAAACGAAATCTAGATAGCTCAAGCGCCGCTTTAACTTTTCCGTTTATCTCCTCAGAGCTGGTGCAGGAATCAGGCATACTTTATGGGATTAACCGCTCAAATAGCTCTCTGGTAATTGTGGACAGGTTTGCGCTTCCTAACGCCAATAGTATTCTTTTCGCGCAGTCTGGATCAGGCAAAAGCTATACCGCCAAAGTGGAGATCCTGCGCCACCTAATGCAGGGAACTAAAGTAATTGTGATTGATCCGGAGCGGGAATACAGGCGGCTTGCCGAATCGGTTAACGGCACATACATTAAACTTTCCGTTCACTCTAGGGAAAAGATTAATCCGTTTGATCTATCGGTTAATGCTTTTAATGATGCCGATAGTTTTGCCGATCACGTTCAATCCTTAACTGAGATTATCTCCCTAATGGCAGATGGGCTCTCATCAGAGGAGAAGTCAGTCGTTGACCGTACGATTATCAAGACCTATCAAAAAGCGGGCTGGTCATTCCGCAAAGGCAGCCAAAAGGCCGGAACTGAATATCCGCGTCTCTTTGACTTCTATGCCACTCTAAAGTCACTTAAACAGCCCGGTCTTTGCAAGAGGCTTGAAAAATATACCTCAGGATCTCTGGCAGAAGTATTTGATACTCAAACCAACCTAGAGCTCCAGAACCGACTAGTAGTGTTTGACACCAAAGACCTACCGGAATCCTTGCGCCAGATTATGAATCTAGTGGTTGCCCAGTTTGTGCAAAACCAAGTTAAATCTAGTCCACAAAAGCGGTTACTCGTGATTGATGAAGCCTGGCTTCTATTGGAGCACGAAGAAAGTGCCCGGTTTGTGGCAGGCTTGGTTAGGCGGGCACGCAAGTATTACCTTGGAGTAAGTATTATCTCCCAACAGGCTAATGACTTTTTGCAAAATGTATATGGCCGGGCGATTGCCTCCCAATCAGCGCTTAGAATCCTAATGCGCCAAGATACCACTACGATTAAAGGAGTGGCTAAGGAGTTTCATCTAAGCGAATACGAAGAAAAGTTTCTTTTGACCTGTGAACGCGGGGAAGCCCTGATTATTGCCGATCAGCACCATGTAGTTGTACGCGTAACTGCTTCTGAACAAGAACACCCGCTTATCACCACCGATCCAGTTGAGATATTCGGGAAAGCAAAATGAACCCGCAGGCGATAAAGATTATCGTCAGTGCGTTTTCGATGAAGAAAGAGCTTAAGATCCTCTTTTACTCAATTGCGATTATCTTTATTCTCCCTGTCTTTGCCGTTCTAATCCTTACCCAAGCGGGCATTGATATAATTTCAGGAGCGCTTGTAACTAATAACCAGCAAACGATGGAGGTGGATATCCACGATCCAGCAAACGGCCGAGTGGTTGATCACATCTCGGCAACCGGTGTCTGGCCGGTATCGGGACCTGTAAGCCTTGAGTTTGGTCAAAATGACCTACCATACCAGCCCTTTCATACCGGTATTGATATCGCGAGCCCTGTACATGCGGTTGGAGATCCTGTAGTAGCCTTTATGGCAGGCACAGTTACCTACGCCGATACCACTAGATACGGTTTTGGAAAGCATGTGGAGATCTATCACGGCCACCATGTAAGCTCAATCTACGGGCATTTAGACACGATTGGGGTGGTTGAAGGACAAGAGGTTACGGTTGGTACGGTTTTGGGTACACGCGGTACTACCGGCTGGTCAACCGGCCCACATTTACACTTTCAAATTAACGTCTTCAATATCCCTGTAAATCCCAGAGTATTTCTTTCTGGCAAACCTTAATCCGAAAAACTGTTACCTTTGATCTAGTTTTTCTATAGCCCAATCAAGAGATTTGCTAATTTCTTCGTGTTGAACCTGGCCACCGAGCAGATCATCAAGACATCCTTCAAAAGAGCTATCCAGCCCCTCTTCTACCCATAATTTGCGAGTCAGATATTGGATGGTCTGTTCGAGCTGAGTTTCGGATAGCTCCAATCCATACCGTTCCTTAATAAGTTTCGCGGTTTTTTCGGCAATATTCGGGTTATCTTCTATCGGACGATGCTCGATGATAATCTCACGTATAGCATCGGTTAAGCGCTGCCTCTCCTTAAGTGGCACCAGAGCGATCAGCTTATATGCCTCAGCAGTGCTATCATTTGAGCGGACAATATCTTTCAGTTCATTGGTAATCTCACTAACGGAACTGACCGAAGAGGTAATATTATCCGCCTGCTGCCATTTCACTAACTCTTTGACCAGTTGTGTCAGCCTTTTTGCCTCAGCTTCAGGCAATACCATATCAAAAGCAGCTTCCATTGCTTGGCTGATATGCTTGATTTCTTCCTCAGTTACATCAATGTTGTTTTGGTCTGTTTGATCGTTGCTCATATTAACTCCTATCGCAGGGGCAGTGCTTGCAAAATACTTATCAACCCCGTAACTAATTTCAAAGGTATAATACCCGATAACAGAAGGAATAGCCACCAAACGGCTACAGTAGCCAATAAACCAGCCACAACAACCCGCCAGCTAAACTGGAACTTTCTTCGTGTGCCTTCCATCAGGCTCCTATACAACTTTTCGTACTTCTGCCGGTAACCTTCCGCCAGCATTCGGGTTAAACCCAGATACCGGATTACCTGCAAAGCGCTATCTTCATCATCAATGCGGCGCATCATCTCTCGGCTGGTTCTCTGCGAAAGGATATTTAAGCTCCCTTCCCAAAGGATTTCTCGATCGATGATTGCCACTTTCTCGTGGATTGAGCCATTGAGATAGAAGATATAGGCTCCCATCTCTTCGTAGTGATCGAGCACTTTTTGTACCTGATTTCGCTGTTCCCGATCGTACTCCTCAATTGGGCGAGTGAAGATAAAGATATCAACATTGGTTTTGCTCAGCTTGTATAAGAGGTGATTAAAAGTATCTGAGCGGTATTTAGAGACGAATGGGCTGTAGATTATGATTTCTCGCTTGGCTTCCAAGACATCTTTAGTAAAGGCTGTGTAAAAAGTGGTTTCGTTGTACAGGTTATCAACGACAGGATTCCGGCGGGGAACCCACTGTCCTGTGCTATCACGGACATTTATGCTATGAAGTTGGGTTTTAGTGGTCATATTTCTCCTTTGTGGACTTAATATCTATAAATTATGGGTAATTTCTGCTAAGCTAGCTGTATATGGATAACCAGGGTGACGATACAACTCGGAAAAAGCTTGGCGAGAGGCTGAAGAAGGCGCGAGAGGAACTTGGTCTTACTCAGACGGAAGTTGCTACAAAGGCCAAGATTAACGCCAACTACTACGCTAAGGTTGAACGCGGTGAGGCTGATCTTGCCTTCGTGAGACTGAGTCGGGTTTTTAAGGTACTTAAAATCAAATCGCCGGTTGAATAGGCACAGTTAATCAGAGCGATTAACCCTATCGCTCTCTTCAATACCGTAAATTTGCTTTAGTTTAGGCTCCCACTCGAGTATAATTTCAATTAGGGTGTTCCAAGTTTTTCCGTCGGGGTCCACCATCTTTCACATAAATTTACGGATATCACAGCCAAAATTTGTCGCAGTAAATTATGGTATTAATTTTAACGATTGATATGATTATATTATGAATAAAACAAATCAAATAATTGCCATAGATATCGATGATGTGCTTGCGCCAACAACTAGTTGTCTTGCTAATTGGCACAACCGCGTTTATAAAACAAATCTAACTGTGGAAGATTTTCATTCTTTTCAGTGGTGGGATGTTTGGGGTGGAACAGAAGATGAGGCAATCGCAAAAGCGTTTGAATTTTTTAAATCGGACGATTTCTTTAGTATGAAACCCATTGCAGGATCGGTTGAGGCAATTCGTCAACTTAGTAAAAAATTTGATCTGGCGATAGTAACTGCGAGACAAAATATAGTAAAAGAGCAAACTCTAATTTGGATTGAACGGCACTATCCTAATTGTTTTACAAATGTAATGCACGGGAATCATCATTCACACGAGGGAGAAGTATTTACTAAGCCAGAGATGTGTCAAAATATTGGTGCTACTATATTTATTGATGACGTGCCGAATCATGCTTTAGCATGCGCTGAATTGGGGCTAAAGGTATTCTTATTTGGTGACTATCCATGGAATAGATCTGTTGATACGTTGGCAGATGTAATAAGGGTTAAAAATTGGAAAGAAATAATTGCAAAGTTGATACCAAAATGAAAAATACCGATAAATTAGCCAAAATTCTATGGGATTATTTGCAAATGCATCAGAAATTAGTTAAATCTGATGCGATTATTGTATTAGGTAGCCGTGATGTGCGGGTAGCTGAGCGTGGGTCTGAACTGTTTATAGAGGGTATGGCGCCTTTACTAATTTTTTCAGGAGGATTCGGACGGTTTACGAAAAATGTTTTTCATAAACCAGAGGCGGAAATATTTGCTGATATTGCTCTTGAAATGGGTGTGCCGATGGATAAAATTATTATCGAAAATAAATCGACAAATTCTGGTGAGAATGCTTTGTGTGTAAAAAAATTACTCGAAGAGAAAAAGTTACCCCATAAGACCTTTATATTAGTGCAAAAACCATATATGGAACGTCGCGCAGTGGCAACTTTTAATCAACAATGGCCGCAGGCAGAGGTGCTAGTAACATCTCCGCAAATTTCTTATGAAGATTACCATATGGGCTATATTGATAAGGATGCGATTATTTCGGTGATGGTGGGTGACTTACAGCGTATTATCGAATACCCTAAATTGGGATATCAAACTTATCAAGAAGTTCCAGAGAAAGTATTAGCTGCTTATAATGCATTAATTGATCTTGGATATACTAATTATTTAATCGGATCAAATTAAAGTCCATAGACGAAAGACCAAAGTTGCAGAATAATTACTTAATATATACAGGAAAATCCGTACTTTACATATTTTGCCGTCAGCAGTGCCATGCACAGCCTTGTATGTATGAAGGAGGGGTGTATTCGTAAATCGCATTATTCAAACGTTAAGCCGGCTCAAATTTTAAGGTCGTTGATATGAGCAAATAATTGGCCAGGTTTAGATTCTCGAATATCAAGCGGTTGTAACCCCATTCTCTCGTAGATACGTCTGCGCCTCTGGTCTGTCGGATAGCATGATAAAGTTTTGAAACCGATGTGTTTTAGTTGTCGTACTGCTTTTTTTATTTCTGAAATGAAATTTGGACGAGCAATCTTTGGATTTCTGCCGTCGTAATTCAAATCGTCATTGTCGTCAACTTGGCGCCGAATATTAATAACGGCGTGCTTCGATAAATCAATATTGTCTGGGTACTTTTCTTTTTCGGGATAGTCGAGTGGATATATCGGATTTACTTCCATAAGGAGTGAGCCTACTTTAATAATATCAAACATTTGTTCTTGATCATTTATTGACGTGCCAATTTCAATTCCATTATCGGGAGTTACTCCGAGAGCTGCGATTCTTGTACGCAGAAAATATGCCACCTCTATTTTGTCTACCAGTGATATACCCATACCGCGCCAATATGCAAGTTGGCTCTCGATTCCTCGTAATGCTGATCGCACGTCGTTGAAAGATGATCCCCAGTTATCAGTTAAAGCATATTCCATTATTGTCGGATCGTAACCCAAAGTATTTTCCTCTAATGTGATAGATGAAAAATTCCTTGGCAAATCATCCGAATGGTGATAATAATTCCATCCAATTCCTTGTAATTGGCCATGGCGAAGCGCATATAGCTCACGGAGATTAAATTCTGGCTCATTGGCAATTGGTTCGTGATTTGTCTCGATATGTGTTGGGTTGAATGTTTCTATAGTCATTTTGGATTAAATATATCACTAAATAAATAAGAATCATATACGAGTTTAAATGCTAGCTCAACCTTAAATATTCATCGGTAACTTCGATATCAAAATTGGAAATACAAAGTGTTGACATCTAGTGCGGGTTTATGATAAGATTTATCTTAAGTTAAGCGATATGAGTTACGCAGTTATCGAAGCTTGATTTTTTGTTGATTGGAGTACACCCTAAATGTATTCAAAGGTACAATCTAGTGAGGCCAGCGGGATGGGCTAAAGCAATAGATGTTATTTTTATTGCGCTCTGAACGCTTCCGTCGTAAGGAAGCTTTTTTGTACAAAGATGGGGAATCAGGAATGTCGAATCGAGAACGATGTCAGATTTGATCTGGCGGGATCTCTCGCCGACCTCGAGATGACAGCAGGGGGGATGATGTAAGTCAGTAATGAGTCACCAAGCAATGGTAATTCACGATTGCAGTGGGGATTGATATCCTGGCGAGCATGAACATTAACAAATTGGTAGATACATTTAAAAATTTTTATTGTAATTTCACAATAAATGTATCGAGTACATATAGACTTCCTTATTGTTACGAGCCGATTACGGCGAGGAACTACAAGTTGCAGCGACGCCGAGTCGAGCACAACTTGATTGAATATGTGTACTAAAAAAGTTCTTTCGAAATTAAATCAGACACCTTAGGCTGTCATTTTGGACATGATCTGGAATCTATTATGTAGATTCCTGCCTACGCAGGAATGACGGTTGAATAAGTTCTGATTAAAAAATTATGTTATGTTGATCAAAAATGAACGGCGGAATCATTTAGCTTCATGCTACATGTTTCATGCTTCAAGTTTAGGGTCAGTCATGACGTGTCAAGGAAGATCATCGTTAATGTTGTCTTTGTGTCAATATCTCATCAGTTAATCTATAAGATATTGAATACAGAGATAACCTCTGACTATGATTATTATAGGTTATAAGTGACGTAAGCGTATGTGGAGGATGCCTTGACTGATGATGCCGAAGAAGGACGTGTGAGGCGACGATATGCTTCGGGGAGGTGCCAACAGACCTTTGATCCGGAGATTTCCGAATGGGGAAACCCCCTACATTTGTAGGACTCCATCCTGAATATATAGGGATGAGAGAGGGAAGCTGAGGAACTGAAACATCTTAGTACTCAGACGAAAATAAAATAATTAATGATTCCGTGAGTAGTGGCGAGCGAAAGCGGAAGAGCCTAAACCATAATCCTAGTTGCTTTTTGCTTCTTTGGAATATGGGGTTGCAGGGTGCGAACAGACCGCAAGGTCGAATAGTTGCAAAAAATTGATTTATAACTGAACGAGCCTGGAAAGGCCGGTAATATAGGGTGATAGCCCCGTAAGTGAAATGAATCAGTCTATTTGGTTTGCAAACCTAAGTACCACAGGACACGTGAAATCCGGTGGGAATCTGCCTCGTTCACGAGGTAAGGCTAAATACATCATCAGATCGATAGTGAACAAGTACCGTGAGGGAAAGGTGAAAAGAACGCCGAATAGGCGAGTGAAATAGTACCTGAAACCACATTACGTACAAGATGTCGGAGCACTATGTCCTGAATTTATTCAGGAAATGTGTGACGGCGTGCCTTTTGTAGAATGAGCCAACGAGTTAGCTGTGTATGGCGAGGTTAAGTCTTTTTCAGACGGAGCCGTAGTGAAAGCGAGGCCTAACTGGCCGACTAGTCGTACACACTAGACCCGAAACCAGGTGACCTACCCATGGTCAGGGTGAAACTCCAGTAATTCTGGAGTGGAGGCCCGCACTCGGCAACGTTGTAAAGTTGCGGGATGAACTGTGGGTAGCGCAAATATTGCAATCGAACTTGGAAATAGCTGGTTCTCCTCGAAATATATATAGGTATAGCCTGCATTTAAAACACAAAGAGGTAGAGCACTGGTAGGGCCATTTTGCCGTGAGGTGAGAAAACCCTGATAAACTCCGAATTCTTATGTGTGTTCATGCAGAGTCAGACGGTGGGGGCTAAGCTTCATCGTCGAAAGGGAAACAGCCCAGACCATCAGCTAAGGTCCCTAATTGATAGTTAAGTGGAAAAGGAAGTGAATCTCCCAAAACAACCAGGATGTTGGCTCAGAAGCAGCCATCATTTAAAGAGTGCGTAATAGCTCACTGGTCTAGTTAAGGAGGTTTGCGCCGACAATGTAACGGGGCTTAAACTATCAACCGAAGCTATGGATTTCGTCGTAAGACGAAGTGGTAGAGGAGCGTTCTATTCTGCTGTGAAGCCGTACCGTAAGGAGCGGTGGAGCGTATAGAAGTGAGAATGTTGGCATGAGTAACGAATTAGGCAGGCGAGAAACCTGCCCACCGCATGAGCAAGGTTTCCTGGGCTACGATAATCGTCCCAGGGTTAGGCGGTCCTAAGCCGAGGCGCTACAGCGTAGGCGATGGATGAGCCGGTTGATATTCCGGCCCTTGTTATTGTTAGATTGGCGTGACGCCCCCGATGGGTCCAAAAAAGCGCATGGTTGCGATTTTGGGTGAGTAGGGGGACGAGAAAAGCGTCCAATCGCTAAGCAATAACAATCCGTACCGCAAACTGACGCAGGTGCTCGAGTCGAGTAGACTAAGGTGATCGGAAGAACCCTCGTTAAGGAACTCGGCAAAAAAGCGTCCGTAAGTTCGCAATAAGGACTGCCATATATCTGAAGCGTAAGCTGAATGGTATATGGTTACAACAAAAGAGATCAAGCGACTGTTTAGCAAAAACTTAGCTCCCTGCTCAAAGCGAAAGCTGATGTATAGGGGGTGATGCCTGCCCAATGCCCGAAGGTCAAGAGGTGGAATGAAGCGCGCAAGCGATGAGTTCTAAATTTAAGCCCGGGTGAATGGCGGCCGTAACTATAACGGTCCTATGGTAGCGAAATTCCTTGTCGGGTAAGTTCCGACCCGCACGAATGGCATAACGGTCTTGATCACTGTCTCAACGAGGGATCCGGTGAAATTACAATCTCGGTAAAGATGCCGAGTACCCGCATCAAGACGGAAAGACCCCGTGGAGCTTTACTACATCCTGGCATTGATATATGGATAAACATACGTAGAATAAGTGGGAGCCGATGATACATCCCTTTTGGGGGGTGTGAAGGCGACAGTGAAATACCACCTTTGTTTGTTTGTGTATCTAACTTTTTACCCTGAATCGGGTAAATGAAGACAGTGTTTGGTGGGTAGTTTAACTGGGGCGGTTGCCTCCCAAATTGTAACGGAGGCGTACAAAGGTTGGCTAGTTCCGGATGGAAATCGGAATGATAGCGCAAAAGCATATGCCAGCTTAACTGTGAGGCCTACTAGCCGAGCAGATGGGAAACCAGGTTTTAGTGAACTGCTGCACTTGTGTGATTTAGGCAGCAATCAACGGATAAAAGTTACCCCGGGGATAACAGGCTGATCGTACCCAAGAGATCACTTCGACGGTACGGTTTGGCACCTTAACACATTGGGGTGCTACAGAAGTAATTCTGTACCAAACCTCAATATTTTCCACGAATATTGAGTAATAAATTCGGCTTATAACGGTGAACCCCTATTGTATATTTGGTATTTGTTCGGTTATACTTAATACATTAAAATATACAAGGGCGATACCGTGGGAAGTCGGTCTAGAGAATAGAAGATGGACGATGGAGGACGGATAAGAAAAATCCAAACTTCGAGTGATTGATACATCTTTATTTTTTAGGCTTGACCCCGTAACGACTGATTCGAAAGATGAGAGTCCTGCTTAGCGGGGCTAATACGCCGAATCCTGTAAATTTCTACTAAAGGATATGGTTTAAGTTTTACCTAAAGTCCGAGTACAGGAATAAGATATAGTCTGCACCATATGTAAATATGGATAAAGAGCGATGTCGGCTCGTCGCATCCTGGAGGTGAAGTCGCTTCCAAGGGTTTGGCTGTTCGCCAATTAAAGCGGTACGCGAGCTGGGTTCAGAACGTCGTGAGACAGTAGAATTGTGCTGTCTAAGTAGCCTGTAACTGGCTACCATCGCGTAAGCGATGTAAACTTAACTATATGCTGGAAACTCTGTCCTGAAAAAGGAATAGAATCCCGAACTAAAACCATATATAATGAAATTATGAATGGTTTTGAAAATGTTTCGGGTGCAGACAATCAGCAGGAAAGACTGAAAGTGGAAATTAATCCATGGTATATTTCTGGTTTTGTCGATGGTGAAGGGTCATTTCATGTGGCCTTTGCCAGACGCCCAGATTTACCAAAGGGTTGGTCAATTATACCCGAATTTCATATTAGTCAAGATATTAGTCGCAGTAATGTTCTTCAAGAAATTAAAGAATATTTTACATGCGGCAGAATTCAGGAAAATAATTCCAACTCACCAGATAAAACATTAGTTTTTATCGTTCGAAATAGAAAAGATCTTATTAACAATATTCTGCCATTCTTTGAGGCATACCCTTTAAGATCGCATAAGCAGAAAGATTTTATCATATTTCAAGAGATAGTAAGACTAATGGATCTAGAAAAGCATTTGACTAATACAGGTTTTAATAACATCGTCAAAAAAGCTTTTCAGATGAATGGTAATGGTAAATACCGGAAATTTACCATGGATGATATTTTACTCACAGAATCCTCAGAGACTACATGTTAAGTGCCCATACTATTCTATGTATGGGTGAAGATATAGTCCGAACTGCATGGCGACATGCAGATTTCACAAGAAATTGTGGAACGCCATAGAAAATACTGAAAAAGACATGGTTATAAAGTAACAGATTGTCGGTCCTAATCTGATGTGGGCGTGGAATATTGAGTGGGTCTGCCACTAGTACGAGAGGACCGTGGCGGACGAACCTCTGGTGTGCCAGTTGTACTACCAAGTGCATTGCTGGGTAGCTATGTTCGGTTCGGATAACCGCTGAAAGCATATAAGCGGGAAGCCGGCCACAAGATTAATATTCATAGATCCCTGGAAGACCACCAGGTTGATAGGCACTAGGTGTAAGCCCCGTAAGGGGTTAAGCCGTGGTGTACTAACGGATCATTTCATTTATTTTCTTTTTCTTGACACGTCGTGATTGACTCTTTTTAGAGTCATATATATTTTTCTTTGAGGCAATTGCCTCTAATTTGGCTGGGTAGGAGCGGAAAAAAACCATTTTGTGGTTTGCTCTGTTCGTACCCCCGACTAACTAGAGACGTTTATTATTAGGGATAATTTGTATTATTTTGAAACCTAGCGTCTCTGGTTTTAGGGCTATTTAAAACAGTCCATCGTTCTGGTACTTTTAGCGCTGGGGAAACACCCGTTCCCATCCCGAACACGGTAGTTCAGCCCAGCAGCGTCGATGATACTTGGACCGCAAGGTCCTGGGAAAGTAGATCAGTGCCAGAACAATGGACTTTTTTAGTACCCAAAATAGGTGATTAGGTTATGAGGTTATTAGGAATTGTATAACAATTCATTATGATTGTTGTGGTAACAGTTCACAGTTATGAAAAGCCTGATATTATTCGAGCACGGCGAGACACTAAGCGTCCCATATGCCCCGCTAAGCGTGGCGAGAAATTCCGTCAGTGTCTATTCAAGCGAGATTTCTCACTGAGTTCGAGATGACAAATTAAAGTGTACCCTGGTCAGATTAATAATTAATTGTGGAATAGTTTTCTAATGGTAAAAATGCTATATTGCTATCAATAAATCAAAATAACCATCTCGAAACTCACGGGATTTCTCGGAGATTGAGATGATAGCAAAAGGTGATAATATGTCTAAAAATTGCGGAATGGTATTAGCTGCTGGAAAAGGCACAAGAATGAAGTCTGACTTACCAAAGGTATTGCACGAAGTAAATGGTGTGCCGATGGTTTTTTTATCGCTAGATAGATTGCAAAGCGCAAACGTGCAGAATGTGGTTGTCGTAATTGGTTACAAAGGCGAATTGGTTAAAGATGCCTTGGATAAAAAGGGCTACCATGCAGTGTATGCAAAGCAAGATGAACAATTGGGTACGGGGCATGCGGTAAAATGCGGCATGGATGCTGTACCAGAAGATTGCACCACAGTTGTAATAACTTATGGCGATAATCCTTTTATCCCAACCGATATATTTAACCAGCTAATCTCTAAACGCATAGAAACTGGCGCAATTGGAGTAATTAGTGCTGTGTATTTTGACGATCCGATGGGGCCTGCTTTTGGCCGCGTAAAACGAGACGAAAGTGGCAAAATTTGTGCCATTGTAGAGCAAAAAAATGCCAGTGAGAACGAGCTGAAAATTCAAGAATGCAATGGAGGCCCAATCGCCTACGACGCGCATTGGCTTCGCAGAGCATTGCCTAGAATTAAACGAAATGAAGTGAGCGGTGAATATTATTTAACAGATTTGGTAGAATTGGCTTACGCAGAGGGTGAACTCGTCGAGTCGGTTCGTATAGAAGATATTGGGCTTGCGATGGGCGTAAACACACTTGATCATTTGGCCGAAGCGCAAAAAGTAGCAAAACGTACCAAATGAAAGCATTCGAACGTGTAAAATTTCAACTACCTATCGTAATGTTAATTGCAGCTTTAGTTGCCTCGGTTTGTTGGCTTTCTTATGTATTATTTTATCCAAAAAGCTCAAATTTAATTGATGCTAAAATTGGTAATACCTCAATAAAATTAGAAGAAGCAAAAACTGAGCAAGAACAAGAACTTGGCTTGGGCAATCGGAAATCTCTAGATGCCAATACAGGGATGCTTTTTAGATTTAGTAGCCCTAAAATCGCCACTTTTTGGATGAAGGGCATGAAATTCCCTTTAGATTTTATTTGGATTCGCGAAAATAAAGTTGTGGAACTAGATGAGTATATTGCTGCCCCGATATCAATTTTATCTGATACCAAGTTACCCTTAATTAGCCCAAGCGTTGATGTAGATTCGGTAATAGAGGTGAATGCGGGTTTTGTGGAGTATAATAAAATAAAAGTAGGGGAAGAAGTAAAAATGATGAATTTAAAATGATGAATGATGGTTGCGAATTTTATGAACAACTATAACCGAAGGGTGACGAATCAAATTCCAATATCGAATATTCAAAAGCTAATAAGTATGATCTTGAGGAAAGAACTTTAAAATATGGAAAAGAAGTGGTTAAGATTTCATTGAAATTACCTAAAAACGAAGTTTCGAGGCCATTAATATTACAATTTGAGAAGTCTGGAACAAGTATAGGAGCTAATTATTGCGAAGCCAATAACGGTGAATCAAAAAATGATTTCAAGCATAAGATTGGAATCTGTAAAAAAGAATCACGCGAAACAATGTATTGGTTGTCGCTGCTGGCTGAGGCTTTACCTAACTATGGGAATGAGCTAAAGTTGTTATGGAAAGAGGCGAAAGAATTAACGCTAATATTCGGCGCGATTATTAAATCATCAAAGAAATAGTTTAATTATTCTTTATTAGTGCTTGATTCATCATTTTAAATTCATCATTAATCATTTGTGAAAATTATGGTCAAGGTTGGTTGTCATATTTCGAGTGCGGGGGGAATTTATAAGGTTTTTGAACGTGCCAAAAATGTAGGCGCAGAATGCATCCAAACTTTTGCTGGTAGCCCACAAGTGTGGAAGTTTCCAAATTATTCCGATGAAGACATTGCCAAATTCAAGGTAGAATCGGCCAAATATAATATCGGTCCAGTATTTTTCCACTCAATTTATTTAATTAATTTGGCATCAGAAAACAACGCAATTCGACACGGGGCGATAAATTCGCTAATTAAAACCTGGCAGTTAGCTGAACAATTGGGGATAGCTGGAGTAATTACTCATACTGGGTCTGATAATGGACGAGGGTTTGAAGTGGCTTTGCCAATGGTTAAACATTCTTTAGAACAAATTATGACCGAGATACCAAAAGAAGCAAAATCAAAACTATTTTTAGAAATTGCGGCTGGGGCTGGTGGTATTATTGGTGATTCAATTAAAGAGCTTGGCGATATTATCAAATCCGTTGATTCGGACGAGCGAATTGGTTTTGCCTTAGATACTTGTCACGCCTTTGTTTCTGGTTACGATCTCCGGGTTGATGAGGGGATTAATCGTCTTGCTTCCGAGATCGAATCTGAAATTGGCTGGGAACGCTTGGGTGCAATTCATTTAAACGATTCAAAAGGTGATTTAGGCTCGAAAAAGGATAGGCACGAAGTTGTCGGACAGGGCTATTTAGGTATAGAGACTTTTAATAATCTTTTACATCATCGAAAATTTTCACAATACCCATTAATACTCGAAACCCCAGACATAAAATCGGACGTACGAGATGTTCCTGAAAGTTTGCTTATTGTAAAAGGCATGGTGTAGAATATAGGTATAAACGAAGGGAATTTATGAAATTTTTAAGAGTATTAGGGTTTATTATATTAGCTTTTTCGATTGTTTCGATACTAATTGGTGTTTACAAAGCAATGCCATGGGTAGTAGATGCTGATGGGGATGCGTTACAAGATTCTGTCTTAGGATATTTGTTCGGCTTTTCGGCCACACCGTTTGCCTTGCTGTGCTTTTCGCCTTTTCGTTCTCAAGATAAAAGCGTTCTATCAGAATTTGGATTTTGGGGATCGGTCATTTTGGTTGTAGCTGGTCTTATAATTCTTGTAATTGGTAAATATCAGTTAGGAGTTTAATGGATAATTTATTTCAAATTTACGATAAATTTTTAAGTTTATTTCCAGATGGTTGGCACACTATTGTTTCGACTATCGTACTACTTGCAATGATAATGCTTGTGCTTAAGTATTGGAAAGTGGGCATAATTGGCATAGTTTTACTTGTAATTTTTGTACCAGCTTCGGTACCCGTACTCAAAAACATTGGCATGTCTGTTGTGGATGTTGTGAAGCATGTGATTAATAAGTAGCTTATTAGCTTATTAGGAATTAGCTGATTAGCTTATTAGGTACATCTTATTATTTATATTGAGTGCAACATTTTGTTGAGCATCTTCATAATTTCAATTACAAGGCCATCAATTTGTTCAAAATCTAATTTTGAACCAAAGGATAATCTTTTTACCACAATAATTTGTGCTTCTAGCTCTGCACCGGAGCCATATGCGATGGTTAAAAATTGATGAAAATCTTTTCTGCTGCCGCGACGTCTACCCTCGGCAATATTACTAATTATTGAAATCGCACACCTTCTCATTTGAGAAACCAATCCATATAGTTCATTGGTTGGAAAAGTTTCTGTGATCTCATAAATTAACACAGCTAAATCAGCAGCTTTTTGCCAAACTATCAAATCTTTATAAGAGTGGATACTGTCTTCCATTTTTCCCTAATCAGCTAATAAGCTAACTCCTAAAAAGCTAAAGTACTATTGCTTTATTCAGTAACGGAATAACGTCGCCATAAGCGCGAGCGGCTGTTCTAAAAGCCCGTTTACCTTTTTCGGTAATTTGATATATTTTCCTATCACGCCCTTTAGTTTTAGTTATATGGCAGGATAAGTATCCATCATTTTCCATTTGGGATAATGCAGGGTAAAGTGTGCCTTGTGTTGGTTTGCAAGCGCCCCAGCTACTTTCCTCAATTTTCTTTGAAATTATATATCCGTATGATGGTTCGTCCCTTAGAGCTTTTAATAAGAAAAAGCGGATCATTCCTTGATTAATCATAGATTGCCAGTATTGGTCAGATTCTAAATCGGGCATTTTTCCTCCAGCTTTTAGCTGATAGCTGTTAGCTTTTAGATATAAACGATAAGCATACTATAAGCCAAAAGCTATAAGCTATTAGCTAGCCTCGCCCCTCTAGGCAACTTTACCGTATATCCATGACTAATTTTTGTCAAGCTCTAAGAGTATAATTTAGCATAATAAAATGTTACTATATTTCAATAGGAGGCGTTAGATGCAATTAAGATTACCAATTTGGCTTTTTGCTTTAGCAGGTTTTGTGTCTGTATCTTTTGTGTTTTATTACGTCACAAATCAATTTACTCAAATATCGGCTATGGAGCAATCGACAGATTATTCGCCCTCAATAATTAGCAAAAATAAAATTACTAATGACGAAAAGTCCAAAATAGATAATTGGATAGATTTGAATAATCTTAATCAATATGGTGACAGTAAAGATACAGTCTATGCAGGTGGGACGCCTCTGTTTGATGAGTCTACTGGAAAAAGTACCGATCGTTATATATATTTAGTAAAAAAATTACCCGAAAAACCTTGGGATAGGCAATAAGAATCTTGAATGTGGAATTTAGAATACTTTGAAAAAAAACGAATTTATATTTTTATAGCGGTTGGAGCAATAATTGGGTTCGCTGCAGGTGTTTTGAATGCGCCAACAAAGGAAAGTGTAATAAAATATTCTAATAACGCAACTATTTCGGTCTCAGATTCAAATAACCAACCGGTACAACCAACATCTGTGGGCGCAGATCAGCTTGGATCTGCTATACTATGGAACCAGCAGGGAAGTACAAATGGTGTGCAACAAAACCCAACTAATCTAGATCAAATTATTGGAAATAGCAGTATTTTGATAAAGTAACGCAGAATGAATAATGCATATTGCAGAATTATAGTAGGTTAATTATATATATTCCTGCCCGTTCGACAGGCTTGAGGGTCTCTAGTAAAATCGAATGACCTACGCCCGTCTCGTTCGAGGCGAACAGCCGAGGTGGACAGGAATGACGAGATAATGAAATCCACAATTTTGCATTTTGCATTTTGAATTAAGCGACTGTAAGGAGCGATTGTGCCTGAATTACCAGAAGTAGAAACATTAGTGCGGGGTCTAAAGCAGGTTTTGCCTAGTCTAAAAGTGTCTAATATTGAAGTAAATAAGCCAAAAATGTGGCAAGGTTTAAATCGAGCCGAGCTTATAGGTCATGCTGTAACCGAGGTTAAGCGAATTGCCAAAATGATCGTTATTAGCTTTGACGATGACCTGTCTTTAATTACTCATTTAAAAATGACTGGGCAACTTATATTTGAGGATAAAATGGGAGATAAAATTGCTGGCGGCCATCCCGATGAGCAATTTATAGCAACACAACCAAGTAAATATACCCATATTACATATTCTTTTTCAAATGGAGCCAAACTATTTTTTAATGATATGCGTCAGTTTGGTTATGCAAAACTAGTCAAAACATCTGAGCTGGGTAAATTAAAGCAAATAGAAAGCGGTGGCATCGAACCATTTGATAAAGATTTTACCTCAGAATTCTTATATACCGCGTTGCATAAGAAGCCAAAGACAAAAATTAAACAAGCAATCATGGACCAAACCGTGATTTCTGGTATTGGTAACATTTATGCTAATGAAAGCTTATTTAATGCGAATATTATGCCTGATAGGCTTTCGGAAGATGTATCCACAGGAGAATCTGGCAAACTTTATTCGGAGATCGTCAAAGTATTGAATATGGCAATAGAATTAGGCGGAACGTCGTATAAAGATTTTGTGCACCACACTGGCAAAAAAGGTACTATGCAAGATCATTTAATGGTTTATCACCGCGATAAGTTGCCGTGTTTAAAATGTGGCAATGTAATTAAAAGAATAGTAATTGGCGGCCGTGGAAGTTATTTTTGTGATAAATGCCAAAAATAATTTGAAAGGAATTATCATGGAAGGCGAATTACCCCAGGGTTTTCATAAGAATCCTGAAACAGGTAGACCTGTTACAGATGACGATAGAGCGCTAAATCAACAAATTGTGGCAGAATATCGCAGGATGATGTCTGAGGGGCATGATAATAGTGAAGCGGTTGAAGAAATTGTTATGACTTACAGCATCCCCGAGGACCAGGCATTAAGGGTATTGGGTTTATCTGAACCTAGCACTGAATAACATTTGAGGTTTTGGCGGTAACGTTCTACAATAGTACTATGCGGGGAAAAAAGTTACATAGACATATTGTGGGTGGATTAGCTTTTACTGATGGTGTTATATTGCACACATCGGATGCTATTGTAATGGCAATGCGTGAGGGGAATGGTGAAGTGTCCACCAAATATTGGCCAGCAATAGAGCGTGAAAGCGCGCCATATTTAGCTAAATTATTTGGTGTTCGAGGTTTATGGCTTTTATGGCGAACAGTTACTTTAAATAGTTGGCTGCGAAATTTTGTTGATCAAAGTGCTAGTGAAATGAAGCAAACTGATGGTATTACTCCCAGCCATGATGTAAAAGCGGAGCCGCGGTCTGTGGCACTTTCGCTGGTGCCCGTTTCTGGTTTATTTTTATCATTCATAATGTATATGCTGGTTATCTTTAGCTTTGTGTTAGCAAATCATATAAATAGTGGCACGGTAGCACAAATTAAATCGGATATTCTCACTCTGATTATGTTAACAATTGCTTTTGTTTGGATATTTAGAGCATCAAGGTTTTGGGACTACATGGGCTATCATGGTGCACAGCATCAAGCTATAGCTGCCTACGAAGACGATAAACTAAGTGAAGATGGAATTAATGGCGCGTGGCCGTTTCAGTGGCGCTGTGGGGCAGCGGTGGTTTCTTACACGGCATTAGCACTTGTTGGTGTTGGCTATCTTATACCAAACTTGTCATTTTTAGAATCTTTGGCCTTTGCGCTGATATTGTTTTCGCTTTCGTACGAACTGGTTTTGTTGTTAGATAAGAATCATGCAAAATCTTGGATAAAGGTTTTCTTTATGCCTGGAGTAATTTTGCAGTTGATAGTAGCTCGTTATCCTAAAGCAGAGCAAAGCCAGGTTGCACTAATTGCTATGCAAGAACTTGCCGAAAAAAGCATCATCCTACAAAAACACTCAACTAAAGAATTTGAAGGAGTTCTGACTTAATATTATTGAGGATATTGATTTATCGATTTGTCATTCCTGCGTAGGCAGGAATCTATATAATAAAGCGAGATCTCTCACTAGATCTTTCGCAATGCTCAGGATGGCAATATAAATTGTCAGTTTTAGATGATAAGACAAAGCGTGCCTATGTCTGGCCGGCAATGGCTTGATAATTATTCCGCGTTAAGGTATAAATAATAATAATGAAAAACACAAAATTAATTATTTCAGTTGGTCTACTCGTCCTTATTAACAAGGGCTATGGGGTTTGTGTATAAAAGAACTTAAGTAAAAGACACAATAAAGAGCTCCTAAAGCCCAAACAGCAAAAGGAGTTCTTTTAGTTTCGTTTACAACGCGCACAGGAGGACGAGGGATGGTTAATATCCATGATGACGAGAGCGAGCTGCGTTCAGCAGGGGACGAAGCAAGGTTGAACGACAGCGGTTATGGGTTGCGGCGAGTAAAACGCGTAGGATGTTGCCAAGCGCGCTCATACCATGACGATGCTGTGGAGGCTGGGGCGCCTACGACTGTCGTAGGGCAGAGGGTTGTCGACGATAGGAAGGGTATCTTCTTTATCTTGACAAACTAGTGGGCCACAGGCGACCAGTCTGCTAACGGGCGTATGCCCATTTCAAAAACTTGTTTGCCGTTGTGGTATGGCAACAATTTGGCGCGGGTGCAGCAATTGCACACCGCGTCATTTCTTTTAATTGCTCCCATACCTCTTGAAGGGATTGTACAATTTTGGTAAGCGAGTTAGATATTTAATTAGTGAGATATGTTGGATGAAATATCAAGAGAGTTTCCTTGGTTTTTAACTTTGTGACCCCCATAGGTTTGGCGTAGTGGGTTGGTCTTTGAATTATCACTATCCTGCAAAAGTTCATTAACATACTGGACTCCAAGGAATAAGGAGCAGTATGCAACAGATCTATTTAAACTTTGGATTTCATGGGTATACTCGGCTCATGAAATACATATCCAACATTGCTCATCTGGGAGCTAAAGACCAGTT
>CAJBMM010000041.1 GCA_903954185.1 uncultured Candidatus Berkelbacteria bacterium | reverse complement strand
TAAAATTGCTATTAACTATAATAATACAATTTTTAATTATACAGTAACCGATAAAATGACCGTTTCGCCTAATAATATTAGCGTAAAAGAAAAAGGCGATACTGCAAAATTATCATTAATGACTTGTGTGCCGCTTGGCACATCTTTAAAAAGGCTAGTAATTATTGCTACACCAACTAACAGTAATGGAACTCTTTCTCCACAGTTACCGTTAGTAAGATAGCATGAAGCATGAAGCATGAAGCATGATTCCTATAAAATTGTAAATTCAATGATTTCATGTTAAAAGTTTCAAGTTTCACGTTTCACGACCCCATGTTCACTGTTCACTGCTCTTTGTTCTCTGTTCTTTGGTCTTTGGACTATTTACCCTGCATTCTGCTCAACCAGCTTTCGGACTGCAAAACTACAGCACTATCTTCCACCATCTATTAGCATCATCTTGATAGTTAATTGATGAATCATTAGATAAAATTGCTGCTTCTTTAATTATGGATGGAGAATTAAAAATTAAGGTATCGTTATAGCCGTTTACCTCTACTACACGTATTTGATTGCCAACCGCATAAAGCACGCGAGATCCATCTTTAAACCAACATCCTGAAACAATATTGCTAGATTGTCGAGTAATTAATTGTTTGTTCGATCTTATTTCGCCGCCTAAAACAATTAATTTCTCTGCATCAGATGGGGAGTTAGCAGAACATACTTTATCAACATCAACCTCATTGGATTCTAACGGAAGATAATCTTTCTTGAATAATTTTATTTTATCTGCCGATTCTACTAGTGAGGCATTTACGTGAAATGTCCTAATCCACGAGTTGTATCCAACTTTTGTTATCTCTACTCGATAGTCTTGTTTTGGTTTTAAATCTTTAATATAAAGAGGGAATGCCCCTGTCACTAATTTATCATTAACAAAAATACTGACATCTTTCGCACTACCTTGAAGATATATTGCGCCCGTAGTCTCTATCGATAGCTTTTGTCGATTAATTTTATATCCTTGTGCATATCCAACTAGTATTGTTGCAACAAATATAAAAAGACAAAAGATTATTGCACGAATCGTCAAATTTCTAATTTTTTCTCTATTAAGTTTACTTTTACTCATTAACGTTATTATAACAGATATCAATAATACTAGAATATTCGACAAACCAATGCACAATAACACTAATACAGCTAACACCTCTTGTTCTTTGTTCCTAATTTTATGCTATAATCTGAGCACAAAGTGATAAAGAGGAATTTTGATTAAACAAATTGCCATAGATTTAGGCACAACTAACGTTATTGTTGGTATTCCCAAAAAGGGGATAGTTTTAAACGAGCCAACAGTTGTTGCGCTAGAAGCATCTAATGGTAAGGTGGTAGCGATTGGTGAAGAGGCTAAAAGAATGCTTGGACGTACGCCAGATTCAATCGTCGCTAATCATCCACTTAAAGATGGCGTCATTGCTAACTATCGCATCACCGAAACAATGCTACGGTATTACATCAATAAAGTATCGGGAAATATTCGCATATTTAAACCAGATGTTATGGTTTCTATCCCAGCTGGCATAACAAGCACCGAAAGACGCGCAGTGGTTGATGCAATTACCCAAGCGGGTGCAAAAAATGCTTATTTAGTCAAAGAGCCAATTGCGGCAGCACTTGGAGCAGGAATTCCTATTAATACACCATCTGGAAATATGATAATTGATATTGGCGGCGGTACCACCGAAGTAGCAGTTATCGCACTTGGAGATATTGTTGCATCTTCATCAGTAAGAGTAGGGGGTAACAAAATTGATGAAGCTATCGCCTCACATGTACGTAAAAAATATAATTTAGTTATCGGCGAACAAACGTCTGAAGAAATAAAAATACGTATTGGCACAGTAATGCCTTTGCCCAAAGAACAATCTATGGAGGTTTCTGGCTGCAATACAATTACAGGCCTGCCCGAAAGCGTAATTGTGACTTCTAGCGATGTGATGACTAGTGTTAAAGAAGAAGTTGCAAGCATTCTAAATGCTGTAAAATCTGTTTTGCAAAAAACCCCCCCAGAATTAGCCAGCGATGTGATGGATAAAGGAATAATTATGACCGGAGGATCTTCTCAGTTACGAAATTTTGATGCGCTTATGAGCAAAGTAACTGGTGTACCATGCCAAGTAGCAGAAGACCCACAACTTTGTGTTGCAAAAGGAACATTAATTGCCGTAGAAAATTTAGATGCCTTCAAACGCAGTGTTTTATGGAACTCACGATAGAATAGGTTGTAGGTTGAAGCATGGAGCATGAAGCATGGAGGAAATTATAATTAAATTTCCATAATTTTGCATTTTGCATTTTGAATTTTGCATTAGTTCGCCTGCATTGCTATTATAAGCTCATGAATATTGGCATAAACGCAACAGCTCTTACACACACAAACCCCACAGGTGTGGAAAAATACAGTTACGCAATAATAAAAGCGCTAATTAAAGCTGGGCAAAAGGATGATAATTTTACCTTGTATTCACCAGTAAATTTACCCGAATATTTTTCCCAATATCAAAGAGTAATTAAGGCAAAAAGGTATTGGACTCAGGTGCGTCTTCCGATTGAGTTAATGACACAAAAACCAGATGTTTTCTTTCAGCCCAGCTATATGTTGCCATTATTTTGTCCGTGTCCTAGCGTAGTCACTATACACGATTTGGCATGGATCCACTTTTCAGAGGCTTATAGTAAAGAACAGATAAGATCCCAACAAATTACACTGTCTCGAGCCAACAGATTGAAAAGCGAAATTATTGTCCCAAGCAATGCCACAAAAGTTGATTGTATTAATTATGGTGGGTTAGCTGCTGACAAAATCCACGTAATCGCAGAAGCTTCAATACAATTACCCGAAGCAAATTTTGATAAATTTCCAAATTTAAGCTCGCTAAAAGATAAAAACGTTATTTTAGCCATCGGGCGTTTCGAGACAAGAAAAAATCAGATTACTCTTATCAAGGCCTTATCTGTATTGGCTAAAAAGCACCAAGTAGATGTTGAAAAAACCGTACTCGTACTTATTGGCAAACCAGGAGTTGGTGCAAACGATTTTTTTGCCGAAATCAATAAAGCTAAAAGTACCGGATTAAACATAATTATCTCCACAAATGCCAGCGATGAAGAAGTTTCGTGCTGGTTTAAAGTGGCAACCCTTTTTGTTTACCCATCTCTTTATGAAGGTTTTGGTTTACCCGTTTTGCAAGCATATGAGGCAAAAATACCCGTTATTTGTGCTAAAAATTCCTCTATCACCGAGGTAGCAGGTGATGCGGCTTGGTACATTAATAATGCCACCGACGAAAATGAATTGGCAGTGGGAATAAATGCATTATTAAATGATCCTATTAAACAAAATAAATTAATTGGACTCGGCAATAAACAATTAACCAAATTTTCATGGCAAAACGCAGCAAACCAAACTTTAGCAGTGCTTAAACTTGCAAGCAAATCTAATAAAAGCTAATTTATGAATAATATTTAACTATCGGAGGTAAAATGCGTTTATTGGTAACAGGAGGGGCTGGGTTTATTGGAAGTGAATTTGTTCGCTATTGGCTTAAAAACCATAATCAAGATAATATTATTAATCTTGATAATCTTACTTATGCAGGAAATTTAGATAATTTAACAAACATCGAAAAATTTCCAAATTATCAGTTTATCAAAGGCGATATTTGTGATGCTAAAACAGTAAACAATGCGATGAAGGGCATAGATATTGTTGTGCACTTTGCCGCCGAATCTCACGTCGATCGCTCTATCCTAGAACCATCAAAATTTATTCAAACCAATATTTTAGGTACTGCCATTCTATTAGAAAGTGCTCTACAACATAAGGTCAAAAGATTTCATCATATTTCTACAGACGAAGTTTTTGGATCGCTAGATTTAAATTCTAGCACTAAGTTTAATGAAGAAACTCCATATAATCCGAAAAGTCCATACTCCGCCTCTAAGGCTTCGTCCGATATGCTTGTTCGCGCTTATTATCATACTTTCGGTTTACCCATAACCATCAGTAATTGCTCCAATAATTATGGCCCATATCAATTTCCCGAAAAGTTAATTCCGCTCATGATAATTAATGCCATACAAGGTAAACCGTTACCAGTTTACGGTGATGGTTTAAATGTTCGCGATTGGATTTATACCGAAGATCATATTAAGGCAATAGAACTTATTCTCGAAAAAGGAGCGATCGGGGAGACGTATTGTGTAGGTGGCGAATCCGAAATAGCAAACGTTGATGTAGTAAAAAAAATTCTGAGCATTTTAAACAAAGAAGAAAAATTAATAAATTATGTTAAAGATAGGCTAGGACACGATAGAAGGTATGCAATCTCTAACCATAAAATTTCTACCAAACTCGGATTCAAACCTGCGCATAACTTTGAAAGTGGCATTAAATCTACTATTGCTTGGTACCAAAATAATCGCCCGTGGTGGGAAAGAGTACTTAAGGGCGATTATCAAAAATATTACGCGAGCCAATATGAAAAATAAAAAACTACTCATCGTAGGTGCAGGTTTTTTGGGCCAACAATTATTCGAATTTTTTAACGAAAAGTACCATACAAGCATTTTGAATACTCCCGAAATTGATATTACTGATATCGTTTTACTTGAATCGAGCATAAATTCTATTAATCCAGATATTGTCATTAACGCAGCCGCGTTTACAAATGTGGATGAGGCAGAATTGGGAATAAATCAAGGTAAAGTTTTTGATATAAACGTACGCGGGCCGCTTAATTTAGCTGTACTCGCAGAAAAATATCATTTTAAATTTGTACATATTTCTACTGGCATGATATTTGATGGGGTTGGCCGCAATAATTTAGGCTTTACCGAAAAAGATATTCCCAACCCTACCTGCTATTACGCCTGGACAAAAGCATGGTGTGATAATGCGCTATTAGTAAATTCCCCCAATGTACTAATCACCAGAATCCATATGCCAGTGTCATCTGAATCTAACCAAAAGAACTTACTTTATCGAATTATTAATTATGACCAAGCCTATACAGGTAAAAACACCATTACTGTAGTCGAAGATTATTTGTCCGCTTTAGATAAATTGCTAGAAAAAAACGCTGCTGGCATATTTCATGTTGTAAATAATGGCAGCATAAGCGCTTACGACATTATCAAATTAATGCAAAAGCAAGGCATTATTGATAAAAATAAAAAAATTAAAAAAATTAATCGCATGCAAATGGATAAAATATTTAAGAGTAATAAAAGACCAATCAGGCCAGATTCAATATTAAGCAATAAAAAACTGCTTCAAGCGAAAATTAAGATGCCCCACATAGAAGGCTCGTTGCAAAAATGCATATTAGAGTTAAAGGAGAAATTAGATGGAAATTGCACAAACTGAAATTGCCGATTTGTATTATATTAAATTAGATATTTATCCCGATAAACGTGGAAACTTTCGCGAAGCTTGGCAACAAGAAAAGTTAACAAAGCTAGGATTACCCCAAATTGCTCCTGTGCAATTTAATGTAGCCGAATCTGTAAAGGGGGTAACTAGGGGCATACATGCCGAACCGTGGCAAAAATATCTCCATGTTGCATACGGCGAAGTTTTTGCCGCAATTGTTGATATTCGCCCAGAAAGTAATACGTTTGGTAAAGTCTTAACTTTTAATATGAATTCAAATAATGCGCTATTAATTCCAATTGGCTGCGCAAATTCATATCAAGTTTTAAGCGAGCGTGCATCTTACACTTACTTAGTCACCGCGCACTGGAAAGCCAAACAACGCTATGCGGCCATCGCTTTGAACGATTCGACCTTAAACATTCAATGGCCGATACCCAAAGATAATCAAATTATTTCTGAAAAAGACCTAGCAAATCCAACCCTAAAAGAATTATTTCCAAGCAAATTTTAAAGAAAGAAGGATACTATGCTAAAAGGACTAATTTGTGCAGGTGGCCACGGCACGCGCTTAATGCCGTTAACGAAAGTAACAAATAAACATTTGCTGCCAGTTTATAACAAACCAATGATTTACTATCCGCTAGAAACGTTAATTGCTGCAGGGGTAAAAGATATACTTATAGTTTCTGGAAAAGAGCATGCGGGCGATTTTTTAAATTTGCTCGGATCCGGTAAATCATTTGGTGTAAAACTCTCTTACGAACTTCAAGAAGAAGCTGGTGGAATTGCTCAAGTTGTAGGGCTAGCTGAAGCATTTACGGGTAATTGTAATTTAATGGTTGCACTTGGCGATAATATTTTTGAAGATTTAGAATCGATAAAAAAAGCTGCCGAAGATTTTAGACATAATCCCGCTGGTGCCAAAATATTTTTGAAAGAAGTTCCCGATCCTGAGCGATTTGGAGTGGCCGAGGTTAAAGGGAATGCTATAGTTAATATCATTGAAAAACCGACTAATCCAAAAAGTAATTTATGCGTTACTGGTTTATATATTTACGATAATAGCGTTTTTAATAAAATTAAAACTTTAAAGCCATCGGGTAGGGGAGAGCTAGAAATAACTGATGTAAATAATGCTTATGTTTCCGAAGGCAGCATGCTCTACCAGCAAGTAAAAGGCGATTGGACCGATGCGGGAACGTTTGACACGCTACTCAGAGCAAACATTATCGCTGCAAAAAAATTTGCTAATAATTCAAACGCTTCGCACTAGAGCCCCTTAAGCCTGTCAAACGGGCAGGAATCTGCTAAGCCTCGGCAGCTGTCATTCCCGCGCATGCGGGAATCTTGTCTATTACAATTTTATTTGTCATTCCCGCGCAGGCGGGAATCTGCAAAATAAAAAGCGGATATGACAAATAAAAATGCAGGAATGGCAGACAAACGACAGGAACTACAAATAGAAAATTCCACAATTCTGCACCTGAGGTGAGCTTGTCGAACCCATTCTCCAAATACGTTTGCAAAATCTTGTTGACCTTCATTCTGGCTAAAATTGAGACAGTTCAATTACTTCTTTTGTTGATTTCATATAATTGTTCTTTTCTAAGCGCATATTTAAACTTGGCATCGCCATTGCAAGCCCGCGCCAGCGAAATAATCGTTTATCAAATATAGCTGTTATCAAATGAAACGGTAGCCAAAATAAATGCGATAAAAACAAGCTGGGGGTATCAATGGCGCGCCAAGTGAATAAAAGCATGCCCTTAAATCCTAACGCTTGCTTTTTATTGAGCGTAACAACTTTAGAAATTGTAGTTTCATGATAATGCTCTACCATACTGCTAGGCACCAATAAACTTTTCCACCCCATCTTCCAAGCTCTAAAACCCAAATCGGCGTCTTCCCAATAAAAAATAAAAGCAGACGAAAACCCACCAAGCTGCTCAAACATTTCCCGTTTAACCGCACATGCGCCGCCATCGGGATAGAATGTTTTACATACCTCAATCTGATCTTTATGCGTCTCGAATATCGGCAAATGTCTTAGTAATCCACGGCTCCACTCTGCCAAAGTACCGCCACTATAATAAGTTCGATTATGCGAGATAACCTTTTGTTTACAAGATGTAGCGAATACGTCCTTTGGCTCTAACTCTGTAATTAATGGCTTTAAAAAGTTTTCCGCAGGTTGTATATCGCTATTTAATAACACCACAAAATCGCTTTTACAGAGCTTAATGGCTTTATTATAACCCCTACCAAATCCGTAATTGTGTTTTAATGGCACCCATACCACATCTTTATTTTTAGAAACCACGTCTTCACTCTCATCGCTAGAACCGTTGTCTGCAACCCAAACGGCTGTAGGAATTGGCGATTTTTTTGCTGCGGCAATAACGCTGGGCAAAAACCGCTTCAACAAATCTTGCCCGTTATAATTTAATATAATTATTGTTGCATCTTTCATAACCCAAATCATACGATATAAATTACCAAAGGTATAGTAAGTGACGGTAAATTTACAAGTTACAATTTACAATCCTCAATAAAGTAACAAGTTGCAATAAAACATTGTAAATTTATTGAAAATTGAGAATTGAGAATTGAGATTGCAAAAGTTCATTAACATACTGGACTCCAAGGAATAAGGAGCAGTATGCAACAGATCTATTTAAACTTTGGATTTCACGGGTATACTCGGCTCATGAAATACATATCCAACATTGCTCATCTGGGAGCTAAAGACCAGTTAGTTATTAAGCACCGATTGCATGTCATTGAACACTTTGAGAAGTTTGGTAAAGATTCAACCAAGTCTG
>CAJBMM010000040.1 GCA_903954185.1 uncultured Candidatus Berkelbacteria bacterium | reverse complement strand
AATAATGCAGATTGGAGAATGGATTCGACAAGCTCACCACAGGTGCAGAGTGCAGAATTATGGAATATCTAAATTATAAATAAACATTCCTTATCGCCTCTATAAGCCATTGGCTAGCTCATTGCTCACAGTTCTTTGTTCACCGTTCTCTGTTCTATGATCTAGTTCACTCGTGTTTTGCAACAATTAGCCTTAGTGATTGCGGAACAATATTTACGGTAAACGGAGTAGAAGCAATTTTTACATCAGCTATATAAATATCGCAATCGTTTTTAGATTGAACAACTGCTGTTTCCGATCGAATAATCGTATCGATATTTAATTTAGCCACAGAAAAAAGCGATTTCATCCATAATGGAGATCCGATGTTATTTGGAATAATAAAATTGATTACTCCTGGAATATCTAATGGCGGAGAATTTGTAGGAAGAACTAAGTTTAAAAACTTCGAATTAATTTGTGCAGAAAAATTTGAAGTATGCAGGTAAATATCCCCATTTGTACTGTTTTTAATCAATGACTCTTTAATAAAACAAAATTCGTTATTAATCGTTCCAACGTCTTTTAAGACTAGTTTTCTTCTTTTAATGACTTGAATTGAATCTGCGATTGTTGAATAACCAATAATCTCTTCCATGCTTTTAGATTCATCTATTGGCACCAATCCTAAAGCAACTGGTTGATCGTACATTGCCGAGGCAACTTCGTTAAATAAATCTTCTTTTCCTACGGCAATGATGGTATTGAAACCGAGCGCGATAGCTTTTGATGCAAGGTTAGACGCGGATTGTCCAGGGGTACGATAAACAAACTCGCCAGCAATACCTGCAGGTGCCAGTTTGGCACGAAGCGTATTGACAGCTAGCTGATCTTTTTTGTTAGATGCTGGCTCTGCAATATAATAATACATGCTAATTACTCTTTGGGGGATTCTGTCTTGCTGTTTTGCGCACTATTCTTTGGCATTTCGCTTCGTCCAATAAATATTGCGCCCTGTTTAATTATTAAATTATTCGTTGTTGCATCGCCCAACAGTCTGCCCTTGGGTTGAATCTCAATTTTTTCTTCAGCGGTTACGGTTCCTTCTATCTCACCCATTATTTCCACTATTTTTGCAATTAATGGGCCTTTAACTTTAGCCGATTGCCCAATTAAAATCATAGATTCGGACCTAATTTCGCCCTCAACCGATCCGTTAATTTGAATAGCTCCTTGGTTCGTCAAATTTCCTTGAAGTTTGACTCCTTGCCCAATTATAGTATCGAATGCTTCCATTTACTCTCCTTTCAATTGAGACGCTATATTATTTTGGAAAATAATGCAAGCGTGTTAGGGAGTAGGTGGTAGCTTGTAGAGGGGGGGTGCCATTAATCTGTCATTCCTGCTTGGGACGCTTAGCGTTCCGTAGGCAGGAATCTATATAATAAAAATTTTTCCTGGATCCTCGAATAATTGCTCGTCGTACTCACGTCGAGGATGACAATGTGACGTTGTTACTGCTGACCGTTCTCTGTCATAAGCTTACTTAGGACTCTTGCGCAATGTGTATGTTTTGTAGTAAAATACCTTGAAAAAGGTTTTTATATTGAAGATAAATAATATCACCGTAACAGGTGCAAGAGAGCACAATTTAAAAAACATTAACGTTGAAATTCCGCGCGATAAAGTAGTTGTTATCACCGGTCTTTCGGGTTCGGGAAAGTCTTCACTTGCGTTTGATACGATATTTGCTGAAGGGCAGCGCAGATATGTCGAATCGCTATCTAGTTACGCACGGCAATTCTTAGGCATTTTGGAAAAGCCAGATGTAGATCAAATAGATGGATTATCCCCTGCAATATCTATTGACCAAAAGTCATCTAGCCGAAATCCCCGCTCTACCGTAGGTACAGTTACTGAGATATATGATTATTTGCGGTTACTGTTCGCTAGAATAGGACATCCTCATTGCCCCAAATGTGGTAAGCCAATCACAAAGATGAGTGCAAGCCAAATCGTTGAAATTGTTCTAAATATTACTCCAAACGAGGGTGAGGTAAGAAAACTAAACATTTTAGCTCCAGTGGTGCTAGATAAAAAAGGTGAACACAAAGGTGCTTTAGAGAGAATAAGCAAGAGTGGCTACGCTAGAGTTAGGGTGGATGGTGAAACAATTCCAATAGAAGAAGCATTAGATTTAAGCTTAGACAAGAATTTAAAGCACAATATTGAGGTTGTAGTTGATAGATTAGTGTTGGGAAGAAACTTAAACGAAGATAATGAAGACAAGCAACGCATTGCAAATTCCGTAGAAAAAGCACTTATTTTAGGTGAAGGTACGCTGGCATTATTGAACATAGATAATGGTGAGATGAATTTCTTGTCCGAAAATTTTGCATGTGTATCTTGTGGAATATCTATTTCAGAAATTGAACCGAGATCGTTCTCGTTTAATAATCCGCACGGAGCATGCCCAAATTGTCACGGCTTAGGCTATTTGTTGCGCATTTCTCCAGATTTAGTTATGCCAAATAAAAATTTAACTATAGCCGAGGGTGGAATTAGGCCATTGGTGCGCACCACAACCACCTCTGGTTGGTACGTAAGGTTATTGGAAATTGTCGGCGAGCGCTGCGGATTTGATATTAACACGCCAATTAAAAATTTATCTAAAGATGCGATAGATATTATTTTATCGGGATCTGGTGAAACAGAGTATCGTGTTGGTGGATATTCAACGACATGGGAAGGTGTTATACCAAATTTGATGCGCAGGCACAAAGAAACAGAATCCGACTTTATGCGTGCGGAAATTGAAAAATATATGTCAGAGAGCATTTGCGCTGTTTGTAATGGGAAAAGATTGCGTCCTGAGTCGCTGGCTGTAACAATTAATAATATTTCGATCTCGGAATTATCTTCAAAATCGATATCGAATGCAAGAGAATTCTTTAGCGCATTAAAACTTTCTGATAAGGAGCAATCAATTGCCTATCAAGTTAGAAAAGAAATATTTGCTCGCTTAAGCTTTTTAGAAAATGTAGGTTTGTCATATTTAACTCTAGATAGATCTTCTGCATCACTTTCTGGTGGTGAAGCACAGCGAATTCGTTTGGCAACACAGATTGGTTCATCTTTAATGGGCGTATTATATATTTTAGACGAACCATCTATTGGTTTGCACCAAAGAGATAACGCAAAACTAATTGAGGCGTTAAAAAGATTGCGAGATTTGGGTAACTCAGTAATTGTTGTTGAGCATGACGAAGAAACGATGCGTTCGGCTGACTATTTAATTGATGTTGGTCCTGGAGCCGGTGACGCGGGCGGCGAGATAGTGGCCATTGGCACGCCTACAGAAGTTGAGAACAACCCCAATTCACTCACTGGTAAATATTTATCGGGCAAATTGAAGATTAAAGTTCCAAAGCATCGTCGCAATTTTACCGATCAAAAAATTAGCATAATTGGTGCCTCAGAAAACAATTTAAAAGATATTAATATTGATATTCCACTTGGGTTGTTTGTTTGCGTTACGGGAGTTTCTGGCTCTGGTAAGTCTACTTTAGTAAACGATATTTTATCAAATTATCTCAATCAACAATTTTACAGATCAAAAATTGCACCAGGTAAGCACTGTGAAATAACTGGCATCGAAAATATTGACAAAGTTATTACCATTGATCAATCGCCCATTGGACGCACCCCAAGATCTAATCCGGCAACATATACTAAGCTATTTGATATTGTGCGCGAAATGTTTGCTATGACAAACGAAGCCAAAATTAGAGGTTACAAGGCTGGCCGTTTTTCATTTAACGTAAAAGGTGGGCGATGCGAAACGTGTCGTGGCGATGGTATGATAAAAATTGAAATGCATTTTTTACCCGATGTTTATGTTACATGCGAAGAATGTGCTGGCAATCGCTATAATAAAGAAGCTCTAGAAGTGTATTATAAAGATAAAAATATCTCTGACATTCTGAATATGACAGTTAATGAGGCACTAGAATTCTTTAAAGCAATTCCAAGTGCAAAAACAAAATTAAAAACGTTAAGCGACGTGGGTTTGGGTTATATTCATCTTGGGCAGTCTGCTACAACACTTTCTGGTGGCGAAGCGCAGCGCGTTAAATTATCTACCGAACTTTCCCGAAGAGGTACAGGAAAAACTCTTTATATTTTAGACGAACCAACCACTGGGTTGCATTTTGATGATATTAAACAACTGCTAGGTGTACTTCAGGCGTTAGTAAACAAAGGCAATTCGATAGTGGTTATAGAACATAATTTAGATGTTATCAAATCTGCCGATTATATTATTGATTTAGGACCCGATGGGGGAGATGCAGGCGGGGAGGTTATTGCTGTGGGTACACCAGAAGATGTGGCCAAGATTGAAAAATCTTATACTGGTCAGTACTTAAAAAAAGTACTACGCTAGGTTTTAGAGGTGAATGGAAAATATTATAATTATGTCATTCCTGCGCAGGCAGGAAAGACAAGATAAACAAATATTCCTTAACTTCTAGTGCGATAGGGCAAATAAGGCTAATAGGGCTAATAAGGCCTATAAACAGGAGATATTCACTGTTGAATGCTATTACCTAGCTTTCCCCATCTTTTTTAGAGAGATCTATAGTTAAAGACACGTGATTGATGGGTGTGTCTTTAGGTAATCCCATATTTTTTGAAGTTATGATTTCTTGAGCTAAGTCATTTATGATATTATCGGGAACTAACCCATTGCTCATCAAATCTGAATCAAGTGGCATGTCATCATCAAAGGTATCGGTATCGATGCGTTTTTGAATGTCATTTATTTTGGTTTCTAATTTTTGCACAAGACTAATTAACGCCTCGGTTTTTATGTCCAAAGACTTAAGTAAAATCAATATCTCGCGATAGTCATTATTGGGTGTATTGTCAGGTTTATTCATAGTAGACATTCTAGCATAATTATTTGTGCTAAACCACCTCGTAAGCCGGGTTCTGTTTATGCTGCCATTTATCTAATGCGTTTGGGCTACGTTAACCCCTTGTCAAACAAAGTAAGATTTAGTAGTCCACCAAACTTGCACCACGCAGGGTTTTCACAGATTCTAGCTTACGCTAGAAAACGCGTGCGCTCTTACCGCACGTTTTCACCTTTACTCCTTCTGCTCCGCAGCCGTAATTCAATATAATCCTAAACTTTCAATAATTTTGCATTTTGCATTTTGGATTTTGAATTACCGATGCGAAGCAGCGGTTAGTTGTATATTTTCTGTTGCACTATTCCCTCGCCTCACGACGGCCAACTTAATTGTTGGTACGCGTTTGACTGGTGCCCGGACTTTCCTCCCTTCGCCTAAGGCAAAGAGCGACAGCTTGAAGTGGTTTAGCAATATTATTATACCTTAAAACAATGCAAAATGCAAAATGCAGAAATAGGTTCGACAGGCTCACTACAGGTGCAGAATTTTGGCTTGTTTATTAATCGAGAATTAAAAAACTAAAACTTAGATTTAACATTAGTAACGATTCCCCTTTTTACGGAGGGGTAAGGGGTGGTTTAAGCGGAAATTTATGCAAACCCCACCTAACCTCCCCGTCGAAAGGGGAGGAAAAAGGATTATTTAATTAGACTAATAAGACCAATTTGCCTTATTATAAAAACATGAATATTGCATTAATCGCAGGCGTAGATGAAGTTGGCAGAGGTGCATGGGCAGGGCCTATTGTTGCAGCAGCTGTTGTTTTAGGAGAGGAAATTGAAGGGCTAAAAGACTCAAAAAAGCTTTCGTTGAAACGTCGTAACGAATTAACAATTATCATTAAAAATTCGGCTATTGCATGGTCAATTGCTCAAATTGAGGCAGCCGAGATTGACGAAATTGGCTTAGGAGAGGCAAACAAGCGTGTGATGAGAATGGCGATAGCTGGTTTAGGCGTGCGTCCATGCAAGGTTTTGTGCGATGGCTTTTGCTGCGGAAGTGATATTGAAGAAGAGGCAATTATTCATGGAGACGATTTGTGCCCACAAATTTCGGCTGCCTCGATAATCGCCAAGGTTTATCGAGATAATTTGATGCACGAATTACATTTAAAAGATGCGCGGTTTGGCTACGATAAGCATGTTGGTTATGGCACAAAGTTGCATCGTGAAATGCTAGAAATACATGGTGTCTCAGAAAATCACCGCACGAGTTTTAAGCCGCTGAGGGGTAGTGAACAAAGAACAGAGAACAAAGATCAAAGAACAGTGAGCAGTGAGCAGTGAGTAGTGACGCTGGCAACAGCCAAGCTAAAGCTTGATCTACGGTTGGTATTGTAGAACAGACTTTAGTCTGGCCTTAACCAAGCTAAAGCTTGTGCTACGGTTTGACTTGTAGAACACGCTTTAGCGTGGCCGAAGTTGGCATTTAAAGTGTATAGGGTTGCACCCTCGTCGGACAAGGGAACAACCCTTTATAGTTAGGCGCATCGGTATTGTTTAGATACAAATGAAAGCAATATCATAAAGGCACCAATGCTGTAATAGCATGGTGCCGAGGTTTGGGGGGGGTGACGAGGGGTTGGATAGTATGTGAAGTTGTACGCGAGCGCGCGAGAATCACAATACCCGACCACCCCTCGCCACTATGTGGCTAGGAGCTAGCCCTTGATGGGTTCACGCCGTCGCCGAATCGCCCGCCGCGTCGACGAAAACAATAACGCTTCCACAGCTCCAATCCGACTTTGACCGCGCTGTGCGCGGGACCAACTGAGACGCATTCATACAGTGCCTTTCGCAGACCACCACGAAGGTGATCTTGTTGGAGTAACAACAATAATACTACTACTAGACTTATATGTCAACGGTTGAATTATCTATATTTTCGCATAATCTAAAGGCAGATTATTAATTTAAAAAATGCACCGTTGTCTGTCATTCTGGTTATGTCCAGAATCTTAATCCGATCAAATTAGATTCTGGACAAGCCAGAATGACAGATGAAAAAGCTTTGTTAGTAAAATGTGGAGGAAAAAATATGGCTGGAAAATTATGGATTATAGAGGGAACAGACGGGGCGGGCAAGGCAACGCAAGCCAAACTATTAATTGATAAGCTTAATAAATCCGATCTTGTAAAGCCAGACGAGGCACATTTATGGACCTTCCCAAACTACAAAGTTAAGCCATTTGGGCCGCTTTTGCGCGATTATTTAAATGGATTCTTTGGCGGTATAGATGATGTTAGTCCATACTTTGCTTGCATGTTATACGCGCTTGATCGATGGCAAGATGCAACCAAAATGCAAAGCATATTAGAGCTAAACGATTGGATAGTTTGCGATAGATACACTACTTCTAATATTGTTTTTCAGCCAATGCGCATTAGAGAAGCAGAAGCACGCGAAAAGTTAATTGAATGGGTACAAGATTTAGAATATAATCGCTTTAAATTGCCAAAACCCAATGGAGTGATATTTCTCTCGCTCCCACCAGAATACACGCTTAAGAGGACGCAGGAACGTCGAAAATTAGATGGCGAGGGTACGGGCAAAACGGCTAAAAAAGATATTCATGAAGATAATGAGTTATTTGTGAGAAACGTATTTCACCAATATCATATCTTAGCTAAGCGCTACGGCTGGCACACTATTGATTGTGTTGAGAACAATCGCGAGCTCGCCAGAGAAGAAATTGCAGAAAAAGTTTGGGATATTGTATCAAAAAATTAACTTAAACAATTAACATGCCCATTTTTCAGCTGTCATCTTGAGTTCGGCGAGAGATCCCGTCTTGATTGGCATAAGCTATATTTATAAACAATTAAGATAAAATAATTATTAGTATTGACTGATTGTTTTATTAAACATCTATTACTATCATTTAAGTGAATAGGGTAATGATTGGATTGCTCAATTTTAGCTTAATTTTGGACATGATTGGGTCTCTCGCCAAGCTCGAGATGGCAGATGTGGGTGCTAGATAAATCTGTGATGATTATAAAATTAAGCAGGGCGAGGAAGCCATTAGCCACCCCGCCCGCGCTGTAGCGCTTTTTACGGCGCTTTATTGGCGTTTGTGAAGTCGTAGACAAACGACGCCTTGCGAAACTGCCTATCTGCCGACTCCTTGTACTGAGCGTCTATCATAGTGAACGCTGCATCTACCCAAACATGCATCAGGCGGTAGCGGTATTCCGCATTGCTCTTTGCTTTGCCGAATTTGGGCACATTATCCAATTCCATTATGCCCTTAATCGTTGTTGGGCATGTAGAGGCAAGCGACTTGCCACCAAGGGCAATTGTGTTTACTCGTTCGACTTCGCGCTTTACAGCGGCTGTGTACCTGGCACCACCATCTTGGCGTATCAGTCCTAGTTGGAATTCATACGCATCACGCTCGTGTTCAGCAATCTTCCATCGGTTGGTATTTCCCGTCCAGTGCTGATAGTGAAACAGCTCGTGCAAAATGCCATACGCCAGCCAGGGCAAAGAGAATGTCCTCGAGTTTTGTACGGTGATGATTCGCTGGTTGAAGTCGTATTGCATTGTGGTTTCTACCAACGAATTCTTGCCCATTGCTTCGTTAGCATCTGTGAGAAGAATCTGCAACTGAAACGCTGGTCTCTTCTCGGATCTGAGCAAGAGCAACGTGCCAGATGGATGTGCCAAGATGAGGTCGGCGTTGTAGTGTAGCTGGTCGTACAGAAGCCGAGCTTCTACACCGTTTTCCTTGGCGATGCGCCCAACTTCGCGGCAGATGAGCTGGTATTCCAGCTTGCATCGCTCTACTCGTACCGTATCTTCTGGCCCAAGCAGTGCCCCTTGAGCGACTTGGCCATGCGAAGGTGGGCAGAGGGATAGCAAAATCACGACAAGTGCTATTATGTTCACGGTACAACCTCCTAGGAAGTATGAGGTATTTATACAATATAATAGCAAATATGTCGAGTTTGAGTATCGTGAACCCAAAAAACTCGTAGTGCAGACTTTAGTCTGGTTTTTTAAAGGCCAAGCTAAAGATTGTGCTACACAGAGATTTTTTTTATTCACGTTTTTTGATCGTGAATACAATAATAAATTATTCTTCGAGCTCGGCGCGCGCCGTCCGTAGCCTTGGCGAAGGATGGAGAAGTCTAATAGTGTAATAGTTCTCGCTATCACTCGAGCAGTAATACTATCTTAAGGCTGACAATTTGATAGGCTCATTTTTTATGAGAGAGTTTTTCTAACCGTTCTTCTGATGCGGCGCGAGCCATCTCGTCGTACCCATCCCATGTAACCATCATGGCAGAGCCTAATTTAGGATGAACTTTAGTAATTTCTTTGGCAATTTCTTGAGCCACAAATCTATAACTAGGATGCCCCTGAATGGTCGATCGTAGTTCAGACAGGTGATATGCTTCGCGAGCGTTAAAACGCATAGTGAATCGAATTAAGTAGCCAAATGGAACCACATACTGAGCCTGGGTTGGTAATTTGCTTATCAACTTATCGTGTAACAATTTAGCAGAGTCTAGCGCATGGCAGTATTTATCCTTTAATCCTGCTCTAACTATATCCTCGGGAATTACATAACCCAAATCGGTGGTAAACGGTTGCCGTTGCTGTGTCAGTACTCTATGGCGATGTAAATCGCGGTAAGCACCAATATCACATTTAATCTCAAATTGATAATAGGTGTGCTCAAAAGCGCGCGGTGGCTTATGGGTGCGGTGCTTACGCAAATCTACCGACAAATCCATAAAGTGATTTAATAGATCTGGGTTTTCTTTTGCCAACACAGTGCATTCTGTAAAATCTTTGCCACTGTTTTCATAAATTAACGCCGCTAATACTTTAGATTCACCGTCTGCGTCAAAATCTATAAGTTTGACTGAGGGCTCGTCGGAAACGTGTTTATGAACGTTTTTAGATAAACTATTAACTAAATCTGTGCGAGCCTGTAAATAATCTACATGGCCTTTACCAATTTCACCTTTAGCGCGACGTAAAAAGGCTGGAATAATTTTTTCAAGCTCAATTTGTATCATATCGGCAAAGTCTTGTGCCTCTTTTAATTTAGAAGATCTAAGCTGATAAACTAAATATTCAAAAGCGCGGCCGTTCCCAGTTAAACCGATGTTTGTTTTGGTACACATTGGTAGTAAATATCGGGCGACATCACATGCTTGAGCGCGTAGTGCCTTGGAGTATGCATTGTCGCTTTGTCCTTCTTTTTGCGGAAACTTTTCTTTCAATGCCTCCATAAGCACTGGAATACTTTGGCTATAAGTCTCAAATAGCAAATCCATTACCTTGCGGTACTCTGTGCCCAAACCGGCACTTTCTACATCTGGATCAATAAAGTAATTATAATGACCACTATCGTCTTTTTGATCAAACATTACATATCGAGAAGATTTTTCTAAAGGGGATAAGCCGATGCGGCGGTCTTCTATAAGCTTGGCTAAAACATTGGAAATGCTCTCCACGGATAGTGATGTGCCACCCAGCTCGGCTACAGAATCATCGCCATACTGATCGAGCACGCGGCTATAAAATGCTTCGGCTTTTTCGGCATTTACCGCAGAATCTTGACTAGTTAAGCTTTCGCCAATCTCTTTAAATTCATCATTGTTAATAAAATCTTTAAGTAATAGTTCGCGTGCACCTAATTCTGATCTGCTATATCTGCCAAAAAGTGTGCCAACAACCACCGGCGGCATATTTTTATAACCAAAAACCGGACCCTCGGTGTTGGTCACGTAGTTTTTGAGTACTTTTTTATCACCTGTGCTTAACATAAATAACTCCTTAGTTTATGCAACTAGAATAAAGAATCTATAAGTATCAATCAATAGTTAGCTTAAGATTCTTAAGTTACTTAAGGGACTTATGTATCTGCTCAGATGTTATTGGGCCTTCTCGCAAAATTTTATTAGATCGTGAATCGTAAATTGTGCTTGGCAAGATGTTTGAATCTAAATCACCAGATTCATAAATATAATCCACCTTGCTCTTAAATACATCTAAATCGTTTTGATTGTAAATTGGTGCATCACCATGAATGTTCGCTGACGTGGTAACTATAGGCTGCCCTAACATAGTTATTAAATTACGAGTAAATTCATCTCCGGGAATTCTAAAAGCTATGCCATCTGGGCTTAAATAACTATAATTGTCACTTTTTAGTTCAATAATTATCGATATGGGGCCTGGATGAAATGTGTTCGATAGCTTGATGGCGTTATGATTTAATTCTCCAATTGGTTCAATCTGCGATATGTCAGAAACCAGTAGTGTTAGTGGTTTGTCTTGCGACTCTTCTTTAATTTGATGAATTTTTGCTACAGCACTTAAACTTGCTGCTAAACAACTTATGCCATAGCAACTCTCTGATGGAATTATGACGATTTTGTTATTGTTTATTGCGTTAACTAAAAGTTGAGTATCCATAAATTATCTTTCTAAGTCTTCGCGAAGTACTTGACGCACTCTACTAAGTCGTTTGCGCGCGGCCGCATTTGATATATTCAAGTTATTTGCCGTATCGGCGTGGGTTTCGTGTAAATGATCATTTATTGTACTTGCTTGTTCTGGGGTTAACTTTCCTAAAGCATTAATTTTATTCTCAATGTCAATTCTAGCTATAAGTTTGTCTTCTGGTGATTGGCCAGGATCTACTAAAGTACTGGCTAATATTGGATTTTGATCTAAAGAAAATGTTTGAGTTCGTTGATTTACTCTATAATTTGTCACAAATACATTATAAATTATGGTCTTCATCCATCCTAAAAAAGATTTATCCCGATTGTATGTATCAAAAGATTTCCATGCATTTAGTATGGCTTGGCTATATGTATCCTCTGCTTGTTCACGAATACGACAAAGTTTTAATGAATAATTAAATAAAGAGCGAGAATGTTCGTTAACCAGTTTTTCAAACTCGTTTTGTTTTTCTTTAAATTCAGCGTCGGTTTGTTCAGGATAGTTTGAGGCTAATTCACCCATTTTGCTTACTCCTTTACAACTTTTGTGCCGATGGGTTGCCCTTCGATAACGCGGCGAATGTTGCCTTTATTTAGTAAATCAAACACGATAATTGGCAAGTGGTGGTCCATCGCTAATGATATTGCTGAATTGTCCATCACCTTAATATCATCATTTTTTAAAGCGTCTAAATAGGTTACAGTATCTAATTTTTTGGCATCTTGATGAATTTTAGGATCTTTATTGTAAACGCCGTCAACTTTGGTGGCTTTTAGTACTGCTTCACAATCTAATTCTAACGCAGTCATTACCGATGCGGTATCGGTGGAGACATATGGATTGCCAGTGCCACCAGATACAATTACGACGCGACCTTTTTCTAAATGCCTAATAGCGCGACGTCTAATGTAAGGTTCGGCGACACTATCTATGCGCACGCGGGTTTGTAAGCGAGCAGGTTGTCCAAAATGCTCTAATATATCTACCATGGCCATGCCGTTCATTACTGTGGCTAGCATGCCCATATAATCAGCTGTTGCGCGCTCAATTTCTGCGCTGGCTAAAGTTGCCCCTCTCAAAAAGTTTCCGCCGCCCACCACAATAACAATTTGCACATTGGTCGATTTTATTACGTCAGATAGTTCATCGGTTAACTCGGCGATAAAATCTTTATCAATGCCAAATTTTTGTTTACCGGCAAATTGCTCTCCCGAAAGTTTTAATAAAATTCGCTTGTATATGGTAAATTCCTTCCAGGCAACACTTTTAAATGTAATATTATGATTTTAGATAAAAACTACCGTTGGATTCTAAGGGTACGCCATAATATCCTCGTGCTTTATCGAGTGCAGCAGGATATGGTAGATCGTCAACAACAATTATTGATGAATGCGCGGTTTGCGATGCAATTTCATTTAATGTGTTTAATTTATCGCCATAGTCAGAATAATCTAAATTCATTAAAGAGTCGCTTTCTTCATTTTTAGACGATGACGGCGATAGTAGGTTGGAAGCCGCTGTATTACTAAGTGTAGATCCGAGTTGTTGCTCGGTAGAAATTACTAACGATTTATCGATAGAGTCTGCTATGGGCAAAAGGATATCTGGATCGCTAAATGATTGATCCATTCCAAGTTTGTTACGGCTAGATAGCAAACCAACTCTAAGTGGGTATTGTAGTTTTACTTCATTAATCCACGATAATAGGTATTTAAGAGCTGGCCTTAATACAAGAGCGGACTCTGGTTGGCCACTGTCTGATGGCTTCTTGATATTCCTTCCAATAGTCTCATCGATATCGAAAAGTAACACCAATGGTTTATCAGAAGATGGGTGAATATTTGCAATGCAGCTTATAATAGCTTCGCATACCTGAGTATAAAAAAATTCTTCACGGGCAATCATGGCGGATCTAACAGCTTCTAAAACGCTTAATTCGTCTGGCTCGTAACCCGATGCCCAATATGGACTTAGTTGATCAATATCATCTTTTATTGCATCCAGATTTATTGGTGGGTAAACAATATCTTGTGCGTAGCGTTCAAATTCATTCATTTGTTATACCTTGTTAATTGAATTGGTCAATTAAATTGGCTGGGGAGGAGGGACTCGAACCCCCGAATGCCAGGACCAAAACCTGGTGCCTTACCACTTGGCGACTCCCCAATGCTTCGATTATTATAACATTTACGCAACGATTTAGGAATAGCTTATAAAAACATTAACGGCACGATTAGCAATGTCATCTCGAAATCAGTGAAACGCTAAGCGTCTCGAATACCCCGCTCAGCGGGTTGAGAGATTCCGTTTTGTCCAGTACTGGCGGTATTTCGACAAGCTCAAAATGACATTTTAAGTTTGTTTCTGGTATCGTGCGATACTTTATGGCTACCATCTATTCATAAAATGTTATATTATTATTACATAAGTATGGAGGCATATGAAAAATAAGTCGTTTACATTAATTGAAGTGTTAATCGTTATAAGTATCATTGGCATATTAACTGCAATAAGCGTTACTAGTTACAATTCCTCTCGGCTTAGATCTAGAGACGTAGCAAGAAAAGCAAGCATATTAAACATCTCTCAATCTTTAGAACAGTATAAATCTGCCAATAACGTTTATGCGCCGCAATATGCTGCCGCGCTTGGGGCGAATGCTTGCCAAGAAAACGCGGCTTGGGATGCAACAGGACTAGGTGATTGTTACTGGGGTGTTAATAATCCATCTACCTTTACTAATAGCGACCCATTATTCGTTACAGATACTAGAGCAGATGCGACCTCTGCATATCTATTGCCATTTATGGCAAAACCAAAAGCCGTAAGCAGCACAATTCCGTCGGCGCTTGGAGAATTTGTTGTCGGTAAAACTACTGGCGCAAACAAAGCCAAGTTTTCCGATGATACAATTAATTATCGAGTACAAAATTCATATTATGTTGTTCGCGCTGCACTAGAAAATAAATCTACTTCTTGTGCAGAAGGATATGATAAAAACAATTTGGGATATTTAACTAATGATACGGTTACCCCAAATAAATGGCGCGAATCAACATATCCCGCAGTTTCCTCCGAAGATTGTAATGATTCATATAAAATATTTCAAAAAAGTAGCTTATCTAGCTTAAGGTAGGATAGTCATGTCACGAACAAATTTATGGTTTAAAGATTTGGGCGCAGTTTTACTGGTTTTTATTGGAATTATTTATTTATTAAATAATTTTAATCCAAATGCCAATCTTATAGAATTGCTAATGCCAATTATATTTATCACAATTGGCGCTTTTATCTTATTAGAGCATTATTCTAATCATCGAAAAAGTACAAATTGGCTATCAACTTTTTTCGGTTATTTTCTTTGTTTTATCGGGGTTTATCAAATTACCGAGCGAGTTATTGCCAATAATTTAATTAATTATCACTCGTTATTTTACTTAGTAATTGTCGTGTTATCTTTATTATTAACCTGGTTTCATCATCGAAAAAATATTATTTTATTTTTTACATTTTTAGTTTCTGCAGTATTTATCATTAATTTGCTAGCAATGCTTGGGTTTTGGAAGTTAACGCTTCCAATTGTATTAGTGATAATGGGTTCTTATCTTTTTATTAAAATTCCGCACAAGGAGTAATTATTATCATTTACATCTCAATTATTATTGGGCTTATCTTAGCTATTATTATAGTTATACTACTTATTAAAATGAATAAAGCAGCTGCGCAAAGTGCTAGCCCGCTAGATATGCGCATGGATAATTTATCCAGTAATATTATGCAACAAATGCAGCAATTACAAGACATGCTTAATAACCAGATGAAAGAGCACCGCGACACGCTTTCGGTATCATCTAATAATATTGGTACTAGGCTTGACCAGGCCGCTAATTTGTTTGGTCAAGTTCAGTCAAGGCTGGGTCAACTTGAAGAAAGTAGTAAACGTATTTTTGAGGTTGGCAAAGATCTAAGTGGGCTACAAGATATCTTAAAAGCGCCAAAATTGCGTGGCGGTCTTGGGGAGTTATTTTTAGATGATATGTTAGCTCAAATTTTTACCAAAGATCAGTATAGTTTACAGTATCGCTTTAAAAGTGGTGAGGCTGTAGACGCAATAGTGCATCTAAAAGACAATATGAAAATTCCAATTGATGCAAAATTTCCATTGGAAAACTTTAAAAAGGTTATAAATACTGACGATGATGCAGAGAGAGATTTGAAGAAAAAATTATTTATAAGCGACGTTAAAAAACACATTGACGATATTTCAAGAAAATATATTTTGCCAAACGAGGGTACGTTAGATATTGCCTTAATGTATATTCCCGCCGAAAACATTTATTACGAAATAATCGTCAAAGATGAAAAAGACGGAAATTTAATGCCATATGCACTTAAGAAACGGGTTTTTCCTGTGTCGCCTAATACGCTTTATATTTATCTTCAAGCGATTTTACTCGGCTTGCGCGGCATGAAGATTGAAGAAGAGGCGATGTCGATATTAAAACACATCCAAAGTTTAAGTAGTGAATTTAATAAATTTTCAAAAAATTATACTTTAGTTGGTAAACATTTAACTGACGCACAGACAAAGTTTATCGAAACAGAGAGACAAATTAATAAAATTGGAAATCAAATCGAATCGATTGACAAGCATCCTCGCTTGGCTGAGCCCGAAGAGAGCAACGAACAGAGAACATAGAACAAAGATCAGAGAACAGGCGGGGCACTCCTGCGATGGTGTACAGCCGCTGTACTCCTCGGAGGTGGGCGGTTGAGTGCATAGAACAGTGAACATAGAACAAAGATCAGAGAACAGGACCTGTTTATAAGCCTTATTAGCCCTATTTGACTTATCTGCCTTATCGCAGAAGCGAAAAGTGACAACGCCACATTGTCATCCTCGACTAGCCTACTGTGTCATTCCGTAGCTTTATGAGCATGAGGATTCGAGGATTTAAAAACGTCGCATTGTCATCCTCGACGCGAGTACGACGAGCAATTTTTCGAGGATCCAAGAAAATTTCTTGTAGAGCACACTTTAGTGTGGATCCAACCAAGCTAAAGCTTGTACTACACAATGGCCCCGTAGAACAGACTTTAGTCTGGTTAGGTCAAGTAGAAAGTTTGTTCGTAAAATGTATCCTATAAAAAATCTTCCATTATTCTGCACTCTCCATTCTTCATTCTGCACCTGTAGCGAGCCTGTCGAATCCATTATTTACCCAACATAACGTAACTTTGCATTTTGTACTTTGCGTTTATTCATTTATACTTACTACATGTGGCAATGCAAAAGCTGTAAAGAGAGATTTATCGAGGAGCCAACACAACATGCGTGCGTTGACGACTCTTTAAAGCCTTTATTTCGGGGGCGAAAAGCACTTTTAGAGCCTATTTATAGATATTTTATACAAAGATTAAATTTGTCAGTACCTCTTCAAATGAATGCCGATGGATTAAACATCAATCTTATGGCACCGAAAATATTTGCTATAATTAGAGTAACAGAAGATTCTTTAGAGGTGATGCTAAAATTATCCGACACCACACCGCTAGCCCCTAACATCCATTCAGCTTCCAGATTACGGATTCCTTGGGCAACGCATTATTTTAGCATTCATTCTGTAGCTGATATATCAAAAAATACAATGCAGGCTGTTTTGGAATCATATAAATTGCAATAAGGGGCATGAGCAATATGAAGAATGAATTACTCGATTATTTGTTAAACAAGCGTGAAAAAAGTGCGCGTTTTAAACAGATTCATAACAATTTAAAGATACACCATGAGAATATCAAAAAGTCATTTCATGTAACTCATAAACACGCAAAAAAACTACTCCATAAGCATAAAGTACTTCTCGGATCTTTGCGTCATGGTGCGGTTAAAGCAGCGGCGGGCGCGGCTCTTGCCACCAGCCTTTTTGTTTCTCCTGCACACACTGCACCGGTTCCGACAAACAACGCCGCATCAGTTCCGGAGCCGTCAAAAACATCACTTATGATTGGCCCTCAAAATCCAGAAAAAGTAACCTATAATAAAGATCAGTTTGCAGAGCAAATCAAAAATATTATGGCTAACTCTGGCAAAGAGGGTAAGCTTAGCGATACGCAATTAGCTCAAATTCAGAAGATTGTTAAAGATCAATTTGGAATTGACGTTTCGCGAACGACAGATTCTGGATTTAGTTTACTTCACAATTATGGTTATGCGGGTGCAGAGCAACATGTCCCCACAAAACCTGGCGATACGGCTGCTAATCATGTTAGTAAAGAAGAACCACTGGCAATTTTAACAGGATTAACTAGCGGTAGAGCGGCTTACGGATATATTAATCCTAAGCGCGAAAAATATTATTTTACTGCTCAGACATTTAGATCGCCAAATTTTGGCACATCGGCGTCTAAAGGATTAGAGGGGCAACCGTATCTTGTAATGCAGATGCCAACCCCAGAAAACGGTAACAGCTTTTTTATAGCACTTATGCCTTTAGAAGAAGCTGGTCCGGGCGTAAGCACTGGCAAAGTATTCGGCTTACCGCCTGAAGCTTGGTACTTTGCAGGACCACAAGCAGGGCGTTCGAGAAAGACACAAATTATTGCACTGCCAATTAATGGGCAATCGTTTAATGATGACCAATGGGGTCCAATGGAGGTTAAATAGCATGAATAAGGTTTTTTATCATTATCTAGTACCATTAGATGATTCTGTGGCATTGATAGAAAATGCAGAATTATTAGAAAAAGAAAAAGAAAAATTAATAGATATCATTCATAGCATTTATGATCACAAAATAGTTGAAATTATTTTAAATAATATTCCAATCGATCATCACGAAAGATTTATTGGAATGTTGGCAATAAATCCAGCCGATATTGAAATAATTTCATATCTTAAATCGCATAACATTGAAATTGATAATATTATTCAAAATACAGGAAAAGAAATTCATCAAGAAATAATTGCGATGATTCATATTTAAACGAAAGAAGTAAAATGTCTTTATCTAATTTAATTTATTGCACAATGTGCGATTGCGTGATAGATGTTAATGAAAAGTTTATATTATTAACAAAAGTGCCAACAAGTTATATCAGGCACAATGGGTTGGGGATAAATAACTCTGATGATAATGTGGTACTTTGTGATAAATGTTCGATAAAATATTATGGAGTAGATTTAGATAAAAAAATACCCTCTCTAAAAAAAAGAAGTGATGCGCAAACCAAATCTAAACAATAATTATACCTATATTTCGATAGTTGCCGTTGTTTTAATCATCTCTACGGCAATATTTTATATATCTGGAAGCGATAATCAATCCAATAGTGTTTGGCGCGAAAGTGCGCCTTCTATTGGTAATGCCGATGCCCCAATATACATTGTTGAGTTTGGCAGCTTTACCTGCGAATCTTGTGTAGGAATTACACAAATATTAAATCAACTGATTACTGAGAACCCAAGTAAAGTTAAATACCAATTTAGATATTTTCCCGATGAATTAAGCTCCAACAGTATCATTGCTGCAGAGTATGCTGAAATTGCAAATAGTCGGGGAAAATTTTGGGAGATGTACGATATGCTAATGCAGAATCAAGAAAATTGGATTAATTCAAACAAAGCAAAAGATGTATTTCTGAATTTCTTACAATTAGTGGGCGCAAACGAGAATATTAATGGTAAAATAAATGATGCGCAACGTGTTGTAGATAATGATTTAAAGTTTGCCAAACAAAATGATTTAGTAGGAACTCCAACACTATTTATTAATGGTAAGCTATATTCCAAAGATCTTACTTACTCGGCTATTAAGGATGAAATTGATTCTGCTTTAAAGTAATAATTAAGTTATTGTCATGGTATATGCTTGGTGCATGCCAGACTAAAGTCTGTTCTACATGCTTACTTGTAGCACAAGCTTTCTTGCCGTCCGTAGCCTTGGCGTAGGATGGAGCTTGGTGTATGCCACGCTAAAGCGTGTTCTACGGGGTCTGCTGTAGCACAAGCTTCAGCTTGGCTGTTGCCAGCACCACTGTTCACTGCTCTATGTTCTCTGTTCTTTGTTCTCTGCTGCGCCGTCCGCCGTGCCGTCCATAGCTCTGAGCGAAGGATCGGTAGCCTTGGTGTAGGATGGAGCTTGGTTATTTATAGATTAAGTGGTTTGTATAAAGTTCTTTAATTTGATAAATTATGAAGCTAATGAAAAAATTAATCGAGATTAACGAATTAGTATCGAGTGTTGGTGGTAAAGTTATATTGAACCACCTTAATTTTATATTGAATGAGAATGAACTTGTTGCCCTAACTGGAAATAATGGTTCTGGCAAAACTACGCTTACGCGAATCATCTCGGGGGCTGCGGGTTTTAGCAATGTATACAAGAAATTCATGGTATTAGGGTTTGAACATAAAGAAATAAACCCGTCACTTATTGCGAATAACGGATTATATATTAGCTTTCAACAATCACCGATGTTTGATCATTTAACGATTGATCAACTTTTCACAGAGTTAAAAAAGATTCATAAGCATATTGATATGACACAAATTTACGACGAATTTAATTTAAGTAGGGTAAAGAACAATTCTATCGGCAAATCATTGTCAGGCGGAGAATTTAAGCGGTTAGAGTTGGCATTATGTATAAGTATGCAACCCAAAGTAATTATTTTAGATGAGATAGATTCGGGGGTAGACGCTGAAACGAAAGCTAGGTTTGTGGAGCAAGTCAATAAATTAAAGACTTCAAAGTCGGCCATTATTTGTATTTCTCATAACAAAGAATTCTTAAAATCACTTAATCCAGATAGATACCTGTTCATGTCGGATGGAAAGCTGGAGACACAATGAAATTGGGAATAAATTTAGAAAGCGTCAAATACATCTCAGAAATGAAGCAAGAGCCAAAATGGATGCTTAATTTGCGATGCGAAGCATTTGATGCATACACAAAGTTACCTATGCCAAACATTAAAGAAATACGTGAGATAAACTTTGATAAGTTAAAAATATATGAAAAACCGCTAAAAAAAGAAAACTTGTGGGTAAATCTGCCAAATAAAATTCGTAAATCGTTCGAAGAAGCGGGTTTAAAGCAAAGCGCAAGTATGCTAAATGGCGATATGGTTCAAATGCAGTCTGAATCAATCTACTCAAATCTTAGTGAAGATATTTCTAACATGGGGGTAATACACACAGATACTGACACGGCACTAAAAGAATACCCCGATTTAGTGAAGAAATATTTTGCGACTGTTATTCCATTTAACGATCATAAGATTGCGGCTTTAGCTTGTGCTTTTTGGTCGGGTGGCAGCTTTGTTTATGTTCCCAAGAATGTAGTTGTCGAGTTGCCCCTACACGCAGCGTATGGGTTACAGGCGCGAAATTTTGGTCAGTTTGAACATACAATTATTGCGGTTGAAGATGGCGCTAGCGTTCAATGCATTGAGGGGTGCACATCTCCGGTGGGTATTGATCAGACTTTGCATGCTGGAACCGTAGAAATGATTATCGGTAAAAATGCTAAAGTTAAGTATTCTACTATTCAAAATTGGTCAAAGAATGTCTACAACATAGTTACTAAAAGGGCTTACGTAGATGATGGCGCAGAATTATTTTGGGCAGATTGTAATATTGGGTCAAAATTCACATTTAAAAATCCAACTATATTTTTAAACGGAAAAAATTCGAGAGCAGAAATCGCTTCGATATCGATAGCCTCACATGGGCAGGTGCAAAAATGTGGTTCAAAGGTTATTCATAACGCTCAAAATACTAACTCAATTATAAAATCGAAGACAATATCGTGTGAAGGTGGAAAAAATATTTTTGCGGGTATGGTTGAAATTAAACAAAACGCGAATAATGCAAAATCTTATATGCATTGCGAAAGTATGGTGCTGGATAGTTTATCGGTGGCTGAATCAAATCCAAGAATTATATCGGCTGTTAATTCTGCAAATGTTTCACACGAGGCTACGATAAGCCACATTGATGAAAATCAATTATTTTATCTTCAGACAAAGGGTTTTAGTAAAGAGAAAGCCCGATCGATTATCATTAGTGGTATAACAAATGATATTATAAATTTGTATCCCGAATATTATGCAAAACGTATTAGAAATTTAATTAATATGGAAATATAAAATGAAGCAATATGATATATATTTAGACAATGCGGCCACCACTCCTGTAAGAGATGAAGTTTTAGACGCCATGATGCCATATTATAAAGAGATGTTTGGCAACCCTTCTAGTATTCACCAATATGGACGTGAAGCAAAAAATGCAATAGAAAATGCTCGCGAAAGATGCGCAGAAATTTTAAGCTGTGGGTCAGAAGAAATTATATTTACTTCTGGTGGAACCGAGAGTGATTATCTTGCAATTTCTGGTGTAGTTGGTTCGGGCAAGATTGATCAATTAATTGTATCTCAGGTAGAGCACCCTGCTGTATTACAAGCCGCCGAGCAACTAATGAAAACAGGATTAAGTGTTAAATTTGCTTCGGTTAACAAAGACGCTCTTTGTTCCAAAGATGAAATTGATAAACATTTAACTGCTAACTCATTGTGCAGTGTAATTTATGCTAATAACGAGGTGGGCACTATTAACCCGATAAGGGCTATGGCCGATACTGTTCATAAGACTAAATCGTATATTCACACCGACGCTTGTCAGGCTGCAGGATATTTAGATTTGAACGTCAATAATCTTTGCGTGGATCTTATGTCCGTAAACGGATCAAAAATTTACGGTCCTAAGGGTGTTGGCTTACTGTATATAAAAGATGGAACTCCTTTCTCGTCTAGTAATATTGGTGGAGGTCAAGAGCGCGGGCTTCGCGGCGGCACTGAGAATGTTGCTGCCATTGTTGGTTTAGCAAAAGCATTGGAATTGTGTGAACTTGAAAAAAATGAATCAACTCGACAAATTTCTAAATTGCGAGATTTGTTAATTAATGGTTTAGTCGAGCTTGGGGGTATTGCATTACTAGGTTCGAAGACGGATCGTTTACCTAATAATGTAAGCGTATTAATTTATGGCGTTGATACCCAGGCCCTACTTATGAAATTAGATGAACTAGGCATTTATTGTTCGGTAGCCTCTGCTTGCTCAGCCGAAAAAACCGAGCCATCACATGTGCTTTTGGCGATGGGAATCGGCTATGAGCAATCATTCCAATCGCTAAGGTTTAGCTTGGGGCGCGAAACTACCGAATCCGACGTAGATGACACAATTAAAATGATTAAAAAGACATTAAAGAAGGGATAATATGTCAGATAAAACTAGTGTGGTAAGAGCAGACGGTTCGGAAATTATCGTCGATCGCGATATTTGCATAGGCGCATCAAGCTGTCTGTTGGCTGCAAAAGATGTTTTTGAGTTAGACAACGAGCAAAAGGCTGTGGTAATAGATGCCGATGCAGACAGCCTAGATAAAATAATTGAATCTGCACAAAATTGTCCAGTAGACGCAATTACTGTCAAAAGTGTTGATGGTAAGGTGCTTTGGCCAAGTGACCCCTCTTGACAAGCATGGGGGCATGCACTAGCATGAGCCTAGTGAGCACAAATAAGCTTATACAAAATTATCGAGGGGAGGTGATTAAAGTGGAAGTAGAAGGATATTGCGTAAAATGCAAAGAAAAGCACATGATGAAAGACGCTCAAGAAATTACTATGAAAAATGGTAAACCAGCCGTAACCGGTACTTGCGAATCTTGTGGCACAAAAATGTTCAAAATTGGTGGCGTTAAAAAAGCATAAATTGAAAAATTAGTTTATTTATCAGTAACCCGGCTTAGAAATAAGGCGGGTTATTGTTTTTCTAGAGCAGGCTTCTTGACTCTCCTCGTCTCGCCCTAGGCTCGCCGAGGCGGGTGTTGCTTTACGGTGTCCTACATAGTTTTAACGAAGGATGGATGCGAAGGACGGGAGTATGACATAAACTAAGCATCTGTTGCGGAGAGACTTTGGAAGAAAATGTTGTTCATAATAGAATTATTTTGCTATAATTAAATACAATATATGAAAAAATTTGAACTTTGGTTTACATCTCTACTTCCGGTTGTTGATATTGTTGCTCTTTTTATGGCGTGGTATTTTGCAAAAAGTTTGCGTATTTTTGTAGATATTCTACCTATCGATCAAGTACAAGTGCAATCGCTTGGATTTAGTTTTTTTTATTGGTATTTTCCTCTGCTGGTATTAGTTTTTGCTTATCATCGTTTGTATATTTTATTTGAGACTAGAGCAAAAGCTCAACAATTATTTCGCATCGTATCCTCAACAGCTACTACAACGATGATTCTATTTGTTACCGCCTTGTTTGGCCGAACTTTATTTGTTCAATCGAGATACGAGCTTTGGTATGCGTGGTCAACGCATATTTCTTTATTATCCATCCTTTATTTCTGGATTTCTTCAATAGTTATTATAACCACCTTCCGATGGCTATATCGAGCCTTGCTTAACGCGCTATTAGTGGGTGGTGTGGGCCAAAAAACTGTAGTTTTAATAGGTCAGACTACTGTCAGCAATAAACTTTCACAAGCGCTTTGCCAAGATTTAAGTTATGGATATAAAATTGTAGGTATAATTGACACCGAACATGAGCGTTGTGAAGAAAAAGAAGCATCGGATTCTACAAGAGTTCTTGGCGGTTTAGGCGATATTCAAAGTCTATTACAAAAATATTCACCTGACAATGTAATACAGGCTGATCCAGATTTACCAAACGAAAAAGTAATTGAAATTATTAGCTATTGTGATGAAAAAAGAATTGATTTTTCATTTGCGCCAAACCTGTTTGAAGTATTGGCGGCCAACGTAAGCATATCTAGTATAGCTGGCATTCCGCTATTAGAACTTAAACGAACATCGCTAGACGGTTGGGGTAAGATAATAAAAAGAGCAATAGATGTTGCATTATCTTTTGTATTCATTCTTATTGCTTCGCCAATAATGTTAATCACAATAATTCTTATTAAACTAACAGACGGTGGGCCTGTATTTTTCGCTCACGAAAGGATTTCGGCTGGCAAGAAATTTAAATTATTAAAATTTAGATCAATGATTGTGAATGCAGAAAAATTAGAAGATAATTTACGTCAAACATCTAATGAGCGAGATGATGGACCATTATTTAAAATGAAGAACGATCCGCGCGTAACTAAGTTAGGTACATTTTTACGTCGCTCACGAGTAGATGAAATTCCCCAATTGTTCAACGTACTAGTGGGCGATATGAGTTTAGTCGGTCCTAGGCCGCATACCCCTAAAGAAATTGAACAATACAAAACTCATCATCGAAAAGTATTAGCTATCAAGGCAGGCTTAACCGGGATAGCGCAAATTGCAGGAAGCTCAGATTTGACATTTGATGAAGAGGTTAGATTAGACACTTTCTATATCGAAAACTGGTCGTTGATAAAGGATATTTTTATAATATTAAAAACTCCTTATGTTATTTTATTTAAAGATAAGTCTGGTTGCTGAATGGATAATTTAGATATCGAAAATTTAGTTAAAACTCTATCAAAATATAAAGTTGCTTTAGCACATGACTATTTAATAAAAAATGGTGGAGCGGAAAAATGTTTAGTTGCATTTCATGAACTATTTCCAAACGCACCTGTTTATACGTTAATTTACGACACAATTGGTACAAATGGGTTGTATGAAGGCTGGGATATACGCACATCGTATTTACAAAATAGAGTTGGTGCAAATAAATATATCGATTATTATCGACTTGTAATGCCTCAGGCGGTAGAATCATTTAATTTAGATGAATACGATATCGTCATTTCTGATTCTTCGAGCTTTATTAAAGGTATTATTACGCAACCAAAAACAAAACATATATGTTACATGCATACTCCAACAAGATTTTTATGGTTTGATATAAATAAGCATATTGGCCGAGCAAAATTTTTATCTTCATTAAAAAGTTTTATCCCATACTTTTTACATAAAGTGCGTATTTGGGATACTCTTGCTGCAGAAAGACCTGATATTATCATCGCAAATTCGCTAACTACTAAAAAAAGAATATCTAAGTTTTATCACCGTGATTCTTCAGTAATTAATCCGCCTGTGGAAATTGGTACGTACGGCAAAAGAAATGTCTTAGATTACTATCTGCTTGTTTCTAGGCTAGAGCCACACAAAGATATAGAAGTGGCAATAAAATCTGCCATGCTTGCAAGGGTCAAACTTAAAATTGTCGGATCCGGCACCGATGAAGCAAGGCTAAGGTCTATGGCAGGTTCTAATATTGAGTTTCTTGGTCATGTATCAGATGAAGAAAAAAACAAACTATTTCAGGGTGCTATAGCGTTTTTAGCTCCGCAGACAGAAGATTTTGGAATAACTATGGTTGAAGCGCTTTCTCATGGCTGCCCAGTTATTGCCAATGATGATGGTGGGGCATCTGAAATTGTTCAGCCTGGAAAAACTGGTATACTAATAAAAGATCTGACTTCCGATTTATTGTGTGAAGTATTAAAAAGCAATGTTGTTTTAAAAATAAATGATGATGACTGCGCCGACTCCGTAAAAAAATATTCTACAGATAACTTTAAAATAAATATATTAAAAGAAATAATGAAGGCTGTGAGGTAATAATGGAATTAAGTGAATATATTAAAGTATTTAAAAGAGCAAAATTATTAATTATTGGTGGTACATTATTGGTAATTGCAGTTGCTGTAATTGTAATTGCTCTTAGCAAACCAAAATATGACACTAGCGTCACATTTACAGTTGATAAAACTATGGTCGCGGATCAAAAGAACACACCATATTATCAATTTGATGGTTATTACACGCAACAATCTAGCGGTTTCTTTGCCGATACGGTAATGAACTGGATGCAATCGCCTAGCGTTGTGGCTGATATTTATAAAACTGCGGGGCTAGATTTACCAACAGTCCGTAACGTTTCGCAGCTAAGCAAGGTTTTTGTGGTGAAAAAATATCCACCTGCCACCCTGGGTATTAAAATAACTTCAAAAGATCCTGAAAGCTCAAAGAAACTATTGAATGCTTCGGCAACCGAGTTAAAAAAGTTAACTGATGAAACTAATATGACTAATGCATCAGAAGTTTTTATCTTAAGATCGTCTACCCCTGTTAGCACTCAAATCAAGCCTTTCTGGTCGTTAGATATTATTGTGGCTGCAATACTTGGTTTGGTACTGACCACCTTCACTGCCATTCTAAAGCACTATTTAAGCAAGGAATAACGGAGATAATTTGGAGGGGAAAAAACTTAGGGATTTAACCAAAGCACCTGTATCTGCTCGAGAAGCAACGGTTAGCATCTCGAGGTTATTAACTGTTCCTATAAAAGTTGTACGTTCAGCCCAATTTATTGAACTCAATAACTCACCTTTTAAGCATGGCGTAAATGGGAATCATAATATTCTAAGAGATACTAAGCACAGATTAGCCTATCGTAAAAAAAGGTTAATCAAATTATCAACTCCAATTTTGGCTCTTTCTTTCGCCTTTATTTCTGTCACTCCGTTAAATGCCATTAATGCAACAAATAATATCAAAAATATTAAAGACCAAGTTTTATTTCAGTCTAATGAAGGTGTGAATAATATGAAGCTTGGAGTCGGGCTTCTTTCCGATGCAGAAATTGACAAATCAAAAGAAAAGTTAACACTGGCGTCAGAAAACTTTCAAAGCGCATTAAACACCATAAATATGTACGGCCAGTATCAATCTATCTCCACTAACGATTCGTCAATCTCTGAAGGCTATAGCTTAATTAAAGCCGCATCATTAATTAACGATAGCTTATTAATATCTTTAAGTACTTTTAGCGAAGGATATGCATTGCTGGAATCTGACAGCTCGGCTGATTTTATTGAATATTTTAAATCACATAAAAATGAAATAAATACAAAAATTGAAATCATTAGTAATAACTTGTATTCAGCAAGCTCAGAAATTAATTCGGTCAAAAGTAGCCAATACTTTAAATACAAAGATTTGCTTAATCAATTTATGCCAAGCGTTCAAAATAAATTGGAATTTGCGCAGCAGTTCATCTCTAATTACGACGATCTGCTCGGATTTACAAAACCAAAAAATATTCTTATTTTATTTTTGAATAACGCAGAATTGCGGCCGGGTGGTGGGTTTATTGGCTCTTATGCAACCGGAGAGGTGAAAAACGGGCATATTTCTGGGTTAGCAATAGATACAAATATTATCAAAAAAGATGCAACGTTTGGTAAGTTATATCGAGTGCAGGCCCCTTATCCATTGAGTAAGGTCTCAAATGAATGGTATATGCGAGATTCTAATTGGGATGTTAACTATAACGAAAGCGCCAAAACCACAGCGTGGTTTTATAATAAAGAGGGTGGCCCTGCTATAGACATGCAATTAAGCATAGATTCCACATTTATTGCAAACTTGTTAACCCTAACAGGGCCAATTAAATTAGATGACAACTTATATATAAATGATCAAAATTTTAATGATATCTTAACCTATAATGTTGAAAATCAATACTGGAAAGATAACGTCAACAAAGATAATAATGAACCAAAAACAATAATTAAAGAGATATATCCAAAGTTACTTGAATCTGTTTCTGCATTATTTAATGAAAAGCCAAAGAGTGCTTTTGATTTTCTCTCGGAACAATACAAAACAAAACATTTGAATTTTTCATACACAGGTACACCAAGTAATATCATTGAAGAATCTATTAATAAGATTAACGAATTTGATCAAAAATCCGATTTTATAATGATTAACAACGCAAATGGTGGTGGTTTAAAAAGTAGCTTGAGTGTAAAACAAAATGTAGAAATTTCTATTGAACCAAAAAACGATAAATTATATCATCGCGTTGAAATAGTGCGTACACACGAAGGTACAAAAATATGGCCAGATGGAGATAACCATAATTACATTCGTTTGGCGGTTCCTACTAATGCAACTTTAATTTCTGGCACTTCTAGTGGTTTAGAGGCCGGTGTCGAAAATAATAATACTTTAGTTGAGTCTTATGACGGTTATAAAACGTTTGGTTTATGGATGACTACGCCTGTAGGTGAATCTACTAACGCTTTGTTTGAGTATGAAACAACTTTGCCAAAAATATATGTAAAAAAATCAATGAACTTCATATATTACAAACAAACAGGATCTATCGGCGATTATTTAAATTTGAATATTTATCCAGGAAGAAATTTTTCTACCAAGTCTAATTCAATAAATAAATTTATTGATAAAAATGAAACTTTTTCGTATACACTAACGGGTTCTTGAGCAACCAGTATTATACTTGTATTCAAAATCTAAAGCGTTGTTTGAACATTATTGACGATTTCCCCTCCTTTTCAAGGTGGGGTTAGGTGGTGGTTATAAACTAAGTACCTATAATCAAACCCCACCCAACCTCCCCTTCGAAAGGGGAGGAGCGGAGGGGTGCTGGTTCTTGAGCAACCAGTATTATTCGTGAATTAAAAACCTATGTGTAGCACAAGCTTTAGCTTGGTTTTAGCCAGACTAAAGTCGGTTCTACGAGCTTTTTGTAGCACAAGCTTTAGCTTGGTCGTATTCACACTAAAATGTGAACAGCAAGGATGCTAAGGGCAATCTCAATGCAAATAAACAGACTAAAGTCTGCTCTACGAGGTTTTTAATTCACGTGTATTATACCTTGGTCTAGTATTTTAATCTCGTCTGTATTAGTTAGCCTTACCATAATCGCCTCAGGGGGTATGAGGCGATTGTATGCAAAAGTTCATTAACATACTGGACTCCAAGGAATAAGGAGCAGTATGCAACAGATCTATTTAAACTTTGGATTTCATGGGTATACTCGGCTCATGAAATACATATCCAACATTGCTCATCTGGGAGCTAAAGACCAGTT
>CAJBMM010000039.1 GCA_903954185.1 uncultured Candidatus Berkelbacteria bacterium | reverse complement strand
GAATGGTTGGTGGAGTACAACAACGTCCGACCTCATGAGAGGCTAAACTACGTAACACCCCTTGCTTACATGGACATGTGCCTGTTACAATCCAACCAACCAACAACTGCCAAGTTGTTACCGATGTACCCAGTCTGTGCATAGTCTTGACATAAGTTCAAAAAAAGAATAATGTATTCAATAAGAAGGCGGTGCTGTGTCCCTTGCTGTTAAAGAACCGCTTTAGGGCCCGTAGGGCCTGCGCTGAGCATTCACAGCGTGTCGTTTGCGCCTTCTATGGCGCATAACCTCATCCCGGCGTCGAAAGGAGTGTTCTCTTGACCCCGCCGGACCACCCATGCCCCGAACGGGCGAGGTAAATGTCGCGCATGGCACCGAAAAAGCGCACAACTCATCAGTGTGCATTGGTGCAAGTATAGTCCGCCACGGACATACGACAATTATCTCGCCCAATCGGGCGAACTCACCCGGGACGGTACATGGTACCGCCCCGTTTTGCGTCTTAGTGGCTTTACAAACGAAAGACTAATTTTGGATATAAAATGGCAAAACAAATTCCGATATTTAACAAAGTATTAAGTAGATTCCTGCCTACGCAGGAATGACAATAGGGGCAATGGACAATGAAGATTTGGGACAATATCTGGTGCAAACTTGCCAAATGCTCATAAAGTATTTATGATTAGGTTGTACAAAGTGGAGGAACTATGTCACAACCGCAAACACAACATGTAAAATTCGATATCTCTTGGTCTGCCATCATTAAAGTATTATCGGTTATTTTTGCCATATATTTTCTATCTCGCATAAGTGATGTGCTAATATTGCTGTTTGTAGTGCTAATAATGGTAACCGCGTTATCTCCTATGGTAGATTCCATTGTAGCCAAATTCAAAATACGAAGGTGGATAGCGGTTACAATAATTTTTGGCGCGCTTGCATTAATCTTAACTTTAACCATGTGGTTAATTGTACCACTCATTTTTGGACAATTAATAGATTTTCTCAATCTACCGCAAGTTAAAACTGCAATCGGCTCGTCTGACTCAAACTCTATAATAGATGAAGTTCAATTTATATACGCAAAAGTACCCGGATTGCCAACAGATAGTACTAGCTTTATAGCGTTCTTTTCCACAGTTTTTGGTGGCATAGCCTCTGCATTAACTATTATAGTGCTTAGCTTATACTTATTGCTCGAAGAGGATGGCATCAGAAAATTTATATTATCGATAATGCCTATTCAACACCGAGTTTCAGTAGTTAATACGTTTCATAAAATTAGCTTAAAGCTTGGCGCATGGTTGCGAGGTCAACTATCGCTAGGTTTAATTATCGGAATTCTAGATTTGTTAATTTTAACCATTTTGGGAGTTCCTTACGCACTAACGTTGGCTATGTTTGGGGCGATAACCGAGCTTATTCCTTATGTGGGGCCATTCTTAGGTTATGCAGCAGCGTTATTTGTAGCCTTGACGCAAGATTCCAACTGGGGATTCTCAAAATTAGTTGTGGTGATTGCAGTGTCTATCGGTTACTTATTAATTCAACAGGCTGAGGGTCATTTTATAGTGCCAAAGGTTATGCAAAAATCTGTTGGTCTCTCACCGGTTATCGTTATAGTGGCAATTTTAATTGGCGCTAAATTATTTGGCTTGTTGGGTGTGGTGCTTTCTATACCGGTTGCGGCAGCCTTATCGGTAATTATTAGTGAATGGCCAACAATTATTGCGGCGTATCATTCTAGCAGAAACGAGATAGACAAAGTTATTGAGGAGTAAAATGAATGCTCCTGATAATACTATTGCCCAAAATAAAAAGGCGCTTTTTGAGTACGAAATATTAGAGCGTTTTGAAGCAGGTATTGTGCTTAAAGGTGCAGAGATCAAAGCCGTGAGAGCAAAGCGTGTGGATATATCCTCTGGCTATGTCAAAATTAAGGGCGATGAGGCGTGGCTGATTAATATGGTGCTAAATGGTGTTGCGGCCGAGGTTGCCAGCCAAACCAGAAAGCTGCTACTTCATAGATTTGAGATTTCTCGCATGATTGGGCTTTCGGAGCAAAAGGGCTTAACCTTAATACCGTTAAAAATGTATTTTAATCATGGCAAAGCTAAATTAGAAATTGGTGTAGCCAAGGGGCGTAAATTGCACGATAAGCGCGAGCTAATAAAAAAACGCGATATTAATCGCGAGCAAAAACAAAAAGTAGATTTATAAAGCAAAAGGCGCCCGAGGCCTTTGCTTTGGGCGCCGGTATGCGCGATGACCTGGTTATGCGTGAGATGTGCCTGTTTGGCACGTTGCTTCCGATTCGTTCTCGCCACTGAGTTCGCGGCAGAAATATGAACGAAGCGCGAGTATTACGCAGTACATCAGGAAGATTTCGAGTGCCGCAATCCACAATAACAACAGTGACCAGCGATTGACGTTGCTCCACGACACGATGTTCGCGGCGTAATACAGTGCAAGTAGAACATCTGCAACCGTGGCGTAGTAGATGGGCATTGCCGAATTCTTGTCGTGATAGTTGGCGAACACCCACCATAGGAACGTGCTGAAGCACAACGCTAGTATGACTAGGGTTGTGAGCCACAAGAGCTGGTACGGAATCACAGAGCACCTCCGTGCGAAAACGGTATCTAATTGACAAACTATCACTTGCGTTTGCGAATGTAAAGAGTTTGGCAAAATATTCATTAAAACGCTCAAAGGCGGCTCCGGGTGGAACCGCCTTGGCGTATGGCGTGTGACTCTCTCAGGTGCTGTATGGTCCAGTGTCCTTTAGCCTACGCATTGACAGGTGGTGAATGACAATTACCACCTCTACAGCAAGCAGCTCAATCGTTGCCCATGTGCGTACCGCATTGTTAGCGGCGACTACTGCCACGAGTGAAATTGCACATGTAGCCCAAGCTGCAAAGACAAATCGACGGCTAGTCGTCAGCGCTCCTTGGCGCAGGGTCTTTCGGTATTTCTCCCTCCACGATTCGCTGTTGTCTGGCTTGTTGGGCATTGTTTCCAGCAGAACGCTACCCTTCAACCTCAACAGCCAATCACGATGAATCACCAGTAATGCTGCGGTGATCACTGCGCTGACGCTCAACAATCCGCGGCATACAATGTTCATCAATCACTCTCTCTTCTGTGGGAGGTTAAGCGATAGCGTGCCAACTCCAATCAGTAGCCATGCGGCCTCAAGCCCAGAGGCAAATACCAGCCAGCGTGGACCGAAAATGCACGCTAGACAAAGCGTAACGACCGCAAAGGCAATTGAAATGGCTAACATCGCTGCATACCAGCGGCTGTTAGATAACGAGATGATAACGACGCTGTACAGCCCCAAAGCCAAAAACCATGCGATATAGAGCAATTTAATCTCCTGTTCGACCTCGCGGCCTGTTATTGGTGCAAGGAATCGAGCAATTAGGCTTCCCGATCCTATATTGACAAATTAGCACTAATTTGGTACAATGTAAACAGGGAAAACGCAAAAAGCGCATCGTGTAGCGCATAACGTTTTACAATGTTCTTTCACAATCAAAGATGCGCGATACACGATTCGCGTTATACGATAATGGGGCTGTATTAGCTTCGACAGGCCGATTGCATTGTATATACCGCATGACGAGGTGTGCATAAACTCGTAAAACTATGTACAAATAACATAACTGCCAAAAGTTTTGTTAGCAAAGTAAAGACCGCTTTTGCGATCCCAACCTTTGCGCCAGCTTTTGCCTAATTAATTTTAGGTGATCGCCGTTCCTTTGCTTTTTTAGCTGATGAAAGTAAATGGGGCGTCATTTAGTCAGCTACGAAGAAGAGAGATTTAAGCTACGTAGTATCTTCTTTAAGACCATAAAAGCTTGCGCTATTGCCAACTTGGAGTATTCAATAAAGCACTAGCAAAGTAAAAAACGAATACCTATTCATGTAGATAGTATGTATGGTCCGGTTTGGACAGGGGTGCGATTCCCCTCAGCTCCACCATCTTGCAATTTTCGTCACAGTATTCCGGTTTTATGAGGAACGGGAGCGTCAAACTAGGTGTTCCAAAACCGGTTTGCAATGAGTATTTCGGATTCTCGGTGAAAATGAGACCGTGAACCATAGATTTGAGCTCCCTGCCTGCGTTTTGCCATGCTTCCGCAGGTGTTCCAAGAAATTTTATCAGTAAATTAAGTGCCTCCGTAAATTCGGGGTATTTTTTGTTTTGCAAACTAACTTGCAGGTCTTTAATGCGCTGATCCAGTCCTTCAATCTTTGATTCGTACCGTGCCTTAATAGTATCCGAATGAGCAGTCGGAATCAGATTCATGAACTCGTCGATCTGGTTTTCAATGCTTTTGATCTCTGATTCAACATACGCACGCTCTGATTCCGCGCCTTGTAACTTTTCTTCCCATTTTCTAGTCGCAATCTCCTTGGCCAGCACTAGTAGTTTCTGGTCAACTGCGATGGTTTCCAGCATTTTTAAAAAGTCACTCTCTACGACACTGGCGGTGATATTCTTTGGATTGGCCTGACACTCTCGGTTATTACAGGTGTAATGTGGATAGCCCTTGTTTGGGTTTTTGCCCCGGCAGACACTTGCAGTCATTTTCTTACCACAGTAGATGCAACTCACAAGCCGACGCAGTGGAAACTCGCAGTTATCGGCTTTCCAAACTTTCCGAGCATTTCGTCTTAGTTTTGCCTGAATTCCGTTATAGGTTGCCTCAGAAATAATAGCCCGATGATGTCCCTTTCGTCGGCTTACCCCCCACTCAGGGTACTCAACGATTCCGGCATACAGCGGCTCGGTTAGCAGTCTTTTCACAAATTGAAAGTAGATCTCTCTCTTGCCCAAGATATTATGGACATTCTTTGATCGCAGGAACTTAATTAGGTCGATTTGATCGACTAAGCGATCTTCAGCAAATGCCGTCAGCCCCTCTCCAATGATGTCAGCGATCGGATGAATCGGGAATATTAACTTTCCGTGATCTTTATCTTTTCGGTACTCATAGCCGGTTGGCGGAAAGAAACACCAATAACCACGCTCTACCCGCGCCTTCATCTTCTGACAAACCTGCCGACGGTTCTGTTTGCGTTCTAGCTCATTTTGGGCTGCAAATATTGTCTCGACAAACTCACCTTCTGCACTATCATCAAAGTTATAGTTTGGGCAGCGTAACTTGGCTTCCCGTGCTCGTAATTCAGTCTTGAGTTTAATATGAACCTCTACGTCACGGGCAAATCGTTTTAGATCATCAAAGATAACAATATATTTATTCTGCCAATTACCATCTAAATATTTTAGTAGAGCTTTAATAGCCGGCCTGTCAAACAATCCTCCGGATATTCCCTCGTCTCTGAAGACACTTTCAACCTCTAAACCAAGTGAAACAGCATACTCGCGACAGCGGTGTTCTTGGCTGTCTAAACCATTCCCTTCCTTAACCTGTTTTTCGGAAGAGACTCGACAATAGATTATTGCTTTGGTGTATTCCGATTCCATTTTATTTAAAGCCCTCTAAGTAGGTGTTTAATACGCTGTCTACAATGCCGATCAGATTATTGCGGATATCCAGGATTCTTTGATCGGTTAGATTATATTCACCAAGAAGTTTTTTACATTCCTCAAGCGACATTATCCCGTCACCGTTGACTATTGGAGCACGGGATGTGCGGCCTTTTTTGGAAGTCTTAACCTTTGGATTATTGAGTTCCATACGCCTCCTTAATTATCATTATCTTGATAATATATCTGTATCTTGATAGTGTCAATAGGTTACGCAACAATTTTACAAGACTAAAAGTGGCTCTGATATTGATTATTAATCAGGGTCAAAAATGTACTCTGTGTAGGTAACTCAACTATGGATTACCAGATAAAAATACCCTAGGATTTACAGGTATATTGAAGACATTGATTTGGAAGTGTAAATGTGGGCCGGTTGACCAGCCGGTAGTGCCGCGTGTACCCAATATTGTACCAACTGTGACCTCTTGTCCTTCTACCACCCCAATCGTGTCTAGATGACCGTAGATTGAGCTTACATGGTGGCCGTGATAAATCTCCACATGCTTACCAAAACCGTATCTAGTGGTATCAGCGTAGGTAACTGTGCCCGCCATAAAAGCCACAACCGGATCTCCAACCGCATGAACGGGACTGGCGATATCAATACCGGTATGAAATGGCTGATACGGTAAGTCATTTTGGCCAAACTCCAGGCTTACCGGCCCCGATACCGGCCAGACCCCAGTTGCCGAAATATGATCTACAACCCGCCCGTTTGCTGGATCGTGGATATCCACCTCCATCGTTTGCTGGTTGTTGGTAACCAAGGCTCCCGAGATAATATCAATGCCTGCTTGGGTAAGGATTAGAACGGCAAATACGGGGAGGATAAAGATAATTGCAATTGAGTAAAAGAGGATCTTAAGCTCTTTCTTCATTGAAAACGCACCGACGATAATCTTTATCGCCTGCGGGTTCATTTTGCTTTCCCAAATATCTCAACTGGATCGGTGGTGATAAGCGGGTGTTCTTGTTCAGAAGCAGTTACGCGCACAACTACATGGTGCTGATCGGCAATAATGAGGGCTTCCCCACGCTCACAGGTCAAAAGAAACTTCTCTTCGTATTCGCTTAAATGAAACTCCTTAGCCACTCCTTTAATGGTAGTGGTATCTTGGCGCATCAGGATTCGAAGAGCTGATTGAGATGCAATTGCTCTACCGTAAACATTTTGTAAAAAGTCATTCGCTTGCTGGGAGATAATACTCACCCCTAGGTAGTACTTGCGTGCCCTTCTAACTAACCCTGCCACAAACCGAGCACTTTCCTCGTGCTCCAAGAGGAGCCATGCTTCATCAATTACCAAAAGCCTCTTTTGAGGACTGGATTTAACCTGGTTTTGCACGAACTGGGCAACCACTAGGTTCATAATCTGGCGCAAAGACTCTGGCAGATCCTTGGTATCGAATACTACTAGGCGATTCTGGAGCTCTAGGTTAGTTTGGGTGTCAAATACTTCTGCCAGTGACCCCGAGGTATATTTCTCAAGCCTCTTGCAAAGCCCGGGCTGTTTGAGTGACTTTAAGGTGGCATAGAAGTCAAAGAGGCGTGGGTATTCAGTACCCGCCTTTTGGCTGCCTTTTCTAAATGACCAGCCCGCTTTTTGATAGGTCTTGATAATTGCTCGATCAACCACCGACTTCTCCTCTGAAGATAATCCATCCGCCATTAGGGAGATGATTTCGGTAAGAGATTGAACATGATCGGCGAAGCTATCCGCATCGTTAAAAGCGTTCACCGACAAATCAAATGGATTTATCTTCTCCCTAGAGTGAACTGATAATTTTATATAAGTGCCGTTTACTGATTCAGCAAGCCGTCTGTATTCTCGCTCCGGATCAATCACAATCACTTTGGTTCCCTGCATTAGGTGGCGCAAGATCTCCACTTTGGCAGTGTAGCTTTTGCCTGATCCTGACTGGGCGAATAGGATGCTATTGGCATTGGGTAGAGCAAACCTGTCCACAATCACCAGAGAGCTATTAGAGCGGTTTATCCCATAAAGAATACCTGATTCCTGTACTAATTCAGATGATATAAACGGGAAGGTTAGAGCCGCACTTGAGCTATCTAGATTGCGCTTTTGAGCTAACTGATTATCGCCTCTGGGTAATACGGATTGTAGCCCATCTAATTGTTGGTAAATTGCGGGCTTTGAATAGAATAGTCTGGTTGCAAGTACTGTATCTAACAGTTTGGTGATCTTATCCAACTCCGCCAAGGATTCGGCGGAAATCGTGACATAGATTGAAACCTGAAACAGGTTCTCTTGCCCGCGCTGAATCTTATCCCGAAGCTCTATGGCAGACTCAAGTGGATCCAAGAGTTCAGATCCAATAATCTTACCCGCTCGCTCCATCATGCGCTTGGTTGAAGTAAGCTCAGTAATCTTGCGATTGAGTTTAGGCAAGGCAAACCGTGCGTCAATCGGTTCAATATGGTAGCTAATATCAGCGTTATGGTTAAAGTTAATCAGGTGATTGAGCCAACCACTGGTTGCGGTATATGGATATCCGGAGATATACAGCGTGCGCACATAACGGTCATCAATAATGAGATAGTTGCGTTCCTCTTGAAGTCCGGAATAAGTAATGAGGTCAAGCTGATCTTGCTCTCCTACATGAAAAGCCAGCGTCTTCAAACGCTTCTGCTTTTCCGCAGCCTTCTTGTTTACGCCGCGCTTTATTCTAGAAATATGTAATCCCATTGGTCTGCCTCACTAATTCTTCGTTTAAGGGTTGAATCTTAGCCTCTTGGGGTCTGTAGAAGCTGTAAAAGAGATCCAGAATCTCTAAGCCAGTTAGCTGTCTTGAAGTGATTCCCATCTTTTCTAGCCCCTTTATCACAATCTCTTGCTCCATCATCAGTTGCTCGCGAATCAGGGAAAAGTCCGCCCCAATCTTGTTGTCATAGGGAATAACCAAGAAGAACCGGCGCGAAAGGATCTTGTTTCCGGCGACCAACCCGCGGATAAAATCGCAGTAGTTAGAAAGCTGGACGGTATAGACCGATTCGGTCTCCGCAGCCCTAGAGGCTTCTAGATCCTCTAAGTAGCGGTCAATATCTAGCTCGCGGACTCTGATCAGGATTTGTATTGGGGTAGTAAGTGAGTTCAAGAAAGACTGAAACGCGTCAACCAGCGCATCTTGTTCGTCACCACTCTGGAGCTCAAAGTTCACCGATGAGGTAGTAAGAATAGTGCGGTAACGCTCCCAGGGCAGCACTAAGATATTGTCGCGCACCTCTTTGATGCCGATCTGGGTTCTAGCCGAGCCTCTAGTTTTTGATTGGTTTGAGCGAAACATCAATTCCACCTTTCTTGGCAAATGCGAATTTAACGCTAAGTTTGGAGCTGCTCATCAGCTGATCGATTTTCTCTTTTTCAGATAAAGTGAGTGGTTGATTAGTAACCGCTTCTCTTACAGGTTGCTTTTTGGAGGCGGGTTTAACTTCTCGGGCAGCTGCAACCGGCATTTCAACCTCGCGGGTTAATAGATCGTTCTTGGTAAACACATACACGCGGTTTCTTCTGGTATAGCGAATAAAGACTGCTAGCCACTCGGCTAGGATCTTGCCGTTAACCCGCATCGCTAAAAGACCAAAGATAAAGAACTGCGCCACCATCAAAACGCTCTTGCCATAGTTTAAGTGCATTCTGGGGCTCAGAAGTACATAGATCACAGTACTAGTAATGAGCGGGATGATAAGAATCAAGATCTGGGCAAAGGTAAAGTTTCCGATAATCCGGTCTTCCACGGTGGTGATTTGAGCCGGTACAACAGTCGTTTTCATCTCACTGCCTTTCTAGCCTTAACAACCGGTGAGTTGGCGGAACTAGCAACAGTTGCCGGGCTTAGAACATTAAAGAGCTGTCCACCAAACTTCTTTAAGGCTCCGGTAGTTTGTGAGGTTAGAGCCAGTTGAACCGTCAGCGCGGTACTTTTAAGCAATATCGAAAATAGGGCAATCCCGATCATTACCGAAATTAGCGGGTTTGCTCCCATCTGCCCGGGCATAGTTAAGAAGGCAGAAGCCAGTTGGATGATAACCACATGGATAAAGATTGAGAATATGGTCACTAGGTACGATTTGATTGTACTTTCGGCAAAGTCGGCTGTTTTTGGAACGAGCCAAAGAAGGCAAACCAGAGGTGATAAAACTGCACCAAGGGCGAGTAGCATCAAGCGTCCGATGTAGAACAGGAGAAGGACAGCCGAGAGCACCATAAAGATGATCATAAAGATCAGGGTAATCAAAAGGGTTGTGCCACTTGCCAGAGCGGCAGGATCAAAGGCATTTAAGATCCAGGCACTTCCCAAGCCTCCGGTGCCGTTTAGAACCGCATGAACCAAGGTTTGGCAAAGTAGAATGATCCAATCAATCAGGAAGATTGAGGTGTTGGCAACCAAGAATGCCAGACCAATGCGTGGCAACAGCTCCTTAAGTGAAATCTCCTCAAATCCGAAGGTTGAGGCACTCATCACTTGAAACCCGAGAAGCGCAATTACCAGGGCAAACAAGGAATCGGTAATTCCAACCATAATGAGCCAGAAGTTAAAGACTACCGAGTTGGTGGCAAGTGATGGTGTATTAGTCAAAAACCCTGTGATCGCGTCCAGTATCGGTTTGGCTGCCGATTGGATGATGTTCTGTAAAAATCCGGCAATCGCATCTAAAAGAATAGTGGCAAGCGAAGTATCTTGCTGGGTTGGCTGGATCGGGTTGAGGGTTAGATTTGTCCCCCCACCTGTAACTGCCGGTTGAGTGAAGGCGTTATTAAACAAGGAGTAGATCACCCCAGCGCCAATAACTATGGCCAAACCAATCAGAGCACTGCGGATGGTGCGCTTTGCCTCTGAAAGTGCTTCAGGCTTTCCGGTTGAAGTGATATAGATATATCCACCGCGGATCAAGAAGAAAACCGCCACTAACGATGCCACACCAATAAGGCTGGTGATTGTCTCACCAGTAAACTGCTCAACCTCACCGTTTCCGGCGGCGTGAGCAATGGCAGGAGCAAAGAACAGCGCTCCTGCTAGGAGTGGCAATAGGGCAGTGATCCGCTTCATCATTGTGAATGGCCTATTTGAAAGCGGTAGTGGCGATATCGCCGATAATGTTGCTTAAAACGAAAGCTCCAATGCAGATAGCAAGCCCAACTCCTGACCAAACGATGGTCTTTTTCGACTTGTCTAAATGCTCCGGACTACCGGAACTGGTAATGTAGCCAATACCCCCAACTACAAAAAATCCGGCTGCAATGAGGCCGGCGAGGGTGACTAAGACTTGGATGACGTTTTGCGCAAAGTTTTGCACTCTGGCGACATCACCTGACGATGCAAGGGCTGGTGTAACCCATAGCATCGCTAATAGAAGCGAAACAAATATGGTTCGGAGACGAGACATAAACACATACCTTTCTCCCTCCCCACAAAGACGCTCTCCAAGCGCTTGCTGCTAAGTTAATATATTCCCAGATCAATCCTGAGATAAACCTGATTACCTCTGGTCTACCATAAGCTCAAAGGTGTTGTCAAGGGTTTGGTGGCTACTAGAGCCATTTACTAAGTGGCATAGTTTGTGCTAGACCTATAGTAGTAAGGATTGAGGGGCAGAATAAGGAATGGAGGAATATGCCATCCCCTGAACCCATCATCGTCCCAACTCACACTAAACTCTATACGCAGCTTGTTGAAAAATTTGCCTCATTTTCTTGGTCTCTCACGCTTAGATACGCTATTTATGCGGTTGGAGCGTTATTTATTCTCTGGTTGTTATCAAAAATAGTTCAAAAAGTTCTCCGTCACCTACACCAGATAAAAGGTGAATATATCTGTCTAGAAGTTACTCCTCCACAGATTACAGAGGATTCTTCTAAATCAATCACCGGCCTATTTACTCAAATAGCCGGCTTGCTTCAAGGGCGGACTTTCGCTGACCGTATTAAGCTTTTCCAACCCTCGGTTACCTGTGAAATTATCTCCCAAAAAGAAAAAGGGATCGTTTTTATGATGCGTGTCCCTAAATCCCTGGCTACTACTTTCGAAAAGACTATGCGCGCCTATTTGCCGGGCTTGCAGGTAAAAGAAACCGAGGATTACCTTCCCATTGCGGCTGATCCTAACTTACGCACCAAAATACTTGATTTCCGATTCAGCAAACATTTTAGTTTGCCTCTAAAAGAGCCGGATATCGCTGATCACGACCCACTGGCTTACTTAACCGGTAACATGACCCAGCTTGAGGCTGGAGAGATAATGGCACTCCAGTTAGTACTCCGTCCAATTAACGGTCTTTATCAATCAGGGTTGATTAAGGAGATTGGGCATTTACGCTTTGTGTCCTCAAAAGATCCTCAAAACTTAGAGGTTGATTCTGCTGGCATCCTGCGGTTTGTGTTGTTTCTTTGCGGCCTTCTGGAATCACTGGTGCGAATTGTTGTTTTACCACTCCAGCTATTAGCCGAAATGATTACCAGTCAATCAGCGGATCTACCGAGTAGATCAAAAACTGTGCACACGGTTACTGAAAGAGAAAAAGAAACCGCTGCGGTTGTCAGTAACAAACTTGAGTCGCCGCTCTTTGAGGGAACTGTTCGCGCTTTACTTGTTGTGCAACCTAAAAACTTGCAAACCCGCGAAAAGGGGCTACGAGCATCATTCTTAAGCTTTAATCATAACCTTGGGCAAACTCTATCGGGTAGGGCCACTATTCCCTTGAAAATGTTAGAGCGTTTTTCAATGCGAAAGTATGGGCGACGAATTAGTGGAATTCCTCTAGTCTTATCGGCTTCAGAAGCTGGCGCACTATTTCACTTCCCTCAATCAGCCTCAACCCATACGGAAGATCTCTTGAGGGTTAAAAGCCGAGAGTTGCCAGCCCCCTTGGCACTTAAGAATAACCGCAATTTAGATACTGTTTTTGGTAAAAGCACCTATGGCAACGCCACTTCTCTTGTTGGGTTAACCGATGATGATCGCTCTCGGCATATGTATTTAATTGGTCAAACCGGATCAGGAAAAACTACGGTTGTCTACCATATGGCAAGCGATGATATTAAGAAAGGCCGAGGACTGGCCGTTGTTGACCCACATGGTGATTTAGCAGAAGACCTACTGAACCAAGTACCAGATGAGCGCATACCTGATCTGATCTACTTTAATCCCTTTGATATTAAGTACCCTGTTGGTATCAATCTGTTGGAGCTCTCAGATTGCCAGGATGAGGATGAGCTGGAGCTGGAAAAGGAGCTGGTCTGTGAAAGTGTGATTTCCATATTTAGACGCGTGTTCTCTAAAGACGAGAACGCCGATGCTCACCGTATTGAATATATCCTGCGAAACACCATCTATACTGCTTTTACCGTGCCAGACTGCACCATCTTTACCATTTATGATCTGTTGAATGATCCCACAATTCAAAAGCAGGCCGTTCGCAATCTAAAAGATGAAAACCTTCTGCACTTTTGGAGAAATGAGTTTGGCAAGGCCGGCAACTACCAGATCGTAAAGATGGTTGGTGGTGTTACTGCTAAGGTCGGTCGTTTTCTCTTTTCCCCAACTGCTAAACGAATTCTGGAACAACCCAAATCCACCATCAACTTTGATGATATTTTAGACTCGAAAAAGATTCTGATCTGTAACCTAGCCGAAGGTAAGATTGGTGAAGACACCTCACAGCTCCTTGGTACTACCGTTATCGCCAAAATCCACCAAGCCGCCATGCGCCGGGCCCGCAAGTCTGCCCATACCCGTACTCCGTTTTATCTCTTTATTGATGAGTTTCAAAACTTTGCTACTAGCTCCTTTACCAAGCTACTCTCAGGTGGACGCAAGTTTGGCCTTAGAATTGCCATTGCCGAGCAATCAACATCGCAGCAAGAAAACCGCAATATCGTAAATGTCATTCTGGCTAATACAGGAACAGTAGTTTGCTTTAGAACCGCCAGCCCCATTGATGAAGACTTAATGCTTGCCCAATTTGCCCCCACTGTTCACCCAGGTGATATTACCAACCTTCCGCGTTATCACTTTTACATCAAGCTCTCGGCGGTTAAACCGGAAGAACCTTTCTCCGGCATTACCTTGCCGATTGTGGTTAGTAGAGACCCAGAACGGATTGAGCAGTTAATTGGCGCTTCTCGCGCCAATTACGCAATTCTCTATCAAAAGAAGGAGCCTGCAAAGACAAACTTTGTTCAGAAGCCCATAAAGATTAAGGAGAAAGTGCCATCGGATGAGAGAAGCATTGAGATGTTAACCGAGGATTGAACTGTGTCAGCTTACTGACACAAGATTTTGCCATATTCCAGATCAATTACCTAAATATCACTACCTCTTTATTAATATATACATATACACGCTTTTCTCTCTCATACTTCCGGCCACAATCTAAACCATGTCAGACACTAACCACCCTACAACTAAACAACAAGAAATCCTCCAGTTACTTTACCGTTTCCGCTTCTTAAATCGTCCTCAAATTCAATCCTTACTTGATCATAAACAACACAGTCGAATCATCGCTTGGCTAAATACATTAACTCAAAATGAATATCTAAAGTCATATCCAGATAAACAGTTTGCAGCAAGTCCAACAGTCTATTCATTAGGTAACAATGGGCGAAAATATCTGAAGAGTATTAAAGACAAAAACATCAATCTTGCATTACTAAACCGAATCTGGCGGGAGAATAACTATTCACCAGAGTTTCGCGAACACTGCCTTCTTATAGCAGATCTTAATCTATCACTGATAAAGTTTGCAACCGCTAGTCAATCCACCCTCAATTTTCGTACCAGAACCGATCTGCACAGCATTCAGAACCTAATTACGCCCCTACCCGATGCCTACTTCACCCTTAAAGGCAAAGACAGCAATACGAAACGATATTTTCTAGAAGTTTTTGACGATCTTCCCTCTGGTGCTCTACGCCGGCGCGTAAAGCAGTACTTTGATTACTTTGAAAGTGATGATTGGCAATATCATACGGGTAAAGAGTTCCCCGAGATCATTCTAGTTTGCCATAGTAAGAAGCAGAAAGGCTTTCTCCATCACTATCTCCAGTACCAACTCAGAGAACAGCCCGATATGAGCTTTTACCTTTCAACCAAAGATCAGGTTAAAACTAAAGGCATCTGTAAAGAAGTGCTCCAGAAAGTTACCGAGGAAGAATAGCGGGGGTGTGAAATTGTATGACGAGCATGAAAAAAGGCCCGAGAGCCCTTAAGTTTGCTCCCGAGCCTCTTTTCTAATACTCATCAGCCCGCATCAGCGTTAGCAACCTGTTGCAATCCTTGGAAAGCGGATCCATAAAGCACCTCATCTGCTGGTCATAGTAGTCTATCTTCCAGAAGACGTTTCTACCGTTCCACTCAATCTTCCCAAAGTCGTGCTCGCCGTAAGGGTCATTATCTGCGTTAAAGTCATCGAACCGCTGTACTGCACAGATAAGCCCACAAACATCTGGAAGCTCCATCGCCCCAGGCGTCATCATAAACCCAATACCAGCTCTGCGGTAATGATCATTCTTTAGTGCCACTTCACTAGTCTGCACTCCAATATTCATCATAGTCATATGTCCTCCTAAGATTAAAACTAATAGTTGTAAGTGTTTTTTGCGCATATGCTTTACTTCTCTTTTAGCGCGATAGCAATCTCATCTACACGCACACCCTCCTGATACAGAAAGTCTGCTTGAGCTAGAGCCTCATCGTCACCCCGATACTCTTTTACAAGCTCTGAATACTTTCGATCCTCCTCTAGAAAATCAGTGACTGCTTCACCCCGAGTTTTCATATTTACCTCCTAATTAATCAATTAAACTATCGATCTGGCAGGTCGACCTCCCGCCTTTGACAAAGAGGGAAGGACAGCACGCTGACGGTGTCAAGGTGGAGCCCTACCTTAGCTTTCAAAGACAAAAAGGAACGACCTTGACGCCGTCAGACCTGTCCTTACAATGGGAAGATTGGCGGAGGTCATACACATCTAAAAAGCTCCGTTCCTATCTGGTTTTTTGACTTACAGAAGAGTAATATGAGCTTAAGTAAGATACTTTAATCAAGGATAATTCATGCCCCTAATCGATAACGAAAGCCAGACAATGCTCCAAGCGCTCATAAACGCGCTAAGCACCGCTGATCGTATCGATATAACTGTGGGATATTTCTATTTTTCTGGTTTTGAATTATTAGCAACCCACCTCAAAGATAAAAAAGTAAGAATACTAGCCGGAAAACAAATTGATCCTGATACTGTGCAGAGCATTGTGGCTCTCCAACAGAAGACTGGTAAACCGGTTGATCTTGACCGTTTCCAACCACGCGAAGATTATTCATCCAGAACTGAGCAACGGAACAAATATCTCGAAGGCTTCTCCAAATTATTTAATGAAACACAGGTATTTGATAGCCCGGAATCTCAAGAGGCCTATAAAATATTTGAAGAGAAAATCTTTGATGGCTCACTTCAAATACGTCTCACAAACACTGATCAACACGGAAAGCTGTATATTGTCCATAATAAATCTGAACTAAACCAAGGTGGAGATTCTCCTGGGGTAACATTTATTGGGTCAAGCAACTTCACCTACAATGGGCTGATCGATCAGGGTGAACTCAATACATCCTCGCGCGAAAGAATTACCTTTGATGAATCGGTAAGCAAATTTGAGTCAATGTGGAATGACTCACAAAATATTGATGTTGCTACTGGAGAAAATAATCAGGAATTCAAAGAGGTTATCAAAAAGCTTTGGATAAACAGTGTAGTTAGTCCCTATCTAGTATATATCCGGGTGCTACATGAGCTATTTGGTAGAGATCACGACACTGATATTAAAACCCCTGGCGATATAACCGAGGACATGTTTATTGACCTCGAATACCAGCTTGATGCTATCCGAATGGGTATTGATCGGATCAATCGTTATGGCGGAGTTATCATCGCCGATGTTGTCGGACTTGGGAAAAGTATCATTGCCTCAGCGATTGCCTACAATATCGCTCAAACAGAACGCTTGAATGTTGTGATCATTTGCCCTCCTCATTTAATTCCCCAGTGGCAAGAGTACCAGGCACACTTCCATCTGCCCGGCACACAAATATTTAGCTCCGGTAAGATTGAAGATGCACATAACTGGTGCACTAATCAGATAACTGGACCGGTATTATTGGTCATTGACGAAGCGCACCGCTATCGTAACGAACTAACGGATGATTATACTTTGCTGCACACCATGGCACGGAGTAACCCAAACAACAAAATTGTTATTTTAACCGCCACACCGTTTAATAATGATCCTAAGGATGTGTTTGCCTTGGTTAAACTTTTCCAGACTCCTGGACAGTCAACAATTCGCTCGGTAGATAACCTCTCCCTGAGATTCCGCGAATTAATTGACCGATATAAAAAGCTGCGAACCGGATTACGTAGCAATAGACTATCAACTGTAGAGGTCAACGAAGAAGCAAAAGAGATCGCCCAAGAGCTAAGACGCTTGATTGAACCAGTGATTATTCGTCGCTCACGCCTTGATTTACAAACTATTTCGCGCTACCGTAACAATCTTGTTAAACAGGGAATTTCCTTTGCCGAAGTAGTCGGACCAGACCTCTTAGAATATGAATTGGGTGATCTATTCGAACTCTACCTTGACACTTTAGAAACAATTACCAACGAAACAAACGGTCTTAAAGGAGCGCGGTACAAACCAGCAACCTACATCAAGGAGGAAAAACGCGCTGAATTCCAGGCCAAATATAGCGCTTATCTTGATGACACGGATCTGCAGACCGCCCAAAGTAACTTGGCCTCATTCATGCGTCGGTTATTGGTTATGCGTTTTGAGAGCTCAAAGGAGGCGTTCCGTATCACACTCCAAAACATGATCGATTCAAACCGGTCAATCTTAAGTTGGTATGAAGGCCAAGGCAAAGTTCCGATTCTTAAGAAAGGTAAGATTCCCGATCCAGATAGCTTCATTGATGATGCCGGGGATAATGTTGAAGGAGAATTCAACGAACAGTTTAATATTGAAAATGAAAATAAATATAAGTTGTTGTTTGTTGAAAAAGAATGGCTAAAAGAAGAGTTTGTTGAAGATGTAAAAGCAGATACCAATCTATTAGAAACTATAAAGTATCGTTGGTTTGAATCGAACGCCCAGTTTTCGCAATTTGATCCTAAGCTTAACTGTTTAGCCGATAATATTAACCGGCTCCTAAAGGAAAACCCGGATCGTAAAATCGTCGTGTTCTCCGCCTATGCCGACACCGTCGAATACCTGGCATCCACCTTACAAAAGGCCGGCTTAAATCGAGTATTTAAATATACTTCAAGCGATGCCTGCCGAATTAACCGAGAGCTATTGCGGTTAAACTTTGACGCCGGACTAAAAGAGCAGTTCCAGAAAAACGATTATGACGTTTTGATCGCTACCGATGCTTTAAGTGAAGGTTATAACCTGCATCGAGCCGGTGTGATATTCAACTACGATATTCCATTCAACCCAACTCGAGTAATTCAGCGTATTGGCCGTATAAACCGTATTAACAAAAAGGTTTACGACAAGATTTACGTTAATAACTTCTTCCCAACCGCAATCGGAGAAGCTGAAACAAAGATTCAACAGATCAGTACGCTCAAAATGACCCTAATTAATGCGGTAGTAGGAAGCGATACCAAGACTCTAACCAGTGATGAAGAGCTTCGTAGCTTCTTCAAGGATGATTATGAAAAAGCCAATAGCGAAGCAGAGTATAAATCATGGGATGCAGATCACCGAGAAAAATATGATCAAACTTCCGATCAAGATATCAAAGAGGCTCTAGCGATCAGACCAAGAAGCAGAGTTAAGCGTGTGCACCAACCGATTCAAGGCGGAATTGCTTTTGGTAAAAAGGGTAATCATGCCATCTTTGCCTTAAAGGATAGTATTGAGATTGAGCCAGTGATTGTTGCTGCTGAGCAGGTACTACCGTTATTTAGAGCCGAGCCAAGTGAGGAAGGCCAAAACCCTGAACCCTCTTTCAATGACCTGTTTGTATTAATCCGAGATAAACTCTTTGAAAAACACAAACTACCAAAAGTTGGCGGCAACCGCGCCAAAGCACTTGAAGCGCTGCAAATCTTGATTGAAAACTATCCACCCGCTAAAGACTACGCCAATGATCTTTCTAAGGTTATTAAGGAATACGACGACTTGAGTGAAGGGCAATATAAGCAAATCAGCCGCCTTAATTTGGGCGATCTAGAACAAGCCTTCAACGATCTGAAAGCGATTGCCTCTGAGCAGTCTGTTTCCACGAGTCTCAAGCGCGTCGATCAACTTGAGGGTATGTCTGAGCTAATTGTCTTATCCGAGGAGCTTGATGTATGAACCTCACCGAAAACTTTGAGCAAGAATCATTTCTAGATTGGGCAGCTGAGTTTCTCCCAGATTTTAGAAGAGACATCCGAAAAGTTGATGTACCAAATAGCTTTTCTGGAGTCAACGCAATTCAAACCCTTGGTGAATCTAACTTAGGTGTAAGGTTATATGCAATAGCGATTGATTCGGATCCGGCCAAAAGAAAAGTCGGCCTTGCTAATGAAAGCTTCTCCCTCTTAAAAAACTATGGCACGCCAAACGCCATAATTGCCTATTATTCTCCAAACTCGCCTCAGTGGCGTCTTTCTCTTTTAACTAGTACTCCGACTTGGGACGATGGGAAAATAATTACTAAGCTTTCAAATCCAAAGCGACAATCTTATGTTTTAGGACAAAAAGCAAAGGTTAAAACCCCGCAAAAATTTATTATCGCTAAGGGCAGAGTTTTTGACTTTACAGATTTAAAAAGTCGGTTCTCTGTTGAGGTTGTTAATAAAGAGTTTTATCAAGAGATATCTGGCGCATTTACAAAACTTGTTGGTGGGACAACAACTAAAGGTAAAACTAAAACAACCCACGAGGCTTTGCTTCACCTTCCTAGTGTTGTCGACACAAGCCAAACAAGCCTTGAATTTGCGGTTAGGTTAATTGGTAGAATTATTTTCTGCTGGTTTCTGAGAGAGAAGCGAAGTGAATTTGGCCTTGCACTCATGCCAAAAGAGTTACTTTCGGACAAAGCAACTGATGAACACCAAGATTATTATCACAAAATTCTTGAGCCAATCTTTTTTGAGATCTTAAATAAACCCATTAAATCTAGAAGGGACGAATTTGCTATTGAGCCATTCTCTACAATTCCATACCTAAACGGTGGTTTATTTTCCCCTCAAGAGGATGACTATTACAAGCTGTTAAATGGTGACCTTCAATCAAGATTTCATAATACTCTGATCATTCCCGACCGGTGGTTCAAAGACCTATTTGAAGTACTTGAAACTTACAATTTCACAATCGACGAGAATACGAGCTTTGATGAAGAGCTTTCGATTGACCCAGAGATGCTAGGGCGTATATTTGAAAACTTACTTGCCGAGATTAACCCCGAAACTGGAGAGTCAGCCAGAAAAAGCACCGGAAGCTATTACACTCCCAGAGTTATCGTCGACTATATGGTTGATGAGAGCTTGTGCCTTTACCTCAAAGAGAAAACGAGCGTTGACGAGGAAAAACTACGTCCTCTAATCAGTTATGACTTAGAAGACGACCGATTAAATCAACTTTCTGATGATGATAGGGGCAAAATTGCAGATGCACTAAGTGCTGTTAAAATCCTGGATCCTGCTTGTGGATCCGGAGCCTTTCCAATTGGGGCGCTACAAAAGATTGTATTTATGCTCCAGCAAATTGATCCCCATGGCCAACTTTGGTTCAAAAAGCAGATTCAAAATACCCCAATTGAATTAAGAAGGGTGATAGAGCGCGAATTTCAGGAAAAGAACTTCGACTATCTTAGAAAGCTCGGCATAATCCGTGAAAATATTTACGGCGTAGATATACAACCTATCGCTACCGAGATATCACGCCTAAGATGCTTCTTAACACTTGTTGTAGATGAACGAATTGACGAAACACTCGAGAACCGTGGCATTGAGCCTCTGCCAAACCTAGACTTCAAATTTGTCACAGCAAACACATTGATTGGTTTACCTTCAACCGGTAAATCGGTAAACCAGATGGGACTATTTGAGGATGACGAGGGTATTAAGGAGTTAAGAGAAGTCAGGGAAATGTTCTTCAACGCATCCGGAGCAGAGCGGGACAGTTTGAAACTTCAATTCGTACAGACCCAAAACCGTATGTTTCAGAAGCTTATTGCTGATAATCTACGAGGTCACGCCGATCTAACCGCAAAGCTTACAACTTGGGACCCATTTAGTCATAAATCATCAGATTGGTTTGACCCGGAGTGGATGTTTGGTATCAAAGAAGGTTTTGACATTGTTATTGCAAACCCTCCTTATCTGACCTTAAGTTTAGGGAAGGGGCAAATTGTATCGCAGGAATTGGTAACAATCTTGACTGGCATTTATTCAGAAATTAAGGAATACAAAAATAATTTATTTGCCTTTTTTATTAGGCGCTCTTTCGATCTTCTCGATTTAAAAGGAAATTTAACCTTCATCGTCCCGAATGTATTTTTATACAATAAAAACTTCTCTAAAATACGAAAATATATCCTGGATCATTCGGATCTGAATATACTATTAGATATTAAGGGGGCCGTATTTGAGTCCGCTGTTATCGGAGGGAATTGTATCTTCTTATTATCAAGATGTGATCCGAACAAAGAGCAAGGGGTAAAAACGGCAGTAATCAAAAATAATACGCAGTTTTCAGAAATTAATTATCAAGCAGTTTTGACCTCAGAAATCAAGAAAACACCGAACAGTAAATTTTATCTTGACCCTGTGCTTTACAGTTTAATGAGAAAGTTGTCGGATGGATCAGCTAGTTTAGATGAAATTGCGTCGTTGTATAACGGCATAAAAACTGGCAACAACGACAAATATTTATCGAATTGCTCGCTGAGCTCCTCTTATAAACCTGTTGCAAGAGGAAGGGATATTATTAAATATGCCCCAATCATAACTGAAACATACGTATTGTTTGACAAGTCTAAATTATGGAGTAACACAAATGAAGTTTTACTAGGTAAGCACCCAAAAATCCTAGTTAGACAAACAGGAGATTCAATCATTGCTACCCTAGATAATTCAGGAATTTATCACATGGATACAACACACTCAATATTTGATCCGAAATTTGATCTAAAATATATATTGGGTATCCTGAATTCGAAATTAATCACATGGTGGCATAAAAACTTTACCTCTGAAGACGACAGGGCATTTGCTGAGGTTAAGATAGTCAACTTAAAAATGATACCGATTAAACTGGATGAATCACCTGAGCAACAACACATCATAGAAATTGTAGATGATATTTTTGCGGTCACAAAATCTGAGGATTATTTAACAAATGAGGCTAAGTTACAACTAGTGCGTGACTATGAGCGCCAAATCGATCAAATTATTTACAAATTATATAACTTGTCTCCAGATGAAATTGAAACAATTGAGAAGTCAACAAAATGAAACCTAACAGCTATTCTTTTTATGACGTATTCGGCTATTCGGAAGGTGCTAAATCAGAATTAGCTAAAGAATTTCAAAACTTAGGTTTTGAACATATTAAAGGTGAATTTGGTGGTGGGATACAGGCAGAACAAATAATTGCATGGCTTAGCATTCATCAAGGCAGTATTGAAGCCAACTTATTATCTGCATTTATTGTGTCAATCCTAAATACCGCATTCAATTGGTATGTTAGACATAGGAAAAATAAAAGAGGTAACATTCCAGTAATAAAGATCTCGATATATATAAACAATAATCCTGTTTTGAAAACATATCGGATTGACAAACACTATAGAGCCGAGGACATAGAAAGTTATAAAGAGACAAAATAATAAGATATGAATAGTGACTCAGATAAATACATAATGGACATAGTTAACAAACACACCCCTGTTGTTAGTGATGTGGCGCAAAAAATACAAGGTTTACTTCCTCATGTTTATGCTTGGGCAAATGGTCATAAATACGAAGTGAAGCTCTCCGGCTCGTTGGCAAAGGGAACTGGCATTACCGGCACCACAGATGTGGACCTTTTTATATCACTAGATCCTTCAGTCAGCAGCTGCAATACTCTTGAAAATGTTTATACGACCCTCCGAAATCGTTTAAGCGGTGTCGGATATACCACCAGAGAACAGAATGTTTCTTTAGGCATTAATCACTGTGGGCTCAAGATGGATATTGTGCCAGGGGTTAAACATCACGCTTTAGGGTTCGACCATTCCCTCTGGAAGCGTAAAGCACAAACTTGGACTAAAACTAATATTGATGAGCATATTAGCCACATCTCAACTTCAGGAAGAACTGCTGACATTCGGGCAATCAAGATCTGGAGAAAGTTAAGAAATATGGATTTTCCCTCCTTTTTCTTAGAGCTTTCGGTCATTGAGGCGTTAAGGGGTAATTCTCTAACAAGCAATCCCTCAGGGAATTTCAAAAAGGTTATGGATTATCTTTCCACAGACTTTATAACCAGAACTATTAAAGATCCCTCAAACTCCGCCAACAATATATCTGATGATTTAACCCAACAAGAAAAGCTCGTAATCAAAACGACTGCAACGCAAACCCTGCAAGGAACTTGGGAGGAGGCCATATGGTAAAAGTGTCGAAGAAAGTTAATACCAAGGAAATCTTTAGGGGTCTACAAAGTCAAATGGAGGCGAAACTTACTTTTAATCGCAATATTATTAGTCACCCGACCTCAAAGGGAACGGCGTCTGAGCTTGAATGGACTGAGATGTTATCTACCTATTTACCTAAGCGGTATTGTGCCGATTCTGCTTTTGTAATGGATGCGAACGGTAACATTAGCGAACAAATTGACATCGTCATCTTTGACCGACAGTATTCCCCTTTCATTCTACGACAAAACGGCGTTACTTATATTCCAGCTGAATCCGTTTATGCTGTGATTGAGGTTAAACAGGAGCTGAATAAAGCCAATATTGAGTATGCTCAGAAAAAGGCGGCATCTGTCCGCAAGCTAAGTAGAACTAGCGCTCCCATCCCCCACGCGGGAGGTGTCTTTGACCCCAAAAAGCCAGCCCGCATACTCGCAGGCATTTTAACTGTGGACGGAACTCTTTCTCTGGAGGTGCAGGAAAAATTAGCAAATGCAGGTGATGGGCGAGTATTAAACTTTGGCTGTTCATTGGCGGGAAAAACCTACTTTAGTCTCCCCAAATTACATCCTTGGGATCAAAACTCCAGGCCGTATGAGATAGTTAATAAAACTGACGATAACAGCTTGGTTAATTTCTTCATGAATCTTGTCGCTGAGCTACAGAAAGTTGGTACTGTGCCTGCAATCGAGATTGAGGCCTACCTAAAGGGGGAGGGAGAATTAATATGATTTATCCACGGCGCAGTAATATCTTTGGTCATGAATTGGCTAAACCCTATAAGCTGCACATTCCAGGCTATGTAACTTATTAAATTGCCTACGCGGTTTCTATTTGGATCGTCGTCTTGGCACTTGACTGCCAGTCATTTTTGATATACCATTATTATGTACCTCGTTTTGAGGGTTCCTTAATAAGCAGTCCAACAAGCACTACCCCATAGCCGCATTCGCGGCAGGTTGCGGAAGCAACCACAATTGGCCGAGAATTTCTCGGTCTTCCACTTATTCCGGGCCAGGTTCGCGTTTAAATACCTAAAGGCTGAATAGCTAAATGATTTACATCATTACAGGTAAGTTTCGAATTTGGTTACATAAGTAGACTAGGCGTTTCTTTCTCTGCTACAAAATCACGCTGAGAAAAGGTTAAATAGCCACAGGCAATACAAGGGGTTGCTGCACGCTCGGCCCCAAATTTTATTAATCAAACCAGGCATATCGCCTGGCGGCCGAGAAATTGGAGGTAAAGATGGATAATCCATCTCTGCTTATTAAAAAAGCATTGCTACGCCGAATTCGGCGCTTAATGCTTGCCTGTGGTTCGGTTCAACCGGACATCAACCGACTGCTTCAGCAGATCGAAATGGCAACCTGGGACGGTGACTACGATAAGCTATTCGAGTCCGTCAACGAGTTGTGCAGATCACTGACTGAAAATCAGAAAGACGATCGAAAGTAACCTGTTTGACCTTTTTCTCGAGCACAGAACCTTTTTAGTGTTATGTCTTCGAGAAAATGAATTACGCCAAGGCATTTCGTACAATCCGATCGGCTAAGGGTATTACCCAAAAGGAACTAGCCGAGGTGCTAGGTGTGGACGCTTCTTATGTCTCACGAATTGAAGCATCTGATAAAAAGGATGCAGCAAAAGATGCTGGAAGAATCCCCTCTACCCAAATTCTTGAGAAAATCTCAAGCAGCTTTAGTGTGCCATTTTATCTTATCGCGCTATTAGCAAGTGAAGAGGAAGACCTCAAGAGATTACCCGTAAACAATGTTGATGAACTGAGCCTAAACTTACTCAAACTATTAGAAAGTGCAAAGAATGACTTATAGGTTAAATACTCGCTATAAACTTCATACAACAAATGAGCTACTCGGACTATTGGGGCTTGATAATGAAGAACAGCTTTTAGAATTAATTTCTAACAAGGATAAATATTTTAAAGAGAAGGTCATCCAAAATATACGCTGGAACGAAACTCCAAAAAATCCACGAAAAGGCTGGGTCCCGACGGGTAGAATGCGTTATGTCCACGACAGGTTAGCTAAAACTGTAATCGCTGAACTTCAGGCACAATTACCCATACGCATGATGGGTGGAAGACCGGGATCTACCACGAAAAAGATGACAAAGATTCATTGCAATAAAGAGGCAGTCTTAAAGATGGATATAAAGGGTTGTTTTGATTCTATTTCACCGAATATGATTCGAAAAATGTTATACAAGGCTCTAAATACTCAGGTTTCTAGCTCTAATCTAGATTATATCTGTAATCTATTATCCATTGATAATAGATTACCTCAAGGCGCACCATGTAGCACCGCTATTTGTAATTGCGTCCTATTACCGGCGTTTAATTCAATAGATCAATATTGTGAGTCACATGATCTTATCGTTAGTTCCTGGGTAGATGACTTTGTTATCTCTGGACCGAAAAGTGCTGTATATTCATGTATCCCCAAAATACGCCTACTATTTATAAAAGCTGGTTTGAGAGTCAGCGATGAAAAAACAACGGTACAAAAAAGAGGTGGGTTCGGCGCATTAGATCAAAACGGAAATAACAGTGAAGTAGTTGGGCTAACGATTGGATTGCAACCAACGGTACACATCAACAAGAGAGAGTTTGTCAGAGGCCAATGGTTGCGTGCGGCAAGCGGCGACCATAGTGTTTCACTCTCGCGACTTAAAGGCAAAACCGAATATATCAGACAATATCATCCGGGATATGTAAAACGGTTGAAGAAATATGAAGAGGCTGCTTCACAACAATTTTTGACTTCTCCATTTAGTCAACAGGGCAACTTGGATAATCATGCAAAATAATTTTCAAAATAGTTCTACGATGAATTTAACCAAAACAGAATATTTACTGTTTCTTAAACACCGAGCTTGGCTCTGGTTAAAAAAGTTTGCTAAAGAAACGCTTCCGCCAATTGATGCAAATACCCAAGCAGTTTTCGACGCGGGCAATCGGCTTGAAGATTATGCTGAAAAGTTATTCCCCGAGGGCTTTCGCATTGGCTTTAATTCATATGATGAATACCTGACTTTATCATTACGTACCGTTAATGCGATATCGGATGGTCACAAGGTGCTTTTTCAAGCACGTTTTGACGTAGGAAATTTAACCTGTCTTACCGACATAGTTGAGTTTACATCACCAAAAAAGTTGAGGCTCTATGAGGTGAAATCTAGCACAAAAGTAAAACCTGAACACGAATATGATTTAGCCTTTCAAGCACACGTACTTGAAAATTCTGGTTTTGAGGTTGAAAAGATATCGGTTATTCATGTTAATAAGTCATATATTCGCTCTGGTGATGTCGATCCAAAACAATTATTAGTTATAGTGGATGTAACTGAAGCAGTCAGAGAAAAATGTGATGTTACCAATGAAAATATCAGAGGTGCGTTAGAAGTTATTAGCTCCAAAGAAATGCCGGATATCTCGCCGCGCCACTGCCATCTAAACTCAATGTCTGACTGGTTGCCAATTTTTCGTTGCATAAAAGAAATTCCAGAATATAGCATTTACGATCTTTCTATACCGAGCGCCCAACTCATCGGAGATCTTGAAGACCAAAATATCTTATTGATGAAGGATATTCCAGATTCAGTCAAACTTACTGAAAAACAATTGGCCCAAGTGCACGCAGTCAAAGAACAGCATCAGATTATTGATCGTGATGGCATTAAGACATTTCTTGATGGACTTACCTACCCACTATATTTCCTAGATTATGAAACATGTGCTGATGTTGTACCGCCTTACGACAGAACAACCCCCTACCAACAAGTACCGTGCCAGTACTCCTTACATATTTTAGACACACCAACTGGAAATCTACGACATACCGAATATATTCACAAAACCCCCGAATTACCAATCCAATCTCTTGCTTCTGCCCTTCAAAATGATATCGGTAATAAAGGCTCCGTAATAGTTTGGTATGCAAAATTCGAGACGACCCGAAATAATGAAATGGCAGAGATACTACCGGAATACAGGAAATTCTTTATTGATCTAAACGATCGTGTAGTTGACCTAATGTCCCCATTTTCAGAAGGGATGTTCGTCGACCCTGCGTTTATGGGTAGTGCCTCAATTAAAAAAGTATTACCCGTTGTCGTACCAGAGCTTTCGTATAAAACACTTACTATCCAAGAAGGGCAAACTGCCCAGCGTCTTTGGATGCAAGCCGTTCTTGCGGATATGGGCACAGATGACGAGAAGGAAAAACTATTCCAAGATTTACTTCGTTATTGCGAACTCGACACTTTGGCGATGGTAAGGATTTATGAAAAACTACGCGAATTGACCAAAAATAAAGCTGAAACTAAGCAGACGGCTTTATTTTAATACTCCGCGCCGTTGCTTCAATCGCTTGGGCAACTTTATCATGGAGATCTACGCCCGAAAAACTTTCCCCTCGTTTTCGCTTATCTGTAATTACCAGCAGATCATCAAGACATTTATCGAGTGATTTATCCAAACCTTCTTCATACCAGAGCTTCATGGAGAGAACTTGGATGGCTTGTTCCAGCTGTGCTTCATCTGACTCAATCCCATAATGCTCTTTGAGTAGTCGCGCTAGTTTCTCCATAACCTGCTTTTCAGGCGAAGCATGGCGAGATTCGACAATTAAGCCACGCATCTCATTTACCAATCGCTGCATCTCGCGAAATGGTTCAATTTCAATTGGAACACTAGCGTCTTCTTGTGACGTACCCTCATCTGAATCAAGATCCGGAATTTGCTGAATAATCACTTTTAAATCAGCGGCAGCTTCATCGACAAAACGCCGAGCGGTCGTTCCCTTACTGCTCTCATATTGCCGTTGTCTAAACTCTTTAATGAGGCTTACTAGTTTGGCAGCTTCCCCATTAGGTAGAACCGTATCGTACTTATCCTCAACAACTTTTAGAACAAGATCAATTTCTTCTTGAGAAGCTGTTATACTTTTCGGATCCGGCTTGTGATTATGTGTATTATCCATTAAAACTCCTAGTGATTGGTGAATAGCCTTATCATACTCAAAATCGTTTCGGCACTTCTAAAAGGTATCATACCCGATGTGGTGACCAATATCCACCAAATGGCTACCACAGCCACTATTCCTAGTATATTTGGCTTCAAACTAAACAGGCGTCTTTTTCCCACCCCTTCCATTAATTCTCTATATAATTTCTCGTACTTCTGCCGGTACCCTTCCGCCAGCATCCGGCTTAAACCCAGATACCGTACCATCTGCAATGCCAAGCTTTCATCGGCTGTGCGCCGCATTATCTCTCGGCTAGTTCTTTGCGAAAGAATATTCAGGCTCCCTTCCCAAAGAATCTCACGGTCGATAATGGCTACCTTCTCATGAATTGAACCTTGCAAATAATAAATATTCGCGCCCAACTCTTCATAATGACTTAGTACCGCTTCGGCTTGTTTGCGCAATCCTACATCTTGTTCTTGAATCGGGCGAGTGAAGATAAAGACTTCGACATTGCTACTTTTAAGCTTATACAGTATCCCGTTAAAGGTATCGGCTCGGTACTTGGAGACAAACGGGCTGTAAATAATAACCTCGCGTTTGGCAGCCAGTATATCCTTAGTAAATGCCGGATAAAAAGTCTGCTCATTAAAAAGGTTATCAACGATGGCTGGTTCCTGGCGGGGAACCCAATTATTATTCTTGTCCCTAACTTGGACACTATGTAAATGGGTTTTGGCAAACATATTCCTCCTTATATTGGTTAATTAGCTCTATAAGCTGTAAAGTTGGGTTATTTTCTGGTAATATATCGTTATATGAATAGCAAAGAAGATCAAATTGCTCTTGGTGAGCTTGGCGCTATCCTGAAAGCGGCGCGGGAAAAGCTTGGGCTTTCTCAGGTGCAGGTTGCGGCTAAAGCGAAGGTTAATGCGAATTACTACGCAATAGTTGAACGTGGGGAAAGCAACCTGACCTATCTGAAACTGCATCGGATTATGAAGGTTCTCAATATCAAATCTCTCAACATATCCTAATCGGATGCGTTGATAGTGTTCTCTGATTCAATATCGTAAATGAGTTTCAGCTTCGGGTGCCAATCGATGGCATACTCAATAAAGGTGTTCCAAAATATTTGCGTCTGGTCCACCATGAACCATTCGCTTCGCTCAGATTCATGGCAACGCCACGCTAAATTACCAAGGAAAATCTTGTTAATTAGTTAAAGTGGTTCATGCCGTGTACCCGAACGCAGTGAGTGGTACTGCGGAAGTCAAAAATATGAATTCGCTTCGCTCAGGTACATGGCATCGCCACACTTAATTAACCTAACACTATGTTAGTATTAGGAAGATGGTGCGTGCCCTGAACCCTAAACTAGAACAGAGTTCAGTTTAGGGCAACGCCCGAACTTTTGTGAGTGGTTCAAGGCTTTTCATTTCATTCGCTTCGCTCAGATGATTTCAAAACGAATAAGCCCTTTTGGGGCTTTTTGTGTATAATAAAGCCATGTATTGGTTTGTATATGTTTTAATTAGCTTAAAAGATAAACAATTTTATATTGGCTCTAGTAACGATCTAAAAACACGGTTATATCAACATAATCATAAAGGAAATAAATCGACAGCTAATCGGGCACCGTTTAAACTATTATATTTTGAGGGGCACCGTTCTAAAACCGATGCCATAAGGAGAGAAACATATTTTAAAACTACTAAGGGCAAGGTTACGCTTAGGGCAATGATTAGGGATGGGTTGGGAGAATTTTTAGACCAATTAGCCGAATAAGTATCTCATCTAAAATCTGGTGCTGGCTGTAAGTTTTGTATCACTAAGCGGCGCAGTTGAAACGCTAAGCGTTTCGTCGCGGGCATTTCTAACAAAATCAAAAATCAGCAAATTCATGCGCCCGTGTTTCTTGGGCCGGCATAGATACTATCATGCTCAGATTCTAACTCCCATTTATCACCAGATTTTTTATATGATTGATGTTTAACTGTAACCGATTCGCCTCTTATAAGGGATTGGTATTGTTCATCGGTTAATGGGTGAATAGACGGTTGCGTGCTTAACAACTTTCCATTTTCATCATTCAAAAATATTGGGTTAGTTGGATCATAGAGTGCGTGCTTACTACCATCAGATGAGATAATGTTATATGTGTGTAGCTCTTTTTCGCTACCGGGAATTAGCTGACAGTTAGAAAGAATAAGTTCTGTTTGCATTCCAGCAAAAGCTAACATATTTTGGGCAAGCGCAGCTTTTTCCGCGCAAACAGCAAAACCTTTGCCTCTTAACTCAGATAACGATACATTAGCAGAATCAACACTAACATGGTCAATATAAAATTCTCTGTTTTGCATTTCCGTATGTTCCGTGGCGTAGTGATTGCCAAAATAAGTTCCAATAGCATGCTGAATTGCGGGCATTAATGTGGCCCTCATACCACGCTCCTTCCAGCCAGCTGCTTTCATTTGCTTAAGCACATCAATCAAAACCGTATATGCCTGATCATCATTAATATTTACAGGGTCAACAATAAAAGTCCGACGTACTTCGGAGTCTGGATGTATCCAACCCTCGTGCCTAGTGCCCGTCATTGCCGATATATCATGACGAACCGATTTTTCGGTTAAAGATTTTACTCTTTCTGTCACAAATTCAGATGCTACCTTAGGATCTGTGTCAGCATCAGAAATCTCATCTAATTTTTGCAGCGATTCTTCGAATGATAAATTTTCTTCGCCATATTTGTGTTCATCCATATATTAAGACTAAAAGTCTTTAGATGCACTGTCAATGCGTAATAACATAATATAATGTGTCAATTGAACGAAATTTTGTTACAGTATCTTTATGAATAATAATGTTGAATCATTCTTAAAAGAAAAAATATTGCCAGATTTAGAAAAATCGCGCGGTGGTTTTGATGCTATTCATACGCTAGAGGCTGTAGATTGGCTAAAAAAGATATTTGAGCACACTCCAAAGCTTAATTTAGATAAAGACGTGCTTATAATTGCAACTTATGCACACGATTGGGGTTATGCTGGTATTTTTGCCGATGGGGAAGTGATGACTGCAGAGAAAATCGGGAGTGCTAAAAAAGCACATATGGAAATAGGTGCACAAAAAATTGGTGAATTGCTTAAAGATAATATATTCGACTTTTTAAATCATGACCAAAAAGAGCGTGTAATTCACCTGGTAGCCGTGCATGATAAGAAATATGATATTAAAGACGATGATGAGCGGGTGCTAATGGAAGCAGATATGTTAAGCGGCATAAATGTAAACTCACCTAAGGCTAAATTTGATGCTGCCTCCAATGTAAAATTTATGGATTCTTTATTAAATATTCGCTTGCCAAAATTCTTAACCGAATACGGTAAAACCGAAGCCAACCGTTTAATAAAAGAACGTGAAATTTACTACCAAAATTTGTGAATTATAAACAAATGCCCCTGCACCACGGGTGGGTACAGGGGTTTAGGGGCATAGGGACGCGTGTAACGCGCCCTTCTTGAATATTCCACGCAATTGAGATGGGAGTTCGCCGTAGATGTGCAAGGCGTAGCCCTCTATCCCGTGCCGCACCTCGTAGTTTCCACATTGGCCCGCGTGATACAGCTTGCTTCGCAGTAATCGAACGGTACTCGGCGGAAGAACTATATCACCTTCAATGATGTTGACACCTGGCAGGCGCAGTGGCTTTTCGGGGCGGTTACCGTCGTAGGTGATGTGAGTCTTCTGGGGGTTTACAATAAACCCAGGTTCTCGAATGTCACGCAAGAAAGCCCGCACAATCTTTGGATCTATCGCCCTGCTTGGCATCGAGAATGCCAGATTGTCGGCATACCGAGAATAAGCACCGCTGACATTCGTAGCAAGCTGCCCAAGACGTCTGTCTACCTCGCGCATGGCATAGTTGAACGCCGCAGGCGAGGTAGGTGCCCCCTGAGGGAGCCACCTACTGTTTGTATCTGGGTCTACATAATCTACAAACTCTATTACAACCTGCAGCATTTCATCGCTGATGCCTAGTTCTGCAGAAGTTGAAACTCCCTCCCACGGTTTGCATCGATGGCAAGTTGCGGCAAAGCTAGTGGTGCCAAACGCATCTTGAATATCCGCGGTTATCATTGAGCGCGAGTGAGTGTGATGGGAGGCATTAGTAGCGATGTTACGCCCCATAACATACCCGTGCGCATAAGGGGAAACCGGTAGCACATCTAGGATGTGACGAAGGATTTCCCTTTGAACAACGCGCAGCTCTTGTGTTGGCGATTGAATTGTCCGTTCACCACCATCCCTCTTGGGAATGTGCCAGTTACTGTAATAATCATCATCACGGCTGTGGAGCATGTTCCAGAGAACTAGTCGATACTGCCTGCCTAGCTCCAGTAGTCTTACTAACTCTTTGATCGTTTGGAACCGAATTGTGCGCTCGTACAGCTCAATCACCTCCCTTGTTGTTAAGGTAAAGGGGCGAGGTCTGAAATAAACCCCGCCCCCGATCTCGACTACTCAGATCGAAGAAACCGGTGTAACTCGCCTCCTGAGTCTTGCGCCAACTTACTCGCCAGAAACTGGCAAGCCCAGCATACTCACGCGCTAACATGAGCCAACTTTGCTGGAATAACTAGACGAGATCACTATTGTTATATCATATTTAAATTTGATGTGCCATTTATGAGATGCAGCAGCCAATGTTAAAAAGGTTTGACCTCCGAAGCAGGTGCCGCGGAGGCCAGTGACGATGTGCCTAATGTTGCGCCCTAGATAGGGCGTCGTGCGCACGGAATGCGGCAGTTGTTGTAGGTTAGAGGGAATGGCAGCTGTGCACGCGTAACGTGTGCAACGGTGAAATCGCTGTGGCCAAGAGCATTTGTGATTTCTGTGGCAGATATGTGCCCAACCCCTATCACAATGGACAGGCTAGAGCATCCGCTATACCAGTCGTACTCCGTTTCGCTTGCGAGCGACACCACCTCTGGCAACGTCCAACTACCGTTTTTCTCCGCCCGCGGTTAGGACTGTGAAGCTATTGCCCCAAACGTCTGTGCGTGGCAACCGGCGATATTCAGCGAACGGCATTTGGCTCTCCATCATGGAACACCTCCTGAGACACATCGTAGTTTATTAATACTTTATAGATAAGCCGTAGTCAACCGCATATCGATTCAATTATTAATTTGAAATTGTTGTACCACCCCTAACCCCTCCTTGCAAAGGAGGGGATAATCTGACGAAAATGTGTATATCCGATTAAAAAGTATTGTGATAATATAATTTGATGAACAAAATTGATGAATATTTGCATAATCTAACCGAACAAGAGCGAAACGCCTTAGAGCACATACGTCAAATTGTACGCGAGGAAGTGCCAAATGCAGAAGAATGTATTAGCTATGGAATTCCTGGCTTTAAATTTAACGGCAAGTATTTGCTTGGTTTTGCTGCATTTAAAGGCCATTTAAGTTTGTTTCCAACTTCTGGGCCAATTGCCCAGCTAAAAGATAAGTTAAAAGGATATAAATTAGCCAAAGGTACTATTCAATTCACGCTTGATAACCCAATTCCCGATGAATTGATAAAAGAGATAATAAAAAGCCGCTTAGCTGATATTTAGAACATACCAAAATAATATGTAATCCCATTTATTATTTGTCATCCCTGCGCAGGCAGGGATCTATAGCTATAATTAATTATATAGATTCCCGTTTCCACGGGAATGACATATAAAGGTATTGTTTACATGTATTTATACTAAAAAAGACCAATTATTGGTCTTTATTTGATCTCCACCCTCCTATGCAAAAGCTTTGTCTGCCTCTGCGAACCTTCGGCGAGACGGGGGCACGCAACCCTTATTCATCTCCACAATTCATTTGACGGATTCCCTCTCGTTTAAGGAGAGGGTTAGGGTGAGGTTAAATGAACTCTGGGATGGGGCGGCGGCCGTGTGGCCGCCACCGAATCAGAAAGGCAAGATTCTGTCTAGGCGTTCTTGAGCTGCGTTTCGCATCGCTTGCTCTTTCTTGTACATGCCAATGTTACGTGTTGTGGCATGTACAAAGTGCGTCAAGCGCGCATCTGTAACTTCGGCATTGAGGATGAATGGCATCCCTAGCCACCTGATTTCCAGACACGCACCGCCTGGTTTTCCTGATGAGATAATGATGGTAGGGTGCTTTGGGTCTGGCGCCCAAGTGGCACCCTCGTGGATGAGCATGTCGGCAACCGCAGAAACGACTTTGTTTTTATTGGCACTTTCATCGAGAGCGATCGTTTCGTCAACGAGGCTCTTTGCCATCAACACTTCCTTTGCGCTTTCAGTGAGCGCCATGTATTGCTTGGCCAATGCGGCTTGCTCTGCCGTGAGCGGATTCGTATGGGAGGCGGAATTTAACGTCCCCCATATTACTCCCAACAGGATGCCGATAACGAGCGGTGCGATAGAGGTCAGATGCTTCATAATATTTTGCGCCTCCATAGCGCGGTGAGACCTAGCGAGACCGAAGGTGATTTTTAAAAGTGCGGTTAAGGCATATATTACAATAAAATAACAAAATAGTCAATTAATAATAGTTGACATAATTATCAAAGTATGCTATTATTAATACATTGTGTTATTGTTCAAGCAATTTGAACAAGAAGTTGAACTAAAAATGTAAAACTTCATGAATACCGAGTGCTTTTGGAAAAGATTATCTCGTTGTTCGAACGCAAGAGATAATAAATTGGTATTCGCAGGCGTTTTTTTAAATGCGACGGGATTTCTCGCCGTACTCGAAATGACAATTGTTAGCGGATGCCTTAGAAAGCCAAAAGAAAGGTATTAGTTGAGTTACTCAAATTTTCGTGGGGCCAGACCCCAAAATTCCAGGTTCTCTGGAAACAATCGTCGTCCAAGCATGGGCGGCAGAGCAAGATTTAAAGGGACATACATAAATCCTGATAAGTTTATTAATCGTGCAACCGTAATTGCCGAGCAGGCCGAATATGTGCCAACTCACAGATTTAGAGATTTTCATTTTGTAGGGCTTTTAACCCGCAATATAGAAAATCACAATTACATTACTCCAACCCCAATTCAAGATCAGGCAATCCAATCTATTATGGATGGCAAAAACTTGCTTGGGCTAGCTAACACTGGTACTGGCAAAACCGCGGCATTTTTATTGCCAATTATCGAAAAAATCAACAAAAACCCTGCGACATCTACTGCACTAATTATTGTGCCTACTAGAGAACTTGCTACTCAAATTGACGACGAATACAGAGCATTTACGCGCGACATGCGTTTGTATTCCGCGGTGGTAGTTGGCGGCGCCAATATGTTTCGCCAAATTTCTACTCTGCGTAAAAATCCGCATGTTGTTATTGGTACACCCGGACGCTTAAAAGATTTATTTGAGCGAGGAGAACTAAAATTAGAAAATACTGATACTTTGGTATTAGATGAAGCCGATAGAATGTTAGATATGGGTTTTTCTAAAGATATTAACTTTTTAGTAGATGCCTTGCCTGCTGCTCGTCAAACTTTGTGCTTTAGCGCTACTATGACTAGTACTGTGGAGCAGTTGGTATCTAAAATGATGCATGAATACGAAACTGTTTCGGTTTGCGCCCCTGTTGCCAGTACGCACATAGAACAAGACGTGGTGCGTTATGATACTCCAGAACAAAAGTTAGGCATACTACTACAAATGTTAACAAAAGAAGAGTATGAAAAAGTATTAATATTTGGTGAAACCAAGCACGGTGTTCAAAGATTATCAGAAAAACTTGCACAATTTGGCATATCGGCCGAAGCAATTCATGGTAATAAGACACAATCACAACGCCAACGTGCCTTAAATGCTTTTAAAAGTAATATGGTACGTGCGCTTTGTGCAACCGATGTAGCCGCTAGAGGTTTAGATATTCCTAATGTTTCGCATGTTATTAACTTTGATCAGCCTAATAATTACGATGATTATATTCATCGTATTGGCCGTACTGGCCGCGCTGGCAAACAAGGCATAGCTTACACCTTTGTACCTAGCCGCTCATTTTAATAGAAAATATCTTATTTTGTCATCCTGAATCTATATTAGGACATCGTTGAATATAAGAACTAAAAAGCCACATTTGTGGCTTTTTTGTGTCCAAGGCGTAATAGCCAGTATTCATATCTTTTCGAACGCGCAGTATGCGCCGTCTCGGCCCAATTTAAGTTGCGCGCGCATTGCCCCAGTGTTAATATGAAATTTGGAGGGAAAATGGACGAAAATAATCAAGTAAAACACACGGTGTTGCCGTGGATAATTTTGTCAATTTTGGCCATAATTATTGTATTTGGCGGGATTTACTTTTTGCTGGGTGCTACAAAACAAGATAAATCTTCATCTGCATTAAATACAACAGATCAGCCGACAAAATCTGCAGATAAGGGCAAAGATCCTAACGAATATAAATGGTCAACAATGGATCAGGGGCCGTATAAAGATAAGGTTTCGTATGCTACGGGCACAACGCTAACAAGTTGGGTAGATTCAAAAAAGATTATTGCAGAGCATGCAAGCGTGCCCGATGTTATCAATAACAATGGCGTGTTACATGTATATTTTGTAGATGTAACGGTAGATGATAAACCAGAACAAATTGGTCACATTCAATCGGCTGACGGTGGGGCAACATGGGGCGAGAGATCTATTGTTGCTATTAAAGGGTTGGGCGAAAAGGTGGCGGTAGATCCTTGCCCGTTTGTATTGCCAGATGGAAGAACTAGATTATATTATTTAGATATTAACGCAACCCGCAGCGGCAGTTTAAGCAATAATGCTATCTATTCTGCTATTTCTGATGATGGATTAAATTTTACAGAAGAAGATGGTGTAAGGTTTAAATATCGAGGTATTTTTGATCCAGATGTCATTAATGTAAATGATGATTGGCGCATGTATGTTGGAACAGACGATCAAAAAGTACTTTCGGCAACATCTATAGATGGTTTAAATTTTACTTATGAGGGTGTTGCTTTTACGGGTGGGGCCATCCCTAACGTGGTTTATGAAAATGATCTGTATTATTTATTTACCGGCGGCATAGAAATATCATCTTCTGCCGATGGCAAAAATTTTACAAGAACAGGCAATCGATTTGATTCAGGGGCATTAACCGCAGACCCAGGGGTAGCAAAATTCACCGATGATAAATATATTATGGTTTACAAAACAAGTGATGTAATGCCACAAAAACAATAGTGAAATAACAAATATATGAATGGTGGGCAATCGCCTCATACCCCTGAGGCGATTGGTTTGTAGCGCCCTTTTAACGACAATTAGATAGCTTTTTTTGAGCACAAGTTTTAACTAGTTATTCAAGCCAGACTAAAGCCTGTTCTCCGGGTTTACCCCGTAGTACAAGCTTCAGCTTGGTTCTAGCCTGACTCCCATCCTACGCGTAAAGCTACGGAGGGAAAGAAAGTCTGTTCTACGATTTTTTTATCTTCGCCAGATGTATAGTTGCGAGGGTTTGGGCTCGGTGATAATATATAAATGAAAGGTGTATATGGATGAATTGAACTTAGTTTTAGGTTGGGGATCGCCAATTGGTATTGGAATCTTTTTATTATGTCTCGGTGGTATGATTTACATGCTTTCTAAATCTGGTAAAAAATAATCGCAGATAGCACACTAAAAAGCCGCTTATCAATCTGGCACCTGCACCACCTCCGAAACCATCAAAACCACCTACAGCTTTTTAAGATGAGCGTAGTATCATCCAGAGCATTCTCAACCAAACACGCAACAACCAAGTACCTTATAGTTTTTAACCAACACAGACTTTAAGGCTCAGAGAGTAGGCGATCTAAAATGGACAAAGAGGGTGTAATTAATGAGCTTGATACTCGAGTGAATTTTATGGTAAATGACTGCCGCACATTCTATTCTGCGAAAACTTGCAGGTTCAACTGCTGCATAGGTGGTGGTAATTTTTTATCAATACTCGGTGGGTTTTCGCTAATTAATTTACTTTCAAAAGTTAACAATATTCTAAATGATGGTAAAGCGTGGGATGAAAGAGAGATTGTTGCAATTAAAACGGAAGGATCAAAATTAGCAAAGGGATTCAAAAAACATTTTCACATACCAAAAGTTGGAAATTTAAAGAAAAATGAAACGGACTGCTTCGTAGAACTGTTTATGGATACTAAAAGCAGAATACCCTGGGGCTTCACAACTACTCAAGACGCAAAAAAGATTTGGACGGCATATCGTAATAAACTGACTCATATTGCAAGCCCTGCACTCTCTGCATCTGCTTTACGCCCCCAAGACATAGTTGGGGTGGATTTTAATAAATTAGTTAATGCAATTCATGAAGCTGATGAAGGTTATATATATGGGTGTAATAATGCTGATTCTTGCGCCGGAAAAGCGATTGCTGCAGAGAAATTGAACGAACATTTGCTCGATATTTGGGAGATTGTTAAGTCGAAACTGGAAACATGTGGCCCCGAAAAAATACTATTAATAAATAAACTTATTTTTTAATAAAAGATCAAAATGAAAAAATGGCTTAAATATATATTAATACTAATCGGAATATTGGCGATTGCAGCGTTGCTTTGTTATCCGCCGATTAGGAATAGGGTAATTTTCACAGTAACAAGGCCAAAGGGTTTAACTGATGCAAAATTGTCGCAATTTAATAATTATATGGATAATTATTGTAATAAACCATCTGGCGAACTAACGGGCGTTGATGTTTATTTTTGCAATGATTATTATTTATACAGCTACAACAATTTTAAGAATGTAGAAAACCCCTTTGCAGAGCGGCCAGCAATTCCGGCATTTTGTGACAAAAAAATGTCCGAGTTAAGTGGTGCAGAAATTACTGAATGCCTGGCAAACAATCCTTAATAGATAGAGGTCATATGAACAAGGTAAAATATTTACTAACTTATGGGTATGCAGAGATTATTCATGATTTAACGGTAGAGTTTACTAAAAAGTATATCTTAGGTGACTTAAGTAGCTTAAGTAGCTTAGGTATTGGCCGAAAGCCAGATTATCGCCAGGCAGATCAAATGAACCAAGCGGCACGTAGTGGCAAACAAAATATTGTAGAGGGCATATGCCAAGGATTAACTTCTGATAAGGGTGTGATTAAATTATTAGGTGTTGCAAACGCTTCTTTTGAAGAGCTGCTAACCGATTATGAAGACTTTTTGCGTCAAAATAAATTGGAAATATTTTCAAAAGATGAAAAGCAAACGGCTGAGTTTAGGGGGATTGCCTACAAAATAAGTAACTTAAGTAACTTAAGCAGCTTAGGTGAGTTTATAGAAAAACCAAAACTATTTGGGAATCCACAAGATGATGCAAACTATTTACTAACGCTTTGCCATTTAGAAACCTACTTATTAAGTAAGCAGATAAAAGCCACAGAAGAAAAGTTTATAAAAAGTGGTGGTTATAACGAAAACCTTTACAATAAAAGGCGAGATTATAGAAAATATTAAGTGACTTAAGAAACTTAAGCAACCTAAATGAACGAAAGGAAAAAATGAGTGAGAATAAAGAATGCTGTCCAAAATTTGATCCCAAACTTTGGGATGAGAAAACTATCGAGTGGAATGATAAACAGTTCATTAAGGGCAAGGTATTAACATTTATGTTTATGCCTTTGAATTTTGGTTCGGTTATGACTAAATTAACTAAGTTGGTAGATAAGGGTGGCGCAAAATTTGAAGATGGGCTTTGTTTATCGGACTCTAAATCTATGTGGAGTATGGATTTGTATTTAGCGGTAGATAAAGAGGTTGCAGGCGCTGAGAATACAACTTTGAGTGGTAAATATATCGCCAAAGTTTATGAAGGTGAGTTTAAAGATACGGGTATTTGGATGAAAAGTTTTGAAAAGTATGTAAAAGAGAAGGGCTATAAAAGCAAAAAAACATACATGTGGTATACCACTTGTCCCAAATGTGCTATAAAATATGGCCATAATTATGTAGTTTTATTTGCCGAAATTTAATCTGAATTAAGGAGAATGATGAAGGCATTTACGCCCGTATTAACCAAATTACCAGATAGAAAGGTTTTAACCGTAACCTCGGTTGGCGACCCAAACAAAGTATCTGAGCCATTTATGAAAGCACTTTATGGTGCGGCGTACTCTGCCAAAATGGGGGTTTATAAACCAAAAGGCATTAAAATGGAACTTGGTAAACTTTCTGCCCGCTGGCCCAATGCTCATTTAAAGCCAAGGGATCAGTGGATTGGCGTTTGGGGTATTGTGGTACCAGATTATGTAAAAGAGGCAGATTTGACACAAAAAGATCCAAAAATTATTGCCAAAATTGATATGTGGAAGGGTGGAACATATGCGGAAATTTTGCACCTAGGGCCATACTCCGAGGAAGGCCCAACGGTGCAAAAAATACACGATTTTATTAAGGAATCTGGTCATAGAATTGCAGGTGATCACGAGGAAGAGTATTTAACCATGCCGGGGGTAAAAAACCAAAAAACAATAATTCGCTATCTTGTCGCTTGAATAATTCTTAAAATAAGTTTAATATCAACCAAAAATGGAGAATTAAATGCCTGAAACAAAATCAGTCGAAATAAAAAAAGCATTGAGCTATGGCTGGGAAGCAATTTCCAATAACTTTTGGTATCTAGTTGGCACGGGTTTGATTATGACCATCGTCTCATCTGTTGGCAGCGGTGATGTAAATGATCAAAGTACAACCAGATCTTTGATCGGCTTTATTCTTTCGGCATGGATTACAGCTGGTTTTTATAAAATTACACTTAGTTTATATGAAGAAAAGAAGCTAGCGGTGACAGAAATTTTTACCCAGTTTAAATATTTTTGGCGAATACTAGGTGCATCATTATTATTAGCAATTATAGTAATAATTGGCACACTATTTTTCATTATTCCTGGTATTTATTTGGCGCTTAGATATCAATTTACTCTAGCTGCTATTGTAGATAAAGACATGAGCATTACCGAGGCGATGGATTACAGCTCTAAATTAACAGATAAAGTTAAATTGCGCTTATTAGCATTTGGTTTTGCAGAATTTGGAGTAATTTTACTTGGTGTATTGGCACTTGGGCTTGGCGTACTAGTAGCAATGCCAGTTGTCTGGATGGCCAACATTTACGTTTATAAAAAACTCCAGTAATCAACATTTATCTAAGAAAAGATTGGTAGTTTGCTGCCAGAGTTTTTAAGTGCGCAAAATATGCAAATTGCAAATTAGCAATAATAAAAGGAATGATATGAAAATTGACGTAAGAACAGCGGTAGTGCTAAGTGATAAAACAGGGCAAAAACTATTATTATTGCGTAGGAGTGCCACTAAGAAGTTGCTACCAAACTTAATTACTGGCATAGGTGGTAAAGTTGAGCTAGAGATTGGTGAGGGTGAGGATATTGAAAAGTCACTACTTCGTGAATTAGCAGAAGAAGTGCCGCAAATTCACATTAAAGATATTGAAAATTTTAAAGCGCGGCTAGTAACAAGCTCAAGCCGAAACAACACTCATTATGTGATATTTTGGTTTACTGGCAGATTAAGCGTTAATCTAACCGATTTGAGCTGTGAAGATGGTGTGCTAGAGTGGCACAGCATTGATAATCTGCCTATAGATGGCATGACTAATGCGGCAAAAGGGGCAATTCCCTTTATGTCAAAATTACAAGACATAGATGGTAAATTTTACGATGGTGTTTACAACTCTCAAACTGGCGAACTTTTAGTGAGTAAATAAATGAAATTATTATTAGCATCGGATACAGATTTTGTTTATGAAAAGGGATCCGATCTTTTAGGTATACCTAAAGAAAAATTAAATGTGGCATATATTTCTACTGCTGGTAAAGGTTCGGAACACCCCCACATACCAGATAAAAAGCGGCTCAATCAGATGAAAGAATATCATGCGACATCCTATGATATTGAGGGCAAGCGTGAGGATGAATTAAGGCAATTTGTATCTGATAAGAATGTGATTTGGGTTGGGGGCGGTAACACTTTTTATTTGCTAAAAGCCATTAAGACCACTGGGTTTGATAAAATTATTAAAGAAGAGATTGCCAAAGGTAAAGCGTATATAGGTGTAAGCGCTGGTTCTTATATTGCTTGCCCAACAATAGAAGTAGCCACTTGGCGCGAAACAAATCGGCATGGCGTAACAGATCTCTTAGCCTTAAATTTAGTGCCTTTTGTAATTAAAGCGCATTACGTGCCAGAGATGGCAAGTGTACTAAAAGCGAAAATTAAAAACTGTAAATATGAAGTTAAAATTTTAAACGATAACCAAGCTATTTTGGTTAACGATGATGGATATTCTTTGGTTTAATAAATGAGGCGGTAAAGTATGATTGTACCACCCCTAACCCCTCCTTGCAAAGTATGCGAATTCTTCAGAGAGTCTGCCTTGCACCAACCTAAGATCTAGTCGCAGCGGGAACGCCAGTGCAATAAGAAGAGAGTGCTTTTTATATATTATAACCAAATCCCCTCTTTTTAGGGGGGGGGTGGTAAGGGGTGGTGATTCTTTAAAAGGATAAAGTAAAAGCGCGCGGGGTGTCCCGCGCGCCATCTGCGTGGAGTGACGCGGTAATCGATCGCGTCGTTTAGCGAGCTTGTGCCACTATAACATCTGTGGCACGGGGGGTGAAGTAAATCTGCCAACCCAACCAGCACAAAGTGCAAAAGCACAATGCAACTGCCAGAAGGTTGACCATGGTACAAAACTTGCGCAATTGCGATCTCCTTTTGCGCATAATATGATGCAATAACTAAGATTATACAATATTTACTAATAAAACGCAACAGTGGAGAAGGGGAACTTGTCTATAGCCACACTAACCTCTTACGCTCAAAGCTACGCCCGCCTCGGCGAACCTTGGACGAGTCGGGGGTGGTCAAGAAGTGTGTTCTACAAACAAAACCGGAGAACAAGTTTTAACGTGGCCACACTAAAGTGTGTTCTACGAGTTTACCCCGTAGCACAAGCTTTAGCTTGGTTTCAAACCAGACTAAAGTGTGTTATACACGGTTATTATTCAAGATTTGGTAAGTAAGGCTGTTAATTTATCTTAAAAGCAGATATAATTTAGATATGAATACAATAATTGAACTTAAAAATGTTGATAAAATTTACACGGCAGGAAAACTAAGCGTGCCTGCGCTATTAAGAATTAATGTAGCAATTAAAGCCGCCGAAATGGTAGCTATTATGGGGCCATCGGGCTCCGGAAAATCTACCCTTATGAATATAATTGGGTTATTAGATAGGCCAAGCGGTGGCGAACTTTTAATCGATGAAAAAGCGATCAATTTAAATATGCCAACTGGCAAATTGGCCCAGTTGCGCGGTCAAAAAATTGGTTTTGTGTTTCAAACTTTTAATTTGCTTCCAAGGCTTTCGGCGCTCGATAATGTTTTGTTGCCAACATTATATCAACGCGGCAATAAAGCAGAATTTAAAAAGCACGCTAAAAAATTACTCGATCAGGTTGGTTTAAGTGCTCGAATAAATCATAAGCCTAGTGAACTATCTGGCGGAGAGCGTCAAAGGGTAGCAATTGCGCGAGCGTTAATAAATGATCCAGAAGTAATTTTAGCCGATGAGCCAACCGGTAACCTAGATTCAAAAAGTGGCCAAGAAATTATTAATATTCTAAAAGAGCTAAACAAAAACGGAAAAACAATCATAATAATTACTCACGATGCAAACATTGCCAAACATTGCACCAGAACAATTCATTTATTTGATGGCGAGCAAAAGGAGTTTGCATAATGATAATTAATAGCTTAAAAACCGCACTAATTTCATTGTGGGGTAACAAAGTTCGAGCAGTATTAAATTTACTAGGTGTTATGATTGGAGTTTTTGCAGTAACCGTACTTGTCTCATTGGGTCAAGGGCTAAAAGACAATATATCAGGTATGATTCAAGGTTTTGGCACCAATGTGGTATTTGTTACATCGGGGAAAATTGATACTAAAAACCCAGGAGGCGCTTCTGGGCAAGTTAACCCTGCAAACTTTGTAACAGGAGATATTTTAACGCAAAATGATGTCAAATCGTTAGAAAAGTTAGATCATATTAGCGCAGTTGCGCCGATGAGCTTGGTCTCTGGCATATTAAAAAATGGCGAAAAAACAAGCACAACTACTATTTTCGGTTCTACTCCTAATATTCTAGATGCTTTAGACGTATTGAAAATTGATAAAGGCCGCGTTTTTGCCTCTAGCGCAGATTCTGGTGAAATTGTATTAGGTAGTATGCCGACAGAAGATTTGTTTGGTACCGAAAACCCAATTGGTCAGAAAATTATGCTAAATAGTAGAGAGTTAACAGTTGTAGGCACATTGCAAAAAGCCAAGAATGCATCTACCTTTGGCTCTGAATTTAACACTATGTCTGTCATTCCATTCGATACGGCCACTGCATTTAATAAGAATCAAGCTAAAATTTATCGAATGGTTGCCAAAGTAGATGATGCCGGTAACGTGACCACTGTTAAGCAAAAGATGCACGAAACTCTGTTGTCTAATCATAATAATACCGAAGATTTTTCGGTACTTACTGCCGATGATTTAGTTGGGTTATTTAACACATTTATAACATTAATTACCACATTTTTATCTGCCATCGCTGCAATATCATTAATTGTGGGCGGAATTGGCATTATGAATATTATGTTAGTAACAGTTACAGAACGCACTCGCGAGATTGGGCTACGCAAGGCTGTTGGCGCTACTAATGCCGCAATTTTAATCCAATTTTTAATAGAGGCGATTGTTATCACTTTAACCGGCGCAATAATTGGGCTTATTGCTGCATTTATTGCCGATTTAATTATCAAATCTAAAACAGAGCTAGTGCCAAACATTTCTTCTGGAACAATTTTGTTTGCAGTCGGTTCATCGGTATTAATTGGTATTATTTTTGGACTATGGCCTGCAATTAGGGCCGCTAAAAAAGACCCGATCGAAGCGTTGCGTTACGAGTAGCGCGAAGATAGTGAGCTGGTCGAACTATTGAGGCTCTTAGATATGAGTGAGCCGAAATCCTGAGCTTGTCGAAGGATCGAAGTGTTGCGTTACGAGTAGCGCGAAGATAGTGAGCTGGTCGAACT
>CAJBMM010000038.1 GCA_903954185.1 uncultured Candidatus Berkelbacteria bacterium | reverse complement strand
CTCTAAATTCCCCCCAGTTTGATCAAAAACTAATTTGGCATGTTCTTCTAACTGTGCTTGTTGATTATCATAATTTTCTTCAGCAAAAGCCAAAGAATGTTTTGCTGGAATCAACTCTTTCTCTGCTTGTTCAATTAAAATATTTTGTTCAGCTAACTTTTTATTAAGTTCGGTGTCATCCAAATTATTAGAATGTGCAACTATTATTTCTTCACTAATTTTTCGCGCAACTAATTTTTGTTTCTCAATTTCTTCGGTTAGTTTTTTTACTCTCGCTGTAGTTTTTTTAACTGTTGCATCGGCAATCTCAATTCTATCGTTAATCATTTGACTACCAATCATTTCTAAAGTAGATTTTTCTACACCTTTGCGATGTTCTGACTCGGCATTGGCTTTAGCAGTTGCCAATTTTATTTGGGTGATATAGTGCTTGTCGCGCATATCTATAACATCGTCAGCATTACGCGCATAAACTTGCGCCTCGCCATACCCAGCGTTTGGATCCTGAGCAACGCCAGTTTCAAAGTCAGTAGAAGTGTATTTGGCAATCCAAGCAGGGTCTATACGTAGTTTTGCTATAGCCATTTGGGCATACTGGTCTGCCATGGCTTGATATGTTGCAATGTGTTGCCTATATAATGCCCTTCTAGCATCTATGGCGTGCCCAACCTCAGATTGTGAGAGCATGGCAACTCTGCGAGCAGATGTTTCGACAAGTTCATCATCGGCTGTAATTGCTGCTTCCTGAGCTTCATAAGAGTGTCTGACAACTTGTTGATCTAGTTTATCAAGTTTAATGGTTGCCATTTTAATCTCATTGCTCTTAGTAGTAATTTTGGTTTTTATAGCTTTAACATCATCTCTTTGAGAAAATTGTTCTTCAATTTCCTTTACCCTTGTTTTCTTAGCATTGATCTCAGCTAGCCCTTTCGCATCATATTCTTCTGAAATTTTAAGCGCCCTAACCTTTTTACTTATCGTATATGGATCAGTAATACCGCTTGTCTCTACTTTGGCAATTGCTTTTTTTGTTAGCTCTGCAATTTCTTCGTTACGTTTTGCTTCAAGGGCTTTAATTTCATCAACAATAGGCTCAATCTCTTTTTTAGCATCACCTTTTAGTCCGTCTACTTGTTTATGCATTGCATCGCGCTCACCCCTAAGTAAAAGTAACTTGCTTCTTTGCTCTAGTAAGTTCTTAGCACTTTCAACTTCTTCGGGTGTTGCGTCTTCAACTTTGCCGCGTGCTACAGCGGAAACATAATCTTCTCTGGCTTTAGATTCCGCTCTTATAAATGCCCGTTTTACTTGTAAATCGGCAATTGTTGATTCTACTCTGGCTTTTGATAGATTGCGTGCCTTTCTGGCACCTTCCGAATCTGGCGCCGACTCTTCATTTCTGCCAGCATAGTGCGAAGCAATCTTGTTTTGCGCCTTTTTTAACCATTCTTCTGCAGCCTCTTTATCCCAAGCAGCACCAGTCAATTTTTCATAGACAATTCTACCCGTGTTAGTGTTTAAAAATTCTTTATTATGTTCTGACTCTAAATTGGCGACTATATCTTCTGCTGTTTTAGATTCGTATCCGGCTTTTATTAGGCGTTGGGAAAGTGATTTAATTGTCGGGTCGTCTTTTAATAGTGCAGCAGCTTTTGTTTGCTTTGCTTGTTTTAGCTCTTCCTCAATAGCCTTTTGCGTTAACTCATTTCCAACCGTTCTAGATCTGTTTGTCTTTGAATCTTGATAGTACCTAGTAGCGCCCTCGCCTTCGGCTAATTCGGTTTTTTCTAGGGCTGCGTTCTTTGCTCCGGAACGACTTTTTTCCAGCTGCTCCATCCGGGCTTTGCCGCGATCGTTATTTCTGCCCCATTGTGCTGCCGCAGTATCGTCTCTCTCCTTCAACCGATTATCTAAAGTCTCTGTGGCTGTTTCTCTATTTCTTCTGCCTCGAGCCATCATTTTGCGTGCGCCAGAAAGAGGATTTATATTGCGAACTCTGCCGCCAAAGGTTGTATCTCTGGTTGCTAATTCTTTGGCGCGGAGTTTAAGAAGGTCTTTTTGAGCTTGGTAGCCCTTGCCAGCCCAATCTTTAACAGCATTGCCTTGATTAACAATTGGCTGTGATGCTTTTTTCTTAAAGCTAGAAACAACGTTGCCCCATTGGCGCATCCAATCGCCACCCATCTTAAATGGCACTTGTATTGCAAAGTACAGTAAAGCGGTAGTTAAGATGTAGCGGGTTAGATTTGGACCATCCCCAATAGCGGTTACCTGTTTAGCCAAAATTAATATCAAGAATGCGGCTGGTGTCATAAATACCCAGTTAAAGAATAATGAAGACCATTTTTTAAAGTATGGACGAGTGCTGGCTACTGCTAAAGTAATGCAGGCAATTGGGGCAATTACCACAAGCATGGTAATTATCCAAATTCTAGCAATTAACAGCGCGTATAGCGTAAACATTAATACCGCGGCAATTGCAATCAAAACGGTACCAACTATAGCGCCTAATAATCCAGATGCATAGCTAGTGCCATTGGCAGCAGCGCAAATAGTTTGTTCGCCTAATCCGTAGCCTGTCGCAATAGACGATAATAGCCCTGCGCCGCCCCCGTAAGGCCCTACAAGTGAGTTATAGAGTAATGTAGATGTTTCTATTAGGAATCGGCATAAAAGCCAGCTAAAGTTAGCTAAGAGTATGCCACCAATTAGTGTTGGGAACATGCTTTTTACCGCATATGTATCTATTTGAACTCGCGCAATGTTGGCAAAAGCAATGATAAGTAAAAACATAAGCACAATTACGTTTACAAGGCTTAAAGACCATTTGAATACCTTTTTTACACCCTCACTATTCATTTGTGAATATAAACTTACGGTTGTAAGGGCTCCTTTGCTTATTCCTCCAGAACTTGTTTTGCTAGAAGCAACTGCCTCTGAGCAGTTTTTGTCCCATTCTGCCTGCGTTGGGTTAACAACCGTAGTATCTCCTGCTGTGCCACCTGCACCTCCCGCACCTCCACCACCAGAGCTATCTGTGGTAGTGATTGGGGTTTGAGTAGTAGTTTTTATTGCATTTGCATCAGATGCTATCTCTGCATCTTTTTGCGCAAACAAACCGTAATACCATACACCTGCTGTTTCTGTTACGGTTTGACTGTAAGTTGCTGTAGTAATTGAATCTGCGGTTATTGGCGAGGTGCTAATTTTGTGTAGGTTAGAGAATGGGTCGGTATCGCTTTCTTTATAATGGTAGAGGTAATAATTCTTTATACCCGCAATTTTATTAAATTTAATATCAACCGATGTTGTAGATGATAGCGTATTAGCTGCCGTTAGTTTTAGATCATCTGCGTTTTGGGCATACGCCTTTTGCATTACTAAAGAGCCGATAAAGGTGGTAATTAAGAATGAAAAAATAGCAAATCTAAATAATTTAGCTTTGTTAAGCGTTAAAATTGAGATTAAATTATTTATCTTACTTTGCAACATATTTTCCTTGATCGTGTGACGCACATCGCGCACTTGTATCGTTTTTAATGGAATTCATTCCTTATCATCTCTACAACCTACCCCCTACAACCTACAACCTACAACCTCTGTCTCTATAAATTAATCTTCAACAATTCTGCATTCTCCACTCTGCATTCTCCATTTTTTATATTGGTATACTATTACTCATATTCATAATTACCCATATTGCCACGTTAATAATGGCTCGCTGAATTAAGAATGCTAATGATTTAAAGGCATTGAGTATAGCTTGCATAATAGTGTCATATGCCGAAGGTGTTGGCGTGTAATTAGTGAGTAAATTCTCAATTACTGATGTTTCGTCTACGGTGCCACAAGTTGATCCGTCTTTCGCTGGAACTTGAATATTATAAAGCGATTCTTTGCCAGTCCAATCAAAAACACCCCCAGTTTGGTCTTTAGCAACCTTAAAATCATCAGGAATTTTTAAGGTGGTGCTACCGGATACGTATTTGTTATTGTTAAGTTTTTTATGAATACATACAACGATATTTTTAACAAGCGTATCAGAGTGTGTCGAGTGTGTGGTTGCTCCATATAATTGTTTCAGATCTTCCTCGGTTAAAGTATAAATATCCCAACTACTAAGAAAAGTGCCGGAAAAACCGCCAAGATCACTCTCTTTGTATATTCCGTTTTTGTTGGTGTCGTTGATGTTTATTAAGTTTTTTACTAAATATGGGCCATTGCCATCAACTAATTGAGCTTCTATCGTTACATTCTTATTTAGGCCATTCAGATCTCCTAAATTTATACCTGTGGTAGAGGCGACAAATCCAGAATCAATTATTGGTGGGTCGATCACAGCTTTGAATTGGCTACCGTCTGTACCAAGGTTACCCGGTAATTTTATATGATATACAGTTTCTGAGTTGCTAATAATCGGTTTGGGGGGTTTAAAGTTATTTACCGTTGCAGATAGTGTATTATCCCAATTTTTACCGATCGCATCGCCTGTATAATTTGCAATAATTACACCTGCGTCGTCTATCATCACGTATTTGTTGTTGTTTCGGTAAATATATCCCGTCAACTTTAATGTACCGTCCGATTTCTGATAGTTACCTTTTGCGACATAATAATATTTATCATCGGCATTTAAGGAATTAGCCAATCCTACTGTGCGGGTATCGCCATTCAGGCCTTTGGCATCTATTGGATCAAAATATTTTGTTTGATTTGTGCCAGTTGGGGGACCTTTCTTAGTGTGGCATTTACCTTGATCAAAATTGTTATAAAGCCAGCTTAGATAAGCACTAAATACGGTCGAGTTGCCACCGGTTATTGGGTCTAACCCTATTGTGGAACTACCATTCTTAATTGCGATTTCTCCAGAATTTGCCCCATTATTTTTGTAGATGTATCCGTTTAGAACATTATTATCTTCAATAACTGTTTTTTGGATTTCTGAAGAGCTATTTCCACCATTAACATGTACTTTGGGGATTAGATAAAAATATATCGTATCGCCTTCGGTGTTAGGTACAACACTGTTATCTTTGATTTTGATTAAATTGGAGCTTCCTGAAATATCTACTCGATCATAAATCTTGCCATCAAATACTACGTTCCAAATTGATGTTTTTCCGTTCTTAACAGTGCGGAACTGGTTAACTACAGTTGTAGAATCTTTGTATGTGTTAGCGCTATAAAAGTAAAATAAACACGAATCAGGATTACCATTTTGTAAATCTTCAATGCTCAAACGGCTTGTTGGGGGTGGAGGAGTTACCTGAGCGGAGGCGCTTATGAGGTAATTTGCTACAACGAAAAAGGCGACTACTGCAATAAGCGAATAGACAACAATACGGATGCCCCTTTTATTCCGTGCTTTGTGTTTTTTCATCTATAAATAGATTAAAACATTTTAGATGTGAATGCAAAGCCTACTTCTTGAAACTTGGAGCATAAAGCTTGTAACGCAAAAAAATCGAATTTACAATCTTATAAGAATCATGCTTCATGCTTCATGCTTCATGCTTCATGCTTCATGTCTGTAAATACGAAACCGCCCCCGGCGCGGTGTGCGCCGGGGGCAGCTGTGACGGCTCAT
>CAJBMM010000037.1 GCA_903954185.1 uncultured Candidatus Berkelbacteria bacterium | reverse complement strand
TGTCTAGGGGAAAAGAAAAAGGCGCCAATGCATATAGCATAGGCGCCGAGAGCGGCCAAAATGGCCAGGATTGAGTGTTGTGCGCTCGGAGGGATTCGACCCAGGCTTTAGGCTTAGAAAGCCCAACCTCTATCCGCTGAGCTACGAGCGCGTGAAGGGGTGGGGGAGAATGGTATTTGTGCCGAAAGCAAGCCACCTTGTGATAAGGCATTTTGCACGTAGCACTAATCGCAAACTCCCCCAGACGGGCAATTCAGGGTTCGAACCTGAGACCTCTCCCCTGCCAGAGGAGCGCTCTTCCACTGAGCTAATTACCCAACGGGAATGGGTGCATGCAGGTTTGCAAAACCCGCCTCCGCAACATGCAAGGGGGTTGCATGCACCCAAAAGGGGATGAGAGATTTGAACTCCCGACCTCACCCTTGGAAAGGGTGCGCTCTAATACTGAGCTAACCCCCTAAGAATTCATGTGAGCCCACAGCAGGTTTCGAACCTCATAAACGGCTGTAAGCTTGCGCGGCTACCGCTGCCATAACCACTAGGCGATCTGGGCATATAAATAGACCATAAATGGTCATTTGAGGTATTTATACGCTTTTACTCAGAGCGTGTCAAGCCTGAGTCCAGTTTGTAGGGAGTAGGGTTGTGGATGCCTGTGCGTCTGATCGATTGATTGTCCGATTGGAAAGAAATTTTTTAATGTTGTTTTCGAATTTCGAATTTCGAATTTCTGTTACTTCCCGTATCCTATAGCCTGATGCCTATCCCCTAATTCGGTCTAATAATACGCATTGCTTTAACTTGTGATAGATCGTATCCACGCCCGGCACCAATTGGGTCGTGCATCAAATATTTTCCAGCGGAGTTTTTGCCTTTTATAACAATAAAATGAGAAACGCCATAGCTATTTAAAGACCCAATAGAAGAAAGATAAACTCCAACAATAACTGGGTGGTCTTTGCTTAACTCAAGATCTATATAATCCCAATTTACTGCCTGAGAGCCACCATCATTTACAATATTGGTAGATAGTAAATATCCACCCGAATTAAAGCTAGAATTAGCGACTGCAGTTGGCGGATCATTTCGCGATCCGTAAAAAGTTGCTACCATTCCTAACGATGTAATTAAACAACCATATTGAGCAATAGTATATCGAGAATTACCCAATTTATTGTTCGGATAATCTAGTTGGCTAAAATACCAGCTGCTGTCGTTATCAGAAATAATCTGGCCGCCCCAACGTTTGGTATTTGCAAGTGCCGTAATTTGCGCTTGAACTTCTTTAATCTTTTTAGCAACTTCAGCCTCGTCTTGAGCTAAGTCCGCTATTGTTCCTTTTGTATCGGTTAGCGCCTTGTTCTTTTTTTGCTGTTCAGACTCAAGATTATTTTTTTGTGCCACTTGCTGTTCTTTTAAACCCTGAAGCTGTGATTGTTGCTGCTCTAAACTTGTTCGTGTATCTCTAATTTGATTGCGTGTTATTTCCTCGTCTGCGGCAATCTTTTCTAACTCCGAATCGAGTGATGCTTGATAATCGGCAATTTCAACGCTTTCTTTTAATGTAGATCCTGAGAACGCCGTTATGATATCTGATTTAGTTATATATTGCTGGTATTGCTCAGCAATAAGCTGTTCAATCTGCACTTTTAACTCTGCCATTCTGGCTTCCGATTTTGATAGCTGTTCGTTTGTGGTTGAAATGTCATTTGCGACATTTACTAATTTTTGCGAGGTTGATTGGAGTGAACTTTGTGTTGATTTTATATCGCCATCAATTCTTTTAATTAGTGACGCTATGGCCGAGGCATCTTTTTCTTTTTGTGCTTTTTGCTGCTTTATAAGCTCCGCTTGTTTTTTTGCCGCATCTAATTCTTGCTGTAATTGAGTTGCAGTTTTTGCTTCTGCAGCAGTTGGTGCAGAAAGTAAAAGCATTGAAATTGATAACAAAACGGTAAGATATTTTTTCATAGTCAATATATTATAGCATACTAACAAAAATAATTTTCAAGTAACAATTTTCAATTTTCAATTAATATTTAACATTTAACTTGCGAAGAAACCTTAATAATTTCTAAAGCCGTATTGTTCATTGTGATATTAGTGATTCTTTGAAAATTGTAAATTGATCATTGAAAATTATTTAATAAAAATGTGCTACAATAATCATATAAGGAGCGGGGTATTTTAGTTTCACTTTCAGATGTGATACCACAAGCATACCGTCAGCATTATGCTGTTGGGGCTTTTAATGTTACGAATATCGAAACTACTCAGGCGGTGATTAGCGCTGCGGAAGAGTTAAAATCTCCTGTTATCGTGCAAACTTCTGAAAAAGCATTAGATTATGCAGGATTTGATAATTTAGTAGGAATTGTCTTAGGGATGGCAAAAAAATCCACTGTTCCTGTGGTGGTACATTTAGATCATGGAAGATCCGTAGATATTGCTAAAAAGTGTTTAACGGCAGGTTATTCCTCGGTAATGATAGATTTAAATAAGCTTCCGTTTGCCGATAATTTAAGTCGTACTATAGAAATTGTCAAAATTGCAAAGCAGTATGGTGCTAGTGTAGAAGCAGAGCTTGGGGGAATTATGGGGCGAGAAGATTACGTAAAGAATTCTGCTCCAAGGCTAACAGATGTAGGTGAGGCGGTTCAATTTGTTCAGCGTTCGGGTGCAACAGTGCTGGCAGTAGGAATTGGCAATGCCCATGGTGTTCCTATGGCCAACGAGAAACTTCATTTTGATATATTAGAAAAAATTCAAAAAGCGACAAATTTTCCGTTAGTGTTGCATGGGGCATCATCTACTGCGGCAAGTGAAATTACGAAAGCAATCAGGCTGGGTGTTGTGAAGATAAATATCGATACAGATATACGACTTGCTTTTAGTACAGCGCTTAGAAAATTCATGCACGCCAATCCTGACATTTATGATACAAGAGAAATTATTGGAGCTGGGCGTGAAGCTATCTACCATGTTGTCGCAAAAAAAATATCAATTTTTAATTCAATAGGAAAAGCGTAATGGATAAAATGGTAGATGTTGTATGTGTTGGTTCTGCGGTTATGGATTACTTTGTTTTGTTGCCAAAGGCTTATTTGCAAGCCGATGCGAAAAACAGCAATTTATTAGATGAATGTTTTGTTTTGGGTGCGAAGCACGAAGTCAAAAGAATTATTCAACAGTCTGGGGGCGGGGCAACCAATGCCGCTTTGACATTTCATCGCCAGTCTCTTTCTACATTAATCATGAGTAAGGTGGGAAGTGATGGTGTAGGTAGACAGATAATTGAAGAACTTGAAAATGAGGGGCTAAAAACGGAGCATTTTGTTAAAACTAGTGCTGGAACTTCTGGGCAATCAATAATTTTGGTTGATCCGAATGGTGAGCGTACAATCTTAACCGATAGGGGTACATCGGGTCATATTCATCCCGATGATTTAGCTGGTTTAAGTAGTATTAAGTCGCGATGGCTATACCTGACATCATTAAATGGTGAAATTAAAACCATAGAAACATTGCTTGGATGGGCGGTTGAGAATTCGGTAAAAATTGCATGGAATCCAGGGTTAGCAGAGGTGGAAAACCACAGGATTGCAGTTAAAAAATGGCTTAAACATGTGTCGCTTATTATCGTAAACCGTTGTGAGGCCGCAGCTCTTATTGGACATGATGGTGAAGTCGGAGATTTGGCAGCGGAGATGCAAAAATACGGCATGTCTAGAGCAATAATTACCGATGGGGTTGAAGCAATGGCGGTTATTGATGGTAAAACAATATCTGTCATTTATCCAGAACCCGTCAAAGCAGTAGATGAAACCGGTGCGGGCGATGCATTTGGAAGCGGCATTGTGGCAGGATTGTTAAAGGGGTTAAATTTTAAACGATCTTTAGAACTTGGAATGCTAAATGCAAAACATGTCGTAACAAAGTACGGAGCAAAGACAGGTATTGTATTTAGCCGGTAGGAAAAGTTAGAAGTTGAGAGTGAAAAGTGAACAGCGGCAGTGTTCAGTCGTCATCCTTGACGCGAGTGCGACGAGCAATTACTCGAGGATCCAATAAAGAATTCGCTGTTATGTAGACTCCGGATCAGAAGTCTGGAATGACAACGAAAAATATTACAAAACTTTTAACTCTTAACTTTTCACCTTTAACTTATATTAACCGAGAAATAAAACATTGAGAAAAGTTTATTATTGTAAATAAGACTAAAATTTTATGGAGGAATAATGTCGATAAATATTGCGATTAATGGATTTGGTCGAATAGGGCGTAACGCATTTAAAATTGCGTCAACAAAACCAATGTTAAACATTGTCTCGGTAAATGATTTAACAGATGCTAAAACTTTGGCGCACCTATTATTATACGATACAAACTATGGAAAATATGGGGAATCGGTAAAAGTTGAAGGTAGTGACTTAGTAGTCAACTCAAAAAAGATTTTAGTTCATGCAGAAAAAGATCCCAAGTTGCTCCCATGGAAAAAAGAAAATATTGACGTGGTATTAGAATGCACGGGGCGCTTCACCGATCCTAGTATGGCCAAAGATCATATTCAGGCAGGAGCCAAGAAGGTCATAATTTCTGCGCCTGCAAAAGGGGATGGCGCAGCTACAGTGGTTATGGGGGTAAATTCGCACAGTTATGGTAAAAATGACATTATTTCAAATGCATCTTGCACAACTAATTGCATTGCACCGGTTGCCCAGATACTTGTAGAAAATTTTGGTGTAAAAAAGGCGATGATGACTACAATACATTCGTATACGGCTGATCAAAATTTACAAGATGGTCCGCATAAAGATTTACGCAGAGCAAGATCTGCGGGGATGAATATTGTGCCTACATCCACCGGGGCAGCTAGCGCAGCCAATTTGGTTGTACCCGAGCTTAAAGGGCTGTTTGATGGTTTGGCTATCAGAGTACCAACATCTGTTGTATCGTTGGCAGATTTTACCTTTTTGCTCAAGAAAAAAACGGATGTAAAATCAGTTAATGCTGTCTTTAAAAAAGCGGTAGATAAAATGAAACGTTACGATGGTATATTAAGTTACACAGAAGAACCGCTTGTATCATCAGATTTTATAGGCAGCCCATATTCATCGATTGTCGATTTAAGTTTAACACAGGTTGTAGATGGCGATTTGGTGAAGGTGGTGGCTTGGTATGATAATGAATGGGGTTATGCCAATAGATTGGTAGAAGAAGCGATGCTAGTGGGGCAATCCTTATAGCTTATAGTTTGTAGCCAGTAGCTGGTACTATACCGACGTAGGGGCGTGACTCATGTGTCCGCCCGAGGATAACAGAACAGAAATCATATCGCAAAGAACTATAATGATTAATTAAGAATTTAAAATGACGAACCAAATTTGAATAACGAAATTTTAAATCACATGCCTCTTGTCTGATTTATATCTTAGAGTATAACTAAGATAATATTAAGAATTATGAAAGGAAAATATGGAGAAAAATCATTTAATACCCAAAATTTATGGCTACGCAGTATGTTTGGTTTCGGTTATTGTGACACTTATTGCAGTTGGCAATATTGTGAGTGCCGCATTCGATCGCATAGACCCGACAAATGTGCATAATTACAATTACTCAACCTCGGCAAATGATGTTTCGTCATTTGAAGCATATAAGGCATCTTACCAAGCTAATCAAAACGCGCCGACTGGTGAAAAGATTTCAACTTCGCCCGTATTAACAGAGGAGCAATTGCGAGATAATTATGAGGCGGCTCGTGATAGTCAAATAAGATCCGTAAAAGTTGGTTCCGCTAAGAGCATGACCATGTATGGCTCGCTACTATTGTTAGTCATCATTTTATTTGTTACCCACTGGAGATGGTTGAGAAAGTTGGATAAATAATCCAATAGAGTCCAAAGACCAAAATTAAGGAATATTTCTTTGTAGAACAGACTTTAGTCTGGTATAAATCAAGCTCTCATCCTTCGCGTTTGGCTACGGACGGCACAGCGGGCGGCATAAATTGTAAATATTCGGAAGAATTTATTGTAGCACGCGTTTTAACATGGCCTAACCAGACTAAAGTCTGCACTCCGGTTCTTCTTGGAGAACAGGTTTTAATCTGGCAGTAGCCACACTAAAGCGTGTTCTCCAAACAGCGCGGAAGGTAATGGAGAATGGGGAGCGCAGAATGCAGAATTACGGTATCATTTATAATAATGACTAATGACTAATAATGACTAATGACTAATGTTATGAACAGCTAACAGCTAACGTGGTGGTGGTTTAGACGGAGATTTTTTGCTAGAATGGGTGCAATGCCGATATAGCTCAGTTGGTAGAGCAGTGCTTTCGTAAAGCAAAGGTCGTCGGTTCAATCCCGACTATCGGCTCCATTATGTCCGCTCCCTCCTTCGCATCCATTCTTCGTTACGACTACGGAGGACACATTAGTTGGTAGAGCAGTGCTTTTGTAAAGCAAAGTTTGTCCCGCTAAGCGGGGCTATCGGCTCCATTTATTTAGGTTTCTAAAATTGTTTTAATGTTTTTTAAATAAAGTTCGGCCACTCTCTTGTTAACTTGCGATAGCACCAATCCTTTCATGGCACCAAGTACACTTTTAGGTGGGGTATAGGTAATTGTAAGCGAAAGATTTGTTTTGTCTTCTAGCTTAGCTAGTTTGTATCGCCAAACGCTCTCGATATCTCCTGTGGTAGTAGCTTCATAATAAATTGGCTTGTTTACCGATGTCACCTCCCATATACCGTTCAACGATACGCCAGCCATTTGAAATACAAAATTAAAGGTCGATCCTAGTTTTAACGGGAAGTCAGAAATATTTGATACACTGATTAAATCTGGCATAACCATTGGTTTGTTTTTTGGATCAAATATAAAACTAAATACACTATCGATATCTTTTTCTATTTCACAAGTAGCAACAATTTCGCTGTTGTTCATTTTTCATCCTTAAATAATTGTAATATTTATTTTAAGAGCCCGCCCCATTCAACAACAGTGAATCCGGTGCGTTTCATTGGGATTAATTTTTGCACAGGTAAATTGGTTATAGTGTTTAAACCTTCAAAATCTAGGAATACTCTAATAACCGATGTTGGGGTTGGTGAGATAGTTAGCGGAGCTAGCTTGTCCATTTCACTGTTTTGCAGCCAAGAAAGCCGTACGTAATGAGTGGAAGGCATTTTAGGCATCCAAAAATCTAGAAAGTCATCTGTTTCTTTTGTATTCAAGCCGATGTACGAGAGTTGATTTGTAATTGTGTTTTTTACATCACTATTTGCTACTATGCTGCCTGTTGTTATGGTTGGATATTCACCAATTCCAATTCCTTCCCAGAATAATGAATCAAACGTTTTTTGGCCAACTACAAGCTTGCCATCTGGATCTGCAGTAGCCTCCCAGCCATTATTGTACACAGGCTCAGATTTAGTTACTTTTGCCCCTACCTTAACTGAGACAGCAGTAGTTTTTTCTGGATAAAGATAAATAACTGGTTTTCCACATTCGGCTAATGGTTCATATGCTTGATTGTTGTAAATAACGGTTGTTCCATAGTCATCAGTCCAGGTAATTGTGCCTAAATTGGACCAATAATCGTCTATTGATTTTCTTGCGGTTGCCCCACTCGACGCTGTTCCATCTGGATTGTAAATTCCATATCCAAGAGTAATTAATTCATTATCTTTACTAGACGTTGAATAAATTTTATATTTATGTGTCGATGTGTCTTCTGCCTGTTTTTTGCTATTGTAAGCGGTTTCGTTTGCCACCATCGGAAAAGCAGATAGGACCGATCCACAACCGCTGGTTCGCATTGGAGAAAACTTTGCGGTGCTACCAACTGTGGTTGCCCATGTTACTCCACTAAACACACCATCGTCGCTAATATTTGTGGGTTTAATAGAATAGAGGGTTAAGGTAGAATCTGCGAGCTTAATATAATAGGAGCCAACCTTAATGTTATCTCCTTTTAGAGCCGTGCTATACATTACACCGCGATAAAGTTTGCCCCAACTAGTAGTAGCAATAACAGATTCAGATGTGGTTACAAACCTTGTTTCACTTATACCAATATGTCCTTGTTTAGTAAGTTTTGTATCGCCTTTGGATATTATCGTATCGGGCATTATAGAATCAAACTTTGTGGTGGTATCTATAGTAAAAGTGCCCAAAGTTTTGCTGTCATATTTATCTATTCCGTCGCTGTTTTGTGTAACTAAAGCATATTTTTCAGAACTCTTTATAAATCTCTGAAAATCATAAACAATCCCCATACCGTCTGGGGCTACTTGCGCAAGAATTATCTCGTCGCCGTTTAATTTGGTGCCGACTTTATAATATGAAGTTTCCACAATTAAACTTTTAGTAACATTTTGTGTACTTGAGCTAAGAATCTTAAATAATCCTAAATCGCTCAGTTTTACGGGTGATATCCATGTAATTCCATCAGAGAATACAGGAGTGATTTGGGTTGCGGCAGTGGTAGCGGTGCCGACGGTTTTTAGCGTCGTAGTTGTTGAAGTATTTTCCTCAGATGGTAAATTTTGGGTATAGTAATTATATGCCTCATAACCTCCTAATAATAAGAGGGCGGTAACAAGTCCGATAATTATCCAATTTTTAATATCTGGCTTTTGTTTTACTACTTGCTCTTCTTCCATAATTATCCCTCCGACAATTGGTAATTGTTACTTGCTAATTGTTAATTGTAATGGTGTCTTCACTTACTTTATTAAATAACGAATTGTCTAAACTTGCAAGACATCTATCTAAATAAAGTTGCCTGTTCGAACCTGTGGATAGCTGTGGTTGAGATTTGTTGATAGATATTGGAAATAATGAAATCGTAGTCGATTGTTTAGAAATAATTCCACCCACAAGCATGCCGCGCATGGTTTCTTGGGAAAAATTTTGATCAAAGACAAAGTTGCCCATTGAGTATGCGATAAATTTTCCTTTATAAATTTGGCAATCTTGTACTACATGTGGATGTGATCCAATTATCAAATCTGCTCCGGCATCAATCCAACGTTTCGCCAAATTTTCTTGGCTAGAGCCGTGCTTTACCTGATACTCTGCGCCCCAGTGAGGGTAAACTATCACATAATTAGCTTCATTTGCCTTAATATCACTATCAATTGAGTCTAAATTAGGATCCTCTAGCATATCTACGCCAATGACCGCCAATGAAATATCGGTTTTGAAGTTTTTTACACTGGTTGAATTATATTTTGTTTGGCTACCGATAGGTGTAATGTTGCTATCTGTTAATAATTGTCTGGTATAATCTAAACCTTTTTGGCCAGCATTTTCGGAGTGATTATTTGCTAAAGAGAGTGCGTTTACTCCTAAATACTTTAGCGCGTTAATTGCGTCCGGCGGAAAATTAAAAATCATGCTACCGCTTAAATAATCGTCATTAATAGCAGTTTCTGAAATTGGTCCTTCTAGGTTAGCAATAGCCAAATCTACACCCCAAAATACGCGATTACCCAAATTATCAAAAACAGATTTGATACCAGTATCTTTATAAAAATGGTTAACCCCTCTATCAAACATTAAATCGCCGCCAAATAAAAAAGATGTTGAGGCGACTAAATCAGTTTTATCTGATGCGCTACTGGTGTAATATCCTAATAAATAACTTGTGGTCTCGGCAGTGTTATCTTTTGCTAGCTCTCCAGAGTTTGTATGATAATTAAGGTGAAAATTTGTTGTCTTATGCAGATTTGCCCAACTTGTGGCTAAATACATAGATTGTGGCGAATCGGTTTCTGAGCTCCAAGCTTTATTCGCATTTGTTGTAGATAAAGCGCTAATTGTTGAGCTATCATGAATTTGGGCTAAAGAATTTGGATTATAATGTGACAAATCAATCGAGGCTACGATTAAGCAATCGGGGCAGCTTTCATTAAGGTTATTTAGCAAATTGTCGACTTCAGATTTTGGAGTGCTGTCTTTTATAATTATTGGTAAGAATTGAGCGTCTGGCCAAGTGCTTACTAAATCTGGCAAAACATTAAAAACACCGTGTTCGTTAGTGAACGGCCCAAGTTCATTTTTCACTACATTATTTGAAGTTAAATTATTTAATAATAATTGGTTAAGTTTAACATTGCCTTTTCCAAAAAAGTCCCATTTTTTATCGGTAGCAATAATGTTTCCGTTTCCTTCGTTTAAATGATTAACCGAAATTAGGACTATTTTATCCGTTGCAGCTCTATCTTTTATACTTTTAATAAAATTGAGTCGTTTTTCTGATTCTAAATTGTAATGCGGCACAATAATTGTAGATATATTAGATGTGTAATTTGTTTTTAAGATTGAAGACAGCTCCATATGTTGGCCAAAATAAATATAGGTAAAAAATCCTAAAATTAATACGATCACAATAAACAATGCAATTCGATAAAATTTAGTGATACGCAGTGACATAGTATCCATTCATTTTGGCATGTTTCCAATCGTCCGTTTTTAATCCAGCTTTTTGTGCTAGGGCTTCCAGTAATTCTACCTTATCTGGAATATCTTGCCAAACTTGAGGTAAAAATGTGGCACTTTTATTTTGGTAGGATAATATTATTCCCATATCTGAATTTATTTGAGAAAGTAGCTCTTCTGCATTATGATATTCTATATCAAATGGCTGGCTTAATACCGATACTGCAACGTTAATTTTGCCAACTTCTTTCTTGGTCAATGGTAAAAAGCGATTATCTTCAAATGCTGCCGCTATTGCGTTTGCTTTAATATCTTCTACTAGTGGGCGATGTGCGTTAAGCGAGCCGATACAACCGCGCAGTCTTCCGTTAATAGTTAATGTTACAAAACAGGCTTTTGGTTGCAAAAGATCTGACGAAATATTTTCAAATGTAAAATTTTCGCCATTTATTTTACTAATAATTGCTTGTTTTGCGATAGCGATAATTTGATCATTTTCCATCTTAAAAAAATCCAATTGATGCATAACCAACAACTGCTGTTTTATCACCAAAAGTATCACCTGAATTGCGATAATCAATTAATCTGGGGGTTAGCTTTTGTCTTTTGGCTAAAATCATCGCCATATTAATTCCATAGCAACCACATGCTTCATCGGCGGAAACTGGCTTAAAATTAAGAATTTTATCAATAGTTTTGTGGTCAATCGCGTTGGCGGTAGGATAAGGGTTATAATGAGATAAGTCGGAACTGACAATAATTACTGCACCGTCCATGGCTTTTTCGATAATTAAAAATTCACTTTCGTTAATACCGGACCCCATCAATAATGGGCATATTTCGTTTTTATCATATATATTATGAATAAAAGGAAGCTGAACTTCAATTGAGTGTTCATCTGAATGCAATAAGTTATTTAATGGCAATCCATTGAGGTAAAATGTTTTTAAATTTCCAAATGGTGTCTGCCAGTAGGCTTCTGGTGAACCGATAATTCCTTCAATTGGGTAATTATGAGATGTACCAATAATTATGAACCGTTTTTTATGCTTAGCTAGTTGATATGAAGATGCGGCAATTGGACCAGAGTATTGATATCCTGCATGAGGCACTATAAGAATTTTTGGCTTAATTAGCGATTCACAAAGCACCTGACTATTGTAGCATTCAGATATGGCTCGTGATAAATCCCCCGGATTTTCGGGGTAAAACTTGCCTGCCGCAACCATTTTTCGTGTATTATTCATAGGTTTATTATACCTTAATCTGCTAGATATTGCTGTTTTACGCCAAGACTGTAATAATGTTATAGTTACAAGCAGCAACTATGCGATAACTAAGGAGTGGTTTGATTAAAATCATAATTTCATTAATTGTATTAGTAATTATTGGTGCGGGTGCATTTTGGTATATAAATAATACCAGGTCGGCAGGCACGATAAATAATACTGCCGATGAAGATGTTGCAATTGAAAACTCAACAAATATCAAACGTATAAGCGGTTCAGATTTTCATCGCGGTGTACTAGTTAGGCCTTATGCCCTCGGTGAATATTCAAAAGCTGATTTAACAAGCCAAATAATGCTCGCTAAAGAATTGGGTGCTTCGGATGTTAGGGCAAATATTGAATCCTCGGCTGCTATTAATGATGATTTTGTATCAATTGCGATTGAAAATGGCTTAAATCCGGTTTTAATTATCGAACCATCTCTGCCAGATTTTTTTAATACAGCTTCGTACGATTTGGCGTATAGCCTGGCAAGTGATTATGCAATTAGATATAAAAATAAGGTAAAATACTATCAATTAGCGAATGAGGCTTCGGGCGTAAATATTAAACCTAGCTATCCAGGCGATAAAAAGACTGATTACGACGACCAAAAATATGCAGTCTTTTTAAATTGGATAAAGGGATTAAGCAACGGTATTTTTGATAATGACCCTTCGGCAAAACGAATTATTACCGCAAATTGGCTAGGCGTAGGAATTATCGATCGGCTTGTTGATGATGGCGTTCACTTCGAAATTGTCGGATGGAATTGGTATGATGATATGGGCAGCTCCTTAGTTAAAAAGGATAGCGACGGCAAGACATTAAATATCCCACAATACCTTAGTAAATATAATAAAGAATTTTGGGTAATTGAGATAAACAGGCATAAAGGTACCCTAGATAATGATTTTAATGCTCAATCAACTTATCTTGCTAATTTTATTAATTATGCAGCCGACGAGAAATTAATTTCTGGAATTTTTATTTTTCCATTGACCGATATGTGCAACCTGCTAGATAAAAGCGAGGGGCGTATGGGGTTGGTGAGTGTCAACAAAAAAACTGTCAGTGTGTGCACAATCGGCGATAAAAAACCAGCATTCACAACTGTCCAAAAATATTTTATTCCAATTCCAAAATAAAATAAAAAATTGCTAATCTTCTTTAAAAGTCCACTTTCTGTTGCCAAAAAAGTTCCAAAATGTGGCTATAGCTGTACCCGAAATTAAACCAAGAATATCGGCCAAATGTAAGAACTTAGGTGAAGTAATAAGATAAAATACAGAGTTATTAATTACTAGTCCGCCGACCGAAATTGCAATAAACTTAATTGCTTGTTTTAAAATTTGGTTATCAGTAGATCGAAATGTCCATTTTCTATTCATAATATAGCTAGAGGTGGCAGCTATTACAAAAGAGCAAGCCTTAGCAATTTGCTTCAGTGTTTGTGTTGAACTGCCAATGAAAGTTTTAAAAATGGCATAAAATGCCCAATCGACAATCGTATTTATTGCTCCAACTATGCAAAATTTGATAAATTGACGCACGCCCTCTCGTTTTTTAGTTAGTTTCCATACAACTTTTGCAGATCTTTTTAATTCGCCAGAAATTTTACTTTGTCCAACCCTGCGATCGGCAAAAATTATTGGAATTTCTACAATACTAAATCCATAATTTTGTGCTTCGTAAATCATTTCTACCTGAAAAGCGTAACCCGAGGCAATAATGTGTTTATAGTCTATTGATTCTAAGAATTCTCGTGTGTATCGTTTGTACCCAGCGGTTACATCCTTGGGCTTTAATCCTAGGGCTATTCGGGTAACAATATTTGCTCCGTAACTGTTTAGATAGCGTTTTGTATCCCAGCCAACAATTCCGCCGCCTTTTATATAGCGCGAACCAATAACAATACCAACATTTTCATCTACTTTTAGCATTTCTGGTACATATTTTGGGTCGTGCGAAAAATCTGCGTCCATAGAGATGACATGTGTATAGTCATGTTTAATCGCCCACTGGAATCCGTTTGCGTACGCTTTACCTAATCCGCCTTTGGTAGTTTGTGTTAAAAGATGAATGGCTAAACCTGGTTTTTTTGATTCATGCGTAACAATATCACCAGTTCCGTCTGGCGAAGAATCATCTACAACTAAAATCTCCAAATTGGAGATTTTCAAATTGCGAAGTGATTCAATTAAATTAGCAATATTCTCTTGCTCGTTGTAAGTTGGGATAATGATTAAAGTCTTCACATGCTCCTTTTTCTACATAAAGATTACCAGTTTGAGGTCATATATTCAACCTTGGTATTATTTTGTGGATTGAACTTATGCGTTAAATATGGTAAAAATAATAATGAATTATGGCTAAAAAAGACCAATATATTTTACAATTAAAACGGGCTTTTTTATTTTGTACTAAATTTATAAAAGCTAACTGGCAATGGTTTATCTTGCTATCAATTGTTGGTGTTGGTGCGTTCTTGCGTTTTTACCTGCTTAGTTCACTCATGCATTTTGATATAGACGAGGCATCTCATGTGAAAACGACATACGAGATGATAATAAATCATCAGTTGATTGCTAAAGGTCCTCCAACATCAAATGGCGTAGGTTTGTATCATGGTGCGTACTACTATTATTTATTACTAATTCCCGCATTGATATCTAAGGGGAATCCAATTATTGTTGGTGGTTTTTGTGCGCTACTTAGTACTTTAGCCGTCTATTTCTTAGGTCGTGCAGTAGAAATTCGTTATGGTAAAGTTTCGGGTATTATTGCAGCACTATTGCTGGCTGTATCGTATGAAACTGTACTATATGGGCGCTGGATATGGAATCCAAATTTGGTGCCGTTTTTTATGGCTCTTTCACTTTTTGCCTTAGCCAAAGTTGGGCAAAAAAAGGAAAAATATTTAATATTATTTTCGTTTGCATTAGGAAGCATAACCCAGTTGCATGTTGGGGGTTTCATCTTTATACCAATCTATTTCTTGCTGATTCCTTTGATATATCGGGTTACAAAAAACAAAAATATTTGGATATTAAGCGTAGTTGCAGCGCTAATACCATGGATACCAACTTTATATTATGAATTTGCTCACAACTTTGAGATGGTTCGGGGCATATTAGAAATGCTCGGCAATAAATCTGAGCTTTCATTTTGGCAACACATAACTAGTGGTTTAAATTATATGGCATTTATGTTTGATAACACCCTAAAATTGCCAGAAGTTACTAGAGAGGTATTTATATGTTCAGGGCTAATTGCTTTAATTGCGCAATTCAAAGATTGGAAGAAACCAGAAAGCATACTTATGCCTGCTTACTTGCTTTTATCTTTACTATTTTCGCTGCTTATTTTCTCTTATTACCCAGGCATATTGTACATCCATCTCAGTGAACATTTGTTTGTTGTATACGCTATTTTGGCTACTTTTTTGTTGCAAATTTTATTCCAACATAAAGAGACGATTATTGTATCCTTGCTCGTAATCGTTTTTGTTTTACAAGAAAACCTTTTATTATTTAAAACCGACATTGTTGATGGAGATAGGCAGTATGAAACCGAAAAAAAGATATGCCAAGTTATTAAAGATCAATCTCAAAATAATATTGAGATAGTGGTTAACGGTAAAACAGATCCAGTTTATATTACTTATGTGTGTCAGAATAGATTTGGAATTAATAGTGGTAAAGAGGCTAAAATTACCTTTAATTCCGATTTAAGGGATAGTTTTGGCTATTCAATAGAGAAATATTTACCACCTTTGAGTGAGCACAAATAATACAAATTTAAGCGTGGGGGTATTGACAAATACAAGCGTGTACGCTATAATGTACTTGTCTTTGTTGAGCGATCTGGTTTTATACCAGATTGTTTTTAATTAGGGGGATCGCCAACAGGAGACAGGACCGTGGAGTAAGAGGGGCACGCTTGCCGTCCTATTCATAACAAGGAGAATAATTATTTGTACGTCTAAGACGGTACGGTGGATTATCGCCATTGCGATAACCCTACTTCCTTTTAACAGGCCGACCGAAATTCACGCTACAGAAGTATCAAAATCCGTTAATGACAACCAAGCCGTTTGTGTTCCTAATTTAGGCATAAACAACCCAGGTTTAGTTTGTGATCAGCAAAAAATTCAGTTTAAGATAGCGGATTCCGAAAATGATATTAAACTTAAAAAAGAAAAAGAAAGATTGGCTAAATTAGCTAAGGCTGCTCAAACTGTTGGCGCTTCTACGGATGTGACAAAATTATATCCCGAAGCTGGCCAGTGTGTTCCATTTGCTCGTGCTATTACTGGTATCCAAATTTCTGGTGCTGCTATTAGTAATAAACCTAATACTTCTACGCCTCGTGCTGGAGATATTATTATTACTAAAGAGAGCTCGGTTGGACACGCTGCGGCCATCAAAGCGATTAATGGTAATAAATTAGTTTTATTGGAGCGTAATTATTTTTCTGGATTCGTTTCTACTCGCGTTATTCCTATGAACTTTAGTAAAATAGTTGGTTTCATTACCAAGAATTCCTAAGTATAACAAAAAAGCCCCCGTACATATTCGAGGGGCTTTTTTGTTAGTATGTAACTACGCTTTTTGTGGAAAATCGGCAAAGATATGTTTAATTAGAGTGCCGAATGATGACATAAAAATTCCGGCCCATACGATCCAGCCAAATACTGGTATCGCAAACAAGAGGGAATTGACCACTACTCCAATGAGGACGGTTAGCCAGTCAAGCCTAATTGGTTCTTCTTTTTTAGCTAAATGATAAATTTCGCTTCCAAGAAAAATTGAATTAAACACTCCGCCCAACAGTACAAACATCCAGAAAAATATGCCTAAAAGCATTGAAATTTTAACGCCAATTACCGTAACCATTAAGACAAATCCAATTATTGGAGCAATAATTGCTACAACAACACCAATTCCCAATGCTGCCCAAAACTTTTTCTTGTTTTCTTCAACGATTTTGAGCGTGGTTCGCTTGAATCCGTAAACTATGAATAGTCCGAGCATTAACGAAGCCAAAGCCATCCAAATTGAAAATGAGTAATCACTCTTATAATTATTATTTCGGACAGCGGTTTTGTCATAATTAGTGCCACCTAAAACCTGTGCGTTGCTATTTATCTTTGCTTCAGAGATAGAGCTATAGGTCAACATACCGTCAATAATCGCTCCACTTGTCAATTCTAATGAGTTGATATCGGTTAATTTAACATCGCCTTTTACATGCCCGCTTATTATTACATCTCCTCCTGAACCATAAACTTTACCCCCTATTGTACCGTCAATTTTAATCGCTCCTCCGGCAATTAGTAAATCACCTGTTACTAGTGAGTTCTTCGTCAAATCGATAGTGCCACCTCCGATTGCTAAATCTTCAGTAACCTGCCCATTAAACGTAACAGTACCACCTGCAACTCGAGCGCTTTGTCCAACATTCGCATTGATAGTTAAAGTTCCACCTGCTGCTAGTATGCTTTGTTGTACCGTACCGTTTATTGTAACGTTGGAACCTGCTGTAATTAAATCACCTGTGACTATGGGGTTAGAGGTGACATTAGTGCCAGCTAGATACAAATTTCCAACTTGTTCTTCTTCTCCAACGGTGATGTTTCCCGAATCGCTTACTGGGGCTCTAAAATCTGCTGCAAGCGCTGGTGTTGCGAAAGCAACTAAACCAAGCAATAAGCCAAAAATCCATAATTTTTTCATATTCTCCTTTCGAATATTTAATTACAATTATATATTATTCCTTATTTATAGTGATGGTCAAGGCGAGGAGCATGAAGTAAGAAGCATGGAGCATGTAACAGAGAACAAAGATCAAAGAACAAAGATCAAAGAACAAAGATCACTTCTTTATAATTTTCATACCCCCTACCAGCTACAACCTAGCGCTCTAGCTATATTATTGCTATATTATGCGCAGATACGCTTAAGTAAGCGTAACTAACTCTGTCGCACAGGGCGACAGTTTACCAACTCAAGGAGTGGCCGTTATGGATTTTCGGAAAATCTTGTTCGGCTTGACGTGCGCGACTGTGCTCGACGGCCAGTTCTGAGAGGAGGTGATCCGTATCTCCCCAGTGCTGCGGCACCTAGTGCTGGGGGGCCCGACAGTTGGGCGATGTGTGTGGGGTGGCGACGAGTTTGCCGCCCCACACCAATAAAATTTTATACTAAAAAAAAGCCCAAATTAAGGGCTATTTTTGTGTTTAAATGTGGCTGTTTAAGTGAGTAATACTATGCGATTAATCTGATAATAAGGCCTTGAACCGCTCTCAAATGTTCAGGTTCGGGGAATGACAGAGGTGTTGAAACTTGGTTTGTAATTCACTGAGGTTGTTTAATTAATCACGAGTATCGAATATGATTAAACCATCTGACTTCCAACTTCATACTTCTATCTTCTATCTTGGTGCACCCGGGGGGAATCGAACCTCCAACCGTCTCCTTAAGAGGGAGCTGCTCTGCCAATTGAGCTACGGGTGCGAACGAAGTGAGAACCCGCAAGCAGGTTATATACTTGCTACGAACAGTAGCAATTATCTCACAATCACAAAGTGATTACTAACCGTCGCTTGACGGGTGCGAACGAAGTGAGAACCCGCAAGCAGGTTATATACTTGCTACGAACAGTAGCAATTATCTCACAATCACAAAGTGATTACTAACCGTCGCTTGACGGGTGCGAACTTTTGCGCGACTGTACAAACACTTCTTAAAATGAAAATTAGTACTCGATAATTTTCTTTGGTACCCCTCACAGGATTTGAACCTGCGACCTCTACGTCCGAAGCGTAGCGCTCTATCCACTGAGCTAAAGGGGCTAGCAAATGTGATGTGCGATGCGAGATGCGCAGAACACGACCTTACTTTATCATATCTTGATCTATTTTGCGAAAAATGGGTGATATAAAGAGCAGTGCCCCGTCTCCAAGGGAGGCGGGGCACGCTGTTTGGGGCGGTTACTGGTACTCTGGCGCCATGTTGGCGATCTGGTTGCGCAGCCAGCTGGGGTGCTCCCAGTCGCCGCCGTTCCACCAAGCCCAAAGCTGGTCGTCGCTTGGTGTACAGGACTCGCAGTAACTCAGGTTGCCGAACGTCGCCTTCAACCGCATGGCCTTGGCGTGGCCGTCGTAGAAGGTGAAGTTGCTGACGCCGCTGTGCGTGGTCATGAGGCCCTTAGAGCCGTCGAACCATGCGCGGCCCGACACCATGCCCATCGCCCAGTCAGCATTCCACTCGCGGCTCTCGGTGATCATGATAGAACTTGCAGGCCGGATGCAGTTGTCCATCTTGTTGCCGGGGCACCACCAGTGAGCCATGCTGTAGTTCAGAGCGTAGCTGCGGTGGATCTTGGCCTCGACCTCATCGCGGATATAGCGCCATAGGGGCTCATCCGGCTGCTCAAAACTGGGGCAGGTGTAAAGCCCGCCATTCTTCACGTACGGCGAGATCATCCAGCGCCAGGAGACTTCGGGGCCGCAGCCCCAGCTCCAATACGGCCAGCCGCTGGGGACGGTAAATCCGCAGTCGTCGGCCCAGCCGTGGGGTGAGCGCTGATCGTAGTCTTGCACGTACATCAGCACGCCAAGCCCAAGCTGCTTCATGTTGCTGAGGCAACTGGTCTTGCGTGCCTGCTCGCGGGCCTGCGCAAAGACGGGGAAGAGGATCGCCGCCAGAATGGCGATGATCGCGATAACCACCAGTAGTTCGATCAGGGTAAATCCGGTACGTCTTCTGGGTATCATGGCTCAGTACCTCCTTTGCCATGCAGCGTGCGGCGTGTGCCGCGTTGAAAAGGTGATCTCAACGCAACTTCATCTACTTTAAAAGAACGATCTATTAGATCGCCCAAATTATACTTATAACAAGCACATTTGTCAATTATTTAGAAATCATAAATGGTGATACGATATCTGCACTACCAATTAAGGGGGTGATAATATTTCCCGCAATTGCAATTACTAGGACGATAATTGCCAAAGTTGCCACTATCTTATGTGAGTAAGTAAATTGTCCTTTAAAGGCTTTAATTTCTAAGCTTATGCCATAAAAAGTTAGGGCTACATTAAATATAGAGGCAATACCAACCCATGGCCATACTTTAGACCAAACCACTACGGCATTTTCTTGCACGGCCGCATTTGCTAGCAAAGTTATCCATGCAACTAAAGATAAATAATAAAACAATGAAAGAAAGTATATCCATTTTCCCCAATGGTGTGGATTATGTAATGATCGCACCGGGTGCTCGTGATCATCTATATAATGCTCAAAGCCTTTGTGAAACCATCCTTGTTCGCGCTCGTTAAGCGAGCGTAGCTCTTGATTAGATTTTAATACGCCGCATTCTTCAAAAATACGTAAAATACCCGCCTTGGTGCCACTATCAACAGAGTAATGGTTTACTGTGTTTCTGATAGCTGGTGTAATTGTATGCATGTATTCATGTTATCAATTCAATTTCTAAAATGCAAAAGAAATTATTTGTATTTAGAATGTAAAATTTGAATAGCGTTAATTATCGTATAATATAAATATAGGAGGAAAAGGCATTGGGTAAATGGGGACATTTTTCAGAAGACGGGCGCGAGTATATTGTTACTAATCCTAGCACGCCGCGTCCGTGGATTAACTATTTAACAAATGGTCATTATTGCGCTATATGTTCACATACGGGCGGTGGTTATTCGTTTGTGGATGATTCGGGCTACAATCGAATTACCCGTGAACATCCTGGAGATGAAATATTCGAAGATCGGCCCGGTAGATATGTTTATGTTCACGAGGTTGAAACGGGTAAAATTTGGTCGCTAAACTGGCAGCCTGCGCTTGCTCCACTTACATATTACGAAGCGCGAGTAGGATTAGGCTACACTGCAATCTCTGCTATTACAAACAAATTACAAAGTGATGTAACCTATTTTGTGCCGATGGATGAGGATATAGAAGTTTGGATGGTAAATTTAAAAAATTTGTCCAAAAAACAACGCACACTTCGAATTTATACTTATTCGGAGCTGGTACTAGGTGAATTTAAGACAGATATTGATGATAGAAGTTTTGTTAACTTATTTAACAAAACATGGTTTGACAAAAATGTTTTATTTGCCACAAAAAGTCGCTGGCATAACCCAGATGGGAAAATTATGGCTTGGGATAAAACATTTTTTGCCACACTTAATGTGCCAGTTGAGGGTCACGAAACTATGCGTGAGCGATTTTTAGGTGAATATCAGTATTTAAGTTCTCCTAATATGGTAAAAGAAGGCTTGATGCCGCATCATATTGGCGATAGCGCCGATGCAATTTCTTGTTTAGTGCAAGAGGTGGTGCTAAAGCCAAACGAGACGCATGAGTTTGATTGTATTTTAGGTACGGTAAAGAATGAAGAGCAGGCTCACAAAATTAGGCAAAAATTTTTATCTCGAAATAAAATAGTTATGGCGCTAAAAGAGGTGAATAGCTATTGGCAAAAATATAATAGTCATTTAAACTCAGAAACACCCGATAAAAGTTTTGACGCTTCGGTTAATGTGTGGAATCGCTATCAATGTTGGGTAACTGCGCAATGGTCTGAAATGGATAGTTATTATATTGCTGGTTCTGGAGTGTTTGGTTTTCGAGATGAAGCTCAACATATATATGGAATATTGCCTCACGATACAGAGTTGTATTGTAAACGTTTGCATGATTTGCTAATTCACCAATTTAAAAGTGGGATGACGGTCCACAATTGGGACACATTTAATAAAAAAGGTACTGTTACCAACCATTCAGACGATCCGCAGTGGCTGGCTATGGCGATATTAAATTTTATTAAAGAAACAGGCGATTTGTCTTATTTAAGTCAACACGTACCATATTATGATGGGGGCGATGGAGAAGTGTACGATCATCTCATAAAAGCATTAGATTATACCTTGGCGCGTGAAAGTGATCGTGGCATATCTTTACGACAAAAAGCCGATTGGAATGATGCTTTAAGCGGGTCTTCCGAGGGAATTGGTGAATCTATGATGGTCGCCAACCAGTTGTGTTGGAATTTACGTGAATTAATTCCTATTCTACATGCAAGAAATGATCAGGACGCTGCCGCACATTACTTTGCACATTATGAACGAATATCCCATAACTTAAATAAATTCGCGTGGGATGGGCAATGGTACATTAGAGCAACTGAAGATACAAAGAAAACTATAGGAAGCCACAAAAATAATGAGGGGGTAATACACCTTAACGGACAAACTTGGCCAATAATATCTGGCGTTGCGCAATACAAAGATCGTGGAATTAAGGCTATGAAGCAAGTTTGGAAAAAGCTAATGACCCCATACGGTCCTACTATCTTTTTGCCTTCTTACACAAAGAAAAATTCACAACTCGGAATTATTTCGCAGTTTACGCCCGGAACAAAAGAAAACGGCACAATATTTTTACATCCTACAACTTGGGCAATTATTGCAGAGTGTATTTTGGGGCGAGGCGATGAAGCGTACGAAATTTGGCGAAGAGCATCGTTTATTACTCGTAGTCGAGATCCAAAATATAAATCTGAGCCATATGTATATCCAGAATATATGTATGGGCCCGAACATCCAAAATTTGGTCAAGGATCTTATACTTGGATTACTGGATCTGCCGCTTGGAACTACCGGGCTTGTACAGATTATATATTAGGAGTTCGCCCAGTTTTGGAAGGGCTGCTGATCGATCCTTGTGTGCCCAAAAAATGGAGTAAATGGAAGGTAAAGCGTGATTTTAGAGGATGCAGCTATATCATTGAATTTAATAATCCAAATCATGTTTGCAAAGGCGTCAAAGAAATTATTGCTAATGGCCATAAGCTAGATGGTGTCGTATTACCATTATTCAAAGATGCGACAGTCGTAAACGTTCAAGTCGAAATGAAATAGAGCTCAAAAATAATTGCTTTAGAATACTTGGTTAATGAGTAGTTCATTTAAGTTTGCATATCTCTAATTGTGCCAGTAAAAATGCTATTACAGATTCGGCGCCGTGGTTTTGGTTAGTGCTTTTGCTTTGTAAACCATCATAGCTGTAACCATCGTCTAAATTTGCCACTTTTACATTTTCGATATTATTTCCTAAAAACCATGTGAACCAAAGATTGGCAGCGTCTTGGTAGATTTTATTTTTTGTGGCTCGAAAAAAGTGCCCAGCAGCCATAACGGTTAGTGCTACATCTATTGGTTGTTGATCTAAAGTAGCTTTTAAGCCATTTTTACGATACCAGCCGCGGTTTCCTATTGGCGATGGGATAGATTTACCATCTTGCATAACTTCGGTTTGTGTTAGCAACCAGTCAAAGGATTTTAATGCAACTTTCTCTGATGATGGAATATCTAAATTTTTTGCACTCATAAACAGTGCTAATGGTAAAAGTGCGTTAGAATATGCTAGAATATTTTCAAACCACGGCCATTTATTTGTGCTATTATGATTAAATTTATGAAGCAGTAAGTTGTGTCCAAATTCAATATATTTGATAATATGAGCTTGTTTACAAGAAGAATAGTAAGCATTTAAGCCTAATAAAGAATACGCTACCGCCCTTGGTGATTCTAGCTTTGTAATATTGTTTAAACTATTTAACAAAATATCAGTTGCTAGTTGTCTTTGACTTTCATCTTTGCTATTTGCGGCGCATTCTCCTAATCCCCAAATTGCTCTGCCAAATGAGTCTTCAGACCCGGTATTTTCTAAAAAATGATTATCAAAACTAATAAAATTGTGCATCCAGCCATTGGGTTTTTGACAAACGTTAATGTAGCTTAAATACGTGTTTGATAATTTAAGAATCATTTCTCGGTTTTTGTTAGTATAATTTAAATATCGGGTGGTAAAAACCAGCGCCCGTCCATTATCGTCTAAACAATATCCATGTCGTAAATCTGGGGTTTTATAACGCGTATGCTGAACTATCCCAATATTATTTGTTAGGGCTAAAATGGTTTTTAGGCTCGGAAGATTGCGTTTTATCTTAAATTTATAATTGTGCATCTTATTATTCTACTTTATCACACTTGTAAACAAATCAAGATATTTTAAAGCCACGTTATCCCAAGTCATTTGGCGTCCGTATTCGTATGCCTGTTTTCGCAGTGAGAGTTTTTTTCGTGGATGTTCACATAAATCTATTACAGCTTTGGCAATTTCTTTATTATTGGCATAATCTACCAACACACCCCTGTTTCCGTCTAATACTTCTTGAGCGTAAACGTATGGTGTAGAGATACAAGCCAGACCAGCGCCTACAGCATATGCCAATGTTCCAGAAGTAATTTGGTTGGGATTAAGGTAAGGGGTAATATAAATATCAATAGTTTGAAGATAGGCAATTAGTTCGTCTAAAGATAAATAGCGATTGATGTAGCTTACATGGTTGCTCATTCCTAGCGCTTTTACCTTTTCTTCTAGCTGATGTCGGTATTTTTCTCCCTCAAGCCTTTTTACAACTGGATGAGTTTGACCTAGTAGTAGATACGTAGCATTTGGAATCTTTTTTACGATAGCTGGCATTGCCTCAATTACATTTTCAATACCTTTCCCACTGCTTAACAATCCAAAAGTTGCAATAATTGTTTTGTTTTCTAACCCCATTTTTTGTCTATTTTTGGGTTCTTTGCTAAAGGCGATATCGGGTACGCCATGCGGAATTACCACAATTTTGTTTGCATCTACGCCATAGTCTCTAACTAAACATTCAGCAGCTGAATTAATCATAACTACAACGGCTTCGCACAAAGATGATATCTCGGAGAGTATTTTTTTGTAGTGATCGTTTGGATTAGGCAGAATTGTATGAAAAGTTGCAACAATTGGTTTATTAATTGTTTTTAAAAAAGGAATAATCTTTTCTCCAGATTTGCCGCCATAAAGACCAAATTCGTGTTGCAAACACACAACCTCTGCAGATGATTGGTTAATATATGATGTGGCATTTTTATAGGTGGTTGGATGTTCTTGATTAAAACGATATTTTACCTCCCAAGGGTAATCGTAAGTTAAATTTGGTGGGTTTACGGCCACAATTTCTGCTAAACAATGAGGGTTAAGCATGTTTATTGATGTGGTGAGGTCTTTGGTGAAGGTAGCTATGCCACATTCTCGCGGAATATAACTTCCAATATAAATAACTCTTACTTTTCTTTCTTTATCAGCTAGCTCTTTGGCGTAATTTATATTTTTCATAATATCTCATTATACCAGTAATATATAAAAATGTCGAATTTATTATTTGTAAAGTTTCATGCTTCAAGTTCAATGTTCCATAAACTCTGTTCTCTGATCATTAGCTTTGTGCTATATTATGCCTAAGTGTAAGAAAGGAGTCTCTCATGTCTGGACACTCTAAATGGGCCACTACAAAACATCAAAAAGCTGTTACCGATGCTCGTCGAGGTGCTGCATTTACCAAAATTGCAAATATGATTACTATCGCAGCTCGCGAGGGCGGCGATCCGGAGTTCAATTTTAAATTACGTTTAGCGGTAGAAAAAGCTAAAGCCACCAGTATGCCTAAAGATAATATTGAGCGTGCTATTACTCGGGGTACTGGCAAGGGCGATGGTGCGAATAAGGTTGAAGAGCTGACATACGAGGCATACGGCCCAGGCGGTTCTGCTTTAATAATTACTGCCTTGACTGATAATAAATTACGCGCATTTACCGATATCAGATCTACAGTAAATAAATTTGGTGGCAGAATGGCAGAGGCGGGTTCGGTTAGTTACATGTTCGATAAAAAGGGGCAAATTATTGTATCGCATAAACCCGAGCAATCAGATGATGTTCAGCTTGCTGCTATCGATTTAGGAGTAGACGATGTAGATACAGAAGGCGAATTGACCCGCATAATCACGTCTTCTCACGATCTGCAAAAAGTACGTCAAGGGCTAATTGACGGTGGTTTTACGGTAGATGAGGCCGATTTAAAGTGGATATGCAAAATACCACATGAGCTTTCTGATGAAGATCATGTAAAATTAGATAGATTAATTGATAATTTAGACCTATTAGACGATGTAACTACAATTGATACTAACGTTGCCTGAGTTTGGTGAAAATTGATCAGCAAACCCATATAATAAATATTAATTCTGCTATCGCGGGATTAATATTTATTGGCATGGAATTGGATTTTTGTGTTCGCCCCCTTGTTGAGGGGGAGTTAGAGGGGGTGGAATAAACCCCCTATAAAAACGGCAAACCCGGCCAAGTGACTAAGCACCGCCGGGTTACCGCACATCAATCTAAATTGACACGCGTTTATTATTAAAAAGGAGGCTATTTTTCTGGTTTATGCTAATTGAGAAGGGCAAATGCCCAACTCTCAGCAGCTGGGATACGGCTATCTACGCAAATACCTGGCTGTATTTTTCAGCTCTCAGCGGCATTTCAGCAAGCGTGCGGCCTAAATTTATCCTGACTAGACACTGACCGTCATTCCAATAAACAAGTACGGCTACAGCTCGTTCAGCTCGATCTCCACCACCAACCTAGATCCGGCATAATGGTACGACACCTTGAACTCGGGCGCAGGGACGGCGACAATCGTTCCATCGATGACGATCGATGTTGTAGAGATCCGCAGTATGCTAGGAACAGCAGGGTACGCGGCGGCGAAGTTCTGACCTTCCTTCTGCTCCACCCAACACATTTCGGTGGTATCTGGGCTGGGTAACGTCTCTTTGGTACGAGAAGTTGCCTGTGCTCCCTGTACAGGGGTATAACCGATTCGAGCAGGAAAGACCACTGTGCCGTTTGGCATGTGGCCAATGCACTCGGTTTCAGCACCTTCGCGTGGGCTCATGTTGCGCTTCCAGGCAATCAGTTGAAGACCCGAAAAGGCCACGGTATGTCTCCTCTCCCATTAGCCCGGGATCAGGCGTAAAGTGGGATATCGAATGATATCCCGATGTGAGGTACTTCTAGCGCACAATTGCGTTAGAAGCTATATAGTATCATAATAGTGCGGTTATGTCAATGGAAGAATTGTCCTGACGTTAATAAGATTTTTATATTCGTGCCCAATCAGCCATAGTCGGTCATTGCGTGGAGCGAAGAGAGTAGTCGACGAAGCAATCTAAGTAAAGTAGATAAAAGATTGTCGCGCCTTTCGCATTGCTCAATGGCTCGCAATGACTTAATAATCAATATTAGATTTGAATGTGCACCCACCTTAGTTTTTCAGCTTCTTGCACTTTCTTATTTAAACAAAGTACTTATTGCGCGATCGCGCAATAAATACTTGCTATATGAACGAGCTAGGTTGGGGTGTATACTGGGCAGGAAAGTAGAAAAAATATTGTTCGAGCCGATGCGAGAACTGTCGTAGGTTAGTTCTCACTGTGTTCGAACAATAATTAAAATGTGTACATCGGGTGTGTACAAAGCAGGTTGAAAGTGGGGAAAATGAGAATATTAGGAATAGACCCAGGAACAGCCATCATTGGCTATGGCATGATAGAGTGCGAGCGGGGTGAGGTGCATTGTGGTAATCATCATGCTTTTTACGGCTGCATTACCACCGAAAAAGACAGAACTGCCGAGCGTCGATTGTCCGATTTGTATGATGGCATGACCAACTTACTAAGAACTTACAAACCAGATGTAATATCAATTGAAAAGCTATTTTTTGCCCGCAACGTAACCACAGCCCTAGCTGTAGGTGAGGCGCGCGGAGTAATTCTGCTTTCTGCAGAGCAAGCAGGAGTAGCTGTGGTTGGCTACACACCAATGCAAATGAAACAGCAAATGACTGGCTATGGTAAAGCAGAAAAAAAACAAGTCAAAGAGATGATTAAGCGCATTTTAATGCTCGAAAAAGAACATGTTAAAACCGATGATGCTTGGGATGCGATTGGGCTAGCCTTAACTCATTGCTACTTAACAGGTTTGGCTACTAGGCCAGAGTTTATTGTAGATTACAAGCCAGAAAAGAAGTTGAAAGTGAAAAGTGAGAAGTTAAAAGTTAAGGCAGATTAATTATATAATAATTCCAGCACTCTTAATTTGTCACTTGTTGCTTACAATATACTTTCTATTGCCTGTAACAGTTCACAGTTATGAAGAACTTGTTTCTGTTCGAGCACGGCGAGAACTCTAGTTGGTAGATAGTTCTCGTCGCTCAGAGCTCCTCGAACAATAATTTTTCAAAGTTGTGAACTGTTACTATTGCCTTCATTGCGCATATTATCACTTTGTGATACAAAGTAGGCATGCTAACGGCTTCTCCGTAAACCTGTTTTAGCTGTACAGCTAACGGGGGAGCACGCTAACAACTTGGTCTAAGTCGATCGGAAAAGGAGGGGTTAGAATTGCATCTAGACCGTTACACACGTCCCGAGATGAAACACCTCTGGAGCATGCGCACTAAGTATGGCCTATGGCTCCGCGTTGAGCTGGCTGTGCTGTGGGCGCGTATGCTGGCTAGAGAGATCACCCGGGACACGTACCGTCGAGTTCGCGACGCCGCCAAGTATAGCGTGCGGCGCATTACTTTCCTTGACGAGGGCCCGAGTGGTTTTCGTCACGACATGAACGCGTTCATCGAGAATGTGAAGGAACGCCTTCGCAAAGCTGGCGTTCCCGAAGACATGGTCAATCGCTTCCACGAGTCTGTCACCTCGTACGACGTGGAAGATCCGGCTTTCATGCTGCAACTGGTCCGCTCTCTCGATCTGATTATCAAGGAGCTGGCCAAGCTAAGGGTCGCCTTGGTTACACGGGCACAGGAGCACAAGCACACTGCCATGATGGGCGTCACTCATGGGCAGTGGGCTGAGCCAATCACGCTGGGCGCCAAGTTTGTGGTCTACATCGAGGCGCTCGAACGCGACTTGGAACGTCTACGTACAGCTCGCGGGCAACTGACTGTTGGTAAGTTTGCGGGGATAGTTGGGGTCTACGGTAACCTCACTCCTCAACTCGAGGCGGCTGCGTGTAGGAGACTTGGTCAAAGACCAGTCCTTGGCACTCAGATTATCCACCGCGACATTCACGCTCAGTACATGGCTGCCCTGGCTATCCTAGCCTCTAATCTGGAGCACGTTGCTCTGAACATCTGGTTGATGTGCCAATCTTGCCGAGGCGAAGCACGCGAGCCATTCCGAGCTAACCAGAGGGGGTCTTCTCGCGCCCCACACAAGAAGAATCCAATCTTGGGCGAGAACCTGAGAGGACTGGCTGCCGCGGTGCGCGGTTTCCAATCTATGGCGCAAGAGATGATCGCTACCGCAGACGAACGCGACATCAGCCAATCCTGCGTCGAGCGCATTGCTTGGCCCGGCGCAACTTCCATCGTGCACTTCATGTTAGTGAGGTTGACCAGCGTGATCAAGGGGGTCGAGTTCTTTCCCGATCGCATGCTAGTTAACATCGCCGCCTCGCAAGGCCAAACCGCCTCGGGGTACGTCAAAGACCTGCTGATAAGGAGTGGGGTGGAAGTTTTGCCCTTCGACGGCGTCGATCGCCCGATCTACGAGTGGGTTCAGGCATGCGCCTTTGCCGCTTGGCCCAACCGCCATCTCAAGGACGAGATGATCGACCGCGGCCTTCTGGGATTCGTCGCTCGATACGACCTTGACCAGTGCTTCGATATAGACTGGCAGCTTCGGAACATCGACGGTATCTTCGAACGGGCAGGCATCTAGCTCGGTGAAAGGCGAGCTAAAGCGGGCGGAGCACTTAGGTGCTTCGCCCGCTTGCCATATCAATAGTTGAAAGTGAAAAGTGAAAAGTTATGGAATAATCTATTTTTGGATCCTCGAATACAAGGGTCGAGGATGACAATAATAATTTGCTTCCATAATTGAAAATTGTGAATTGAAAATTGTTTATCATAATTAAATTAGACCATTTGACATAATTTGATTATGATAAATGTATGCCTAGACTAAGACAAAATATTACCACGGGTGAATGGATGGTTGTTTCGCCAGAGCGTGCCAATCGGCCCGAAGATTTTAAAGTGCGGCCATTTGCTGCGCAGCTAATTCACGATAAGCAGTGTCGTTTTTGTCATGGTGGCGAAGCTTGGCAAACACATTATTTTGAATCTGTCACAAAATATACCTATACTATTCCAAACAAATACCCCGCATTTTCAAGCGGGCTAAATATCGAGGAGATGGGGCACGGATTTTATAGTGACGATTCGAGCTCTGGTGTGCACGAAGTCATTGTACTAACAGATCCAAAGGATACTCAAGATAGTATTTCTACAATAGCTATGTACGATTTGCTAAAAGCGTTGCAATCTCGTGCTAAAATAGCCGAAAAGAACCCCGATGTAGCGTCGGTTGTGCCAATATATAATCATGGTATGGGCTCTGGGGCCACTATCGCCCATCCTCACGCGCAACTATTTGCAAGCCCCGTTATTCCCGGCCGTTTAAAGCACGAATTCGAATATACTGCAAAGTATTATAAAGAAAATAATCGTTGCGTTTATTGCAAAATGGCCAAATTCGAGATTAAAGAAGATATTAGAGTAATTGCAAAAAATAATTACGCTGTGGCTTTTGCAGCTTTTGCGCCAAGATTTTTATTTGAGACGTGGATAGTGCCGTTAAAACATACAAATTCCTTTATGCGGGCATCGGATGAATCTATTCACGATGTAGCCGAATTATTGCGATTTGTGATAAAAAATATGGATAAGAAGCTGGGAAAGCCTGCTTTAAATTGGTACATTCATACATCACGCGGTATCGATCATCATTTGGCGCCAACTTATCATTGGCATATAGAGATTGCTCCACGCATTGCTATGTTTGGTGGTTTTGAGCTAGGGGCAGATATGACAGTAGAAACTGTGCTGCCAGAGATTGCGGGGAAGTACCTGAGGGGTTAAGGCAAAAGTCAAAAGTTTTGGAATATTTTTATTGTCATTCCGGACTTTTGATCCGGAATCTATATAACTGTGAATCCTTTTTTAGATCCTCGAATAATTGCTCGTCATACTCGCGTCGAGGATGACAGCGAAATACTTTTAATTTACATTTTTGACTTTTGACCTTTGAATTTTGACTTTTTATATATCCACCACCCCAATACCACAACTCCTAAATACCACGGAAATAATCCACCTTTTGGCCACGGCATCGAAGCGTAAGGAATTTTTGCGGCCTTTTCTATCAAAAATAAAAATGAGTGTAGGGGGTAATAAGCAATCCATAAAATTCTTTCAATTCCATTTACAGGTATCATACTAAGTATGACAATTAACAATCCGCCAATCATTATCGCTGGAATTGTCGGCAATATTATTGCATTAGAAAGTGGTCCAATAAGAGTGAGCTGACCAAATGCTCCTAGTAAATATGGCAATGCGGCCAATTGTGCACCCAAAGTTTCGATAACTATTTGTATTATTCCCTTTGCTTTATTATAAATTAGCGGTCCGATTTCAACTAAACCAAAGAATGCCAAAAATGAAAGTATAAATCCGGCATCGTCTTTAACAATAAACGGGTTTAAAGAAGACATTAAAGTAGCGGTGCACAAAATCAAAACAATAGAGTGTGGCTTTCGCCCCATAAATTTTCCTAAAAGCACTACCCAAGCCATTATTGCCGCTCTTACAATAGAACTTGGTGCGGCGGTGAATATTACGAAAATTAACACTAACATAGCAGCCATAAATACCGACCACCGTTTAGGTATAAATCCTGCTAAAGCAATGGGCCAAAGTGAAATTATGGTTAAATTGTAGCCAGAAACAGCTGTTAAATGCGAAATTCCAAGAGTGCGAAAGTTATCGGTGATGTTTTTAGGTAATTGTCCTTGATTACCAAAAAGTAAACCAAGTAGTAAATTACCCTCGGTTGCAGGGAGAGTGGCAAGTACTTTAGTATTAATTTGGTTGCGTAATTTGTAAATTAGACGGGTTATTGGGTTTCCCTTGTTGTGGCCGATGATATTCCAATTTTTTAGGTGAATTTGAGATTGAACATTTTTGGTCCGCCAGTATTTTTCGCCATCAAAACCAGCAAATTTTGGTAATAATTCTAGCTTCGTATCAAACTTAATTTCATCGCCGTACTTTAAGCCACTATTGTGTGGAATATAGGCGACTAAGCGAGAGCTTTTCATTTTTAGCGTAAAACCGTCTTTTACCATGCTTGTAGTTGTAATAATTGTGCGGCTATCTTTTTCTCTATCTTGCACCGGCGCTGAAACCCATCCTGTAATTGTCATTTGTTCTTTAACTGGTGGATCTATATTCCAAACTTTGTACCTATGCTGCCAATATAAAATTCCAATAATAAAGCTAACAAGGCAAACAAGGCAAATGCGACCGATTGTATTTTTCCAAAGTAAAACAAGGCAGGCAAAAAGCCCAACTAGCAAATACCACCATAAAATATTCCACGGCAGGTACTCAGCTAATACAAATCCAAGTAATAATCCAATGCATATTGTGCAGATGGCGGAAATTCTAGATTGTAATTCCATGTTGTTAACTTATCACCATGTGCTTAAATGGTAAAATAACCTATACCAAGATTGGTCAAAATTTGATAAAATAAACAAAATTAGTGCAAATACTTTATTAATGGAGGCACGATGCCGAAGAAAAAAGATAATATCAACGAAAAAAATGAATGGCAAACAAAAGCCGAAGAGTATTTAGCTGCGTGGCAAAGAGTGCAGGCAGATTTAGTAAATTATCGTAAGCGCAGTGACGAAGAGAAGGCTGCATTTATTAAATATGCCAATTTAGATTTTATTTTAGCCGTGCTTCCTGTTTTCGATAATTTTAAGCGGGCGGCAATTCACACTCCAGAAACCGAGGACAGCGTAGTAAAAAACTGGGTCGAGGGAGTAAAAGCAATCGAAAAACAGTTTGAACAAGTGCTTTCATCTATTGGCGTAACTCAAATAATGGTAAACGAGGGTGATGAATTCAATCCCAATAAACACGAAGCATTAGTTAGCGAAGTCTCGGATCTTCCAGAAGACAGCATCGTATCTGAAATTGAATATGGATATATGTATAACGACCGAGTTATCCGCCCATCTAAAGTAAAAGTGAGTAAAGGTAGCACGCAGGAAGCAGCGAATAAGGGGCAGGGATAAAGAAGTAGTATAAGAGAGAAAAGTTACGGAAATTCGAAGTCAGAAATTCGAATCGAAATCGAAATCAGAAATAAGAATAAGTATCGCAAATTGTAGTAGAGGAAGTGGGAGTATGAATGAATGATTTAACAATTAAAGAATTAACAAGCAAAGTAATGCAGCTAGCTAAAGAGAAAAAATTTCATACAAAACCAAGTAATGTTAATGTTGGTGAAATGCTGGCATTGGTACACTCAGAGGTTTCGGAGGCGCTAGAGGCTTATCGTCATCACAATATGGAGGGCGAAGATGGTTTTTACGAGGAATTAGGCGATGTTGTTATTCGCGTAGTGCATTTGTGCGGGATATTTGATATTGATATTGAAAAATATATAGTTGCTAAAATGGAGCGCAACCAAACGCGTTCGTGGGAAAACGATAAGTTACTGGAAAATATTTAAGTCTGAATCCAATAACTGGTAGCGCAAACTTTAGTTTGGCATTAGTAGAATGCATCCTCTTTAAAATACAGCGTGATTATTGACAAAATGTAAAGAGTACTTTACATTTGTTTAAGTATATAATAAAATGAAGTACAATAAATATATAATTATCGGAGGATATTATGGGTAAAATTATCGGCATAGACTTAGGAACTACCAACTCTGTTGGAGCGGTAATGGAGGCAGGAACTGCCAAAGTTATCCCAACAGCCGAAGGTGGAACACTCGTGCCATCAATTGTAGCAATAAATAAGAATGGTGAAAGGCTTGTTGGGCAAATTGCCAAGCGTCAAGCCGTTACTAATCCAGAAAATACAGTTTCTTCTGTAAAGCGCTTTATTGGCCGCAAATTTGATGATAAAGAAGTGCAAGAAGATTTAAAACATGTGCCTTATAAAGCTGTTAAAAACTCTAATGGCAGTGTTAATGTAATGATGAGCGGTAAAGAATACACTGCGCAAGAAATTTCTTCTCACATTTTAGCTAAAATTAAGCAAGATGCCGAAAGTTATTTAGGTGAGCCTGTAACAGACGCTGTTATTACTGTTCCCGCTTATTTTGACGACGCTCAGCGTCAAGCAACTAAAGATGCAGGTAAAATTGCCGGCTTAAATGTAGCGCGAATCATTAACGAACCAACCGCTGCCGCATTGGCATATGGTTTAGAAAAGAAAAAAAATGAAAAAGTTGCTGTATTCGATTTGGGCGGTGGTACATTTGATATTACTATATTAGAATTGGCTACAACCGATGGCGAATCTAGCTTTGAAGTTATATCAACTACCGGTGATACACATTTGGGTGGAGACGATTTTGATCAGCGAGTGATGAAAGAATTACTCGATACGTTCCAAAAAGATCAAGGTATAGATTTGTCTAAAGATGTGATGGCGTTGCAGCGTGTTAAAGAGGCAGCCGAGAAAGCAAAAATTGAGTTATCAACTACTCAGGAAACAGAAATCAACCTGCCATTTATTACCGCCGATGCATCTGGTCCAAAACATTTAGTTCTAAAATTAACGCGGGCAAGATTAGAGCAATTAGTAGAAGATTTGATTCAAAGAACACTAGAACCATGCAAAAAGGCATTGGCTGATGCTAAGCTTTCACCTTCAGATATTAATGAAGTTATTCTAGTCGGCGGTCAAATTCGCATGCCTAGAGTAGTAGCTGCGGTTAAAGACTTTTTTGGTAAAGAACCAAATAAAAGTGTTAATCCAGATGAAGCTGTGGCGCTTGGTGCTGCTATTCAAGGTGGTGTATTGGGCGGCGATGTAAAAGATGTTTTGTTATTAGATGTTACGCCATTATCACTTGGGCTAGAAACTTTAGGTGGTGTAATGACCAAGCTAATTGAGCGCAATACCACTATTCCTACATCAAAATCGCAAATATTCTCGACTGCTTCAGATAACCAACCAGCCGTAGAGATACATGTTTTGCAGGGTGAGCGCGATATGGCTACAGATAATAAGACACTTGGTAGATTTGTATTAGATGGTATTCCGCCTGCACCAAGAGGAATTCCGCAGGTAGAAGTTACCTTTGATATTGATGCAAACGGTATTGTTCATGTAAATGCTAAAGATAAAGCTACTGGTAAAGAACAGAAAATTACCATCACTGCGTCCTCGGGATTATCGGATGCTGAAGTTGAAAAAATGCGTCAAGACGCAGAAGCTCATGCCGAAGACGATAAAAAGAAGCGTGAACTTGTAGAGGCAAAGAATATAGCCGATAATATGTTATATACAGCCGAAAAAACGCTAAAAGAGCTTGGGGATAAAGCGAAGCCAGAGCTTAAGCGTGATGTAGAAGATGGCGTGTTGGCGGTTAAAGGCGTTGAGTCTAGCACTAACGTCGAGGAAATCAAGGCCGCTGTTGATAAGTTGAGCGAAAGTTTGTCTAAACTTGGCCAAGCAGCATATGAGCAGCCAGTCTCTGGTGATGGATCGACTGAAGATCAATCAAAATCAGACGAAAAAGATGCAGACGAGCCAAAAGCGGAAGAAAAACCTGTCGAGGAGCCAGAAGAGGATAAGAAATAAATGAAGGTTGCATTTAGTAGGTAGCAGGGTTCAGGTGGGCTGATAAGAACTAAAACTGACGACTAAAACTATCAACTAGCAACAATCGATGGAGGGGCGTATGAATAGCAAAATTGTAATCATATTTGGCGTTGTGGTCTTATTATTGATTGTCTTTGGTGGTGGTTACTTATTGCTGACCAATAAAAATACTCCTAATACCGCAACTCCCACTTCATCCACCTCTGCTACCACCACTTCAGCTTCATCTACTACTTCAACAAGTTCCTCGGTTCCTGCAAATTCAATTTTAACTGCAGATGCAGTTTCTGTTGCAACAAGTAGTAAAAAGCGCTTCGCCGATGCTCAAGCCAGGCTGTCTGCTTGGCCACTGTGGAAAAGTGATGCCCAATTTAGTGGTTTATTTATGACATTCGACCAATACTTAATTTTAGATTCGGTCAACGAAATTTACGTATTCGATTCTGCTTCAGATGCCAGCAATCACTACACAATATCTGTATCTCAAGCCAGCGGAAATTCGCTTCGTGCCCTTGTGCCTAAAGCAGATTATCAGGGGGCACTTTTGCCAATAAATAGCGAGTTTTGGCAATCAAATTATGTAGATGCAATTCAATTTGCCGATAAAAACGGTGGAAGCGATTTTATGAAAACGAATAGTGTTACAGCCATAGATGCAAATTTATTACGTACCGCGCCGAATAATTATCTTTATTGGGTAGTTACTTACAAAACAAGCGAAAATACCAACTCGCTTACGGTAAAGATGGACGCTAAAACAAAAACATTGGTTGCGGAATAAAATAGCTTATTAAAAACTTTAAATGTATATAGCGCTTAACCATTGTATTTAAAGATGACGCCGGTTACTGTCGCCCTTGCCAGCCTCGGCTGTTCGCCCCGAACAAGACTGGCGTAGCCAAGAGTCAAGTCTATACCAAATAAATTATGTAGATTCCTGCCTCCGCAGGAATGACACGCGATGATACTTAAAATTATTTGACATTTGTGCTAAAATGCATGCTTAGGAGAGTTTATTGGCCAATAAAAATTATTACGAGACGCTAGGAATTTCTAAAGATGCAACGCCCGATCAAATAAAGGCGGCATTTAGGCGTATGGCTATGAAGCATCATCCCGATAAAGGTGGGGGTAGCGATGCCGAAGCTAAATTTAAAGAAATAAACGAAGCATACCAAGTACTATCAGATCCGCAGAAAAAATCGATGTACGATCAGTTCGGCACTACTGATGGGCCACAATTTGGGGGTGGTCAGGGCAGAGGCGCATCAGATTTTGGCTTTGGGAATTACGATTTTTCGGGCGGATTTGGCTATGGAGGCGGTATAGGTGACATTTTTGAAGGGCTTTTTGGTCAGGCTATGGCACAGTTACAGGTGCAAATAGAAATATCTATACCCCAGGCAGTTTTAGGTGATTTATTAAAATTTAATATAGATGGTAAGAATATTGAGTTAAATATTCCCGCTGGAACACAAGATGGGCAGCAGTTTCAGTTGCGTGGCAAAGGCAGGCAGTTTAAGGGCGGTGTTGGCGACCTTATTGTGTCGGTGCACGTAAAAATACCTCGCCACATTTCTCGCGAGCAACGCGATTTATATGAAAAACTAAAAAATAGCCGCTAACGCTCCTCCTCTTGACCTTCTCCAACTTATATTCCATACTAGAGTAAGAAAAAGTGAGGGGAAGCAAATGGGTTCATCTCCAAGTTGGGATGCAGTAATAATACTTATCTATATTATTGGCATGGGCTACAACATCATATTGCATCGCGATAGGGTGGCTGGGCATATTGCTGCTGCTTATATTGCATTAGCGGTTACATCTGTTATCAGCTCTCCTGTGCACGAATTTTTTATCGGCAATAAAATATTTTTAAAACAAATTTGGATTCAATCAAATGCATCTCCGCAAATGGTTTCGAGCCTTATTTTTTTAGGCCTAACTGTTTTGTTAGCTAGTTTTCTTTCGGTAATTCCAACTGGTAGAAAATCAGATAATTTAGGTTTTTTTGAGCTATTTTTGTATAGCTTTTTATGGGTAACTTTTGTTATCTCTACAATTCTTTCATTCATCCCAGACGAAAAAAGGCTAGTTTATGTAACTCAATCCAATTTAATGCATCTTGTTTGGCAATATCATGTTTGGTGGTTAGTTTTGCCCGCCTTCTTACTTATATGGTCGGGTTTCCGTCGTGGTAGCACATCTAGAGTATAGATTGTGAGGATATTTTGACAGATGATGCTCAAGTTATTTCGCAAGAGGTGGTAGAAGATTCATCACCTACTAATAGAGATGCATTTGACGGGTTATCGGCAAGTATTTCTTCTAGCGCTCAAACGCAAAGTGCCGTGCCCAAAGACTTTGATAGCTTAAAATCTACTCAAGTTGTTTCCGACGCAACTGCTTTTGTTCCTGCAGAGTCGCCAGTGCCGAATACGCCATCTTCGCCACCGGCACCACAAACTTTCGAAACACCCGCTGTTTTGCCACACATAACAAGTCCTGGTGTAAATTCGAGTGAGCCTAATTTAATTAAAGAATCTGAGCCAGTAGTTTTGGCACCTGCTGCACCAGGGCCAGTTTTGGCGCCCCCAACCCAACAGCCGCCGAATCCACCACAAACTATACCTAGTCCTAAACCAACTACTAACAAACTGGCTATTGGGAAATTAATAAAAATTGTTTTTGCTTCAATTGCAGCTATTGTTGTTTTTAGTTCAGGCGGTTATGTATTAGCTTACAGGTTTGCCCCTTCGGTATTTTATCGCTTTACCCCAACATCTATGTCATCTAAAATTAATGCTCTTTGGCCACTGCATCAAGATTTTGCGCAAATGTTGCCCGCCGATACTGAGGTGTTGATAACTATAAACTACGGTAGTAAAAGCGGGCAATCGGCTAATTTTAACGATGTTATTAAGCGAATTCCCGGATTAAGCTCTTCGGGTGATGAATTTAAATCTGAATTAAATAGAACTCTTCAATCTGAATATGGTATTTCTCTCGCGGACGATATTGCTAATACATTTGCCGAAACAGCCTATATTGCTATTCCTAACATAGAGGGAAATTCCTCAATATTAGCAGCTATTAAAGTTAAAGATGTGGCAAAAGGAGCAGAGTTATTAACTAAGATACAATCTTCAAATTCTGGTGATACTTTATTTCCAACTACCGAAAATTATCGCGGCATCAATATTTATGGGATGAAATCTTCTAATGTAAACATTCCAACTTATAAAAATTTATTGCAGGCACTTAATTTAAATAATAATTCTAAAAAAATCGCTTTAGCCCAATCGTCAAATTGTACTCCGCCAACGAATGCATGTAACACAAGTGTTACCACAAATCCTGAAACAGTTGCTCCTGCAGTTACTGTGCTTGATAGGTTTGTAATTATCGGTGGATCTGTGCAGCAAATAAAAACGTATATCGATCAAAGTTTACAAAATCAAAAAGCTCTATCTTCTAACCCGTCATATATTCGTGTTGCACAAGAAAAACCATCTCTTGCAAATGTTTATGTGAATGTTGAATCAACTGTTGCAGGGCTAAGGCAAAAGTATGTTTCGAGTGCAGATAGCCTATCTAGTTATCTCGATGCTTTAAATGGGTATAAATCTTGGAGCGGGCAGGTTTCGGCAGAGAGTTCGGGGCTTATACTTAGGGGCGAGCTGTATTACGATTCGGCTAAAACCGATGCACTAACTGGCAAAGTGTTATCGGATAAAGATAGTGATTTAATTTATCCCAAAACATTACCGGCATCTACTGGTTTCTACGGAGAAGAAGGCAACTTTGGAGCAAAAGTAGAGCAGTTAGCCAACTTAAAATATAATGAAACGCAATCATTTAATGAAATATTTGATCAAAATTACGGCGTAAAGCTTTTAGACATTGCTAATTTATTTAGCGGTAAGTATTCATTCGCATATTTACCCAAATCTAATTCTGGATTGGTTTTACAAGCCGAGGTGAATGATGCCGTGGCATTATCTTCATCGTTAGATTCTGTTAAAACAAAATTAGAAACATTATTAAATGACGCAGGGCTAGAGATGGGTGTAAATTATTACATGGTTGGCGAAACCACGGTTACTACATTTTCTGTGGGAAATTTATTCGGATCGGTTTACGACTTTAACTCAATTTTTTCTCCATCGTATGCTATTAAAGATAATCGGCTTATCTTATCTAGCAATTTTAATGGCGTGAAAGATTTGCTTAATTTAACAGGTGATACTTTAGAAAGCGATAAGCAAATGAAAAGTGATATAAAAACAGTAGCTGTGCCAAGCCGTTTGTTTGTATATGCCAATTCGAATAATATTTATTATGGGGTAGTCGATTCTATTCGCGCATTAACTGGCAATGCAGATTTAACTACCTCGGACCAAGAGCGTGTAGTAAATGCATTACTGAAAGTTTTCCCAAGTGTTACTATCGCTTCACATTCCGAAACAAATCATAATACTGGCATTACCACAGTGCCTGTTGTTACGCTCTCCAAAGATGAGTTTGATGAAATTGATAAGTTAATTAAAACCAAATCTGCCTCCATATTTAATATAGACGGATACTTAAATCCGCTGGGTGACGTTTCGCAAACAAATCCAACTCACAGCGAAGATAATGATAATATTCGAAAGTCAGATTTGACCCATTTTATGGCATCCTTTAAGGCAGCAAACAATGGAAGCTCTGGTTTTAGTAAATATAAAACCAGCGGTGACGAAAAATTAGATCCTAATTCTGGCATTATGAAGCAGATGTTCGATGCGGGTGAATTAGATTACGTGCTCGAAGATCCGGAGTGGCCAGATTACTATTATACTTTTTCCAATAATGGAACTTCTGCCAAAATTACCGCATTATTAGAAAATAAACCAGACGATGCGGGCAATTGCGAACCCACCAAGCAAATTCGCAGCCGCTGGACTTGGTGTGTTAAGCTATAATAAACAATAGGAGTTAGAATGGAAAAAATTTGGTTGTGGATAAGCTATCGATTCGGCCGTAAAAATATTATATTTGCGGCTATTTTTGTACTAATAATTGCAGTTGTGGCAGTTATTGTGTGGAGAATGGTTTTTGGCAGCAGTGCCTCAGAGGGTGCTGCAAACGCTGTACAAGGTTCCATGCTTTCGGATAAATTTGATGGTTACATTGTGGAATTTAAAGCAGATCCTTTGTCAAAAGCCTCGACAGCCGCGGTATCAACCACTGTGTTATCTTCAGCACAAATGAGTACAAATATAATCAAACAAAAATCCGTCATTCAGGCCGAAAGGGATAGTTTTTATGCAAAAACGGACACTATTGGTATTAAAATCAGTCAAGATAAAAATAATAAAGATCAATCATTACCTACGGTTGCTGTAAGCTGGGGCAACGCTGTTAATGCGATTTTAATAAAACAGTTAACGCATACGCAGGCAAGTCAAATTTCTAGATTACCCCAGGTAGAGAAAGTTTATCCAAATCGTGAAGTTGCGGCGACTTTAATGGATTCTGTGCCACTGATTGGTGCCGATAGGGTGTGGCGTGAGGTTAAAGACCAAAATAATAATACAGTTACGGGCGTGGGGGTAAAAGTTGGGATTATCGATACGGGGATAGATTATACCCATGGTGATTTTGGCGGTTGCACAACTGATCAATTCATAAATCGTGCATGCGCAAAGGTGGCGGGAGGATACGATTTTGTCAATGGTGATAATAATCCGATGGACGGAAGTGGACATGGTACGCATGTTGCCGGAACTGTTGCCTCTAATGGTAATGTAAAAGGAGTTGCTCCGGACGCGATTCTTTTTGCTTATAAAGTTTTAGACGATAGTGGGTCGGGGTATTGGTCAGGGGTAATATCTGGGATAGAAGCATCATTAGACCCTAATAATGACGGGAACTATAGTGACAAGCTTGATATTATTAGTCTTAGTCTTGGTGGCAATGGTGACCCAGACGATCCGCTTAGTCAGGCAATTGATAATGTGGTTGGAAATGGCATTGTGGCAGTAGTGGCCGCTGGTAATTCTGGCCCATCGGATAATTCTGTTGGATCGCCTGGATCAGCGCGAAAAGCAATTACAGTTGGGGCTACATTTAAGAAAGACTATTCAGGATCGTATTGGGGAGAAAGTGACCCGAGAAAAGATCAAATTGCTAGCTTTAGTTCAAGAGGTCCGGTAAGATGGGGTGAAACCATTCAATTATTAAATAAGCCCGATGTTGTAGCTCCGGGAGCGCTAATATGTGCCTCGAGAATTGCTAGTAAGGTAGAGCAAGGACGTTACGTCAAATGTGTAGATGATAATCATATTCTTTCGGCTGGTACAAGTATGGCTACCCCAATTGTAAGCGGTGTGGCAGCATTGGTAAAACAAGCCCATCCAAATTGGACGCCAGATAATATAAAATCAGATTTACGCATGACAGCGCAAAAGCTAAAAATTCCGGGTACAAACAGCGAGTATGATCTTAATACCCAAGGATTTGGGCGCGTGGACGCATACAAAGCGGTATCTGCTGCTAATCCACCACCTACTTCAAGTATCTCGACAAATGGGCTGATTTCTGAAAATAACACTAGTATTATTGGTTCTGCGTATGGAAAAGGGTTTACTAATTATCAATTATATTACACTTATTCTTCTAATCCCTCTGGATGGGAATTAATAGCTGAATCTAGCACCCCTGTAACCAATGGTGAGCTTGCAAAGTGGAATATAGCTCGCATTAACGATGGCGTTGATATTTATTTGAGGCTAATTGTTCTTTCTGATACGGGAACAAACATAGATAATGCCCTAGTGCGGGTCAATCATGCAATCATAACAAGCCCGCTACCATTTGGAAACGGCAAAGACGCAGAGATTATTCATATGGTGAATAATGAAATTGAAATCAAGGGCGTTGCGTCGGGTGAGGGGTTTAAAAATTATTATCTCTCTTGGTGCAAGGTAAATTTAATGGATGGTTTTTATAATCGCGTTGGCCGCACCCGTGACTGCAAAGAAGGTTGGCAATCTACGGGCATTACACTGGATGCTGATGGAGTGAGAACTGTAAATATGGGGGTTTTGGGTAAATGGACGCCGTCACTTATTCCCGGTATTAAGTCTGGCCCATATCTCTTAAAGCTCACTGTAAACGCTAATATTAAAAGAGAATCATCAATTCAGGTTTACATAGATGCTGATATGGAAAATGGTTGGCCTATTTCTTTAAGTATGAGTGACGGGGATTATGAATTTGATGTTAAATCGCCGCTGGTTGCAGATATTAATTCAGATGGGAAATCAGATGTCTTAGTTTATCGTAACGGCTTAATTCACGCTTTTTCTGGAGATGGAAATGAGTTGCCTGGATGGCCTGTTAGAGTCGGTCCCACTAACTTTTCTATTGAACCGTTTCTTGCGGGTGATATTAATGGTGATAGTAAAATAGAAATTGTGGCCGGAAATGGCAATAGTCTATATGTCTATAACTCGGATGGCATTTTGTTATCGGGCTGGCCGAAGTATGTTAACACTCGCACCGTTTTGTTGGCAGATATGAATGCTGATGGCGTACTAGACATTGTTACTTTTAGCATGATGAACTACAACGATAATACTAATCCATTCATAGATGCGGCTATATGGAGTTATACTGGGGAAAAAATTGTTTCCAGAAAAATCCCGGGATTAAATTATGGTGGGTTAACTAATGGGCTTTATCCATCAGTTGGAGATATTAATGGCGACGGGAAAAACGAAATAATCTTGCTAAGCCAACGCATTAACACCGAAAACCAGCTAAATGCTATGGTGTCAGTTGTAGACATGGAAGGCCGACAATTACCAGGCTGGCCATTAAGAATGCAAATAAGTGCATCTGCTTTGGTTGTGGCAGATATTGATAACGATGGCAATAAAGAGATTATTATTAGGACATTGAGGCAGTGGCCATACACCTCGAATGCTGTTGGAAGGATAATCGTATTGGCAAACAATGGCCAAGAACTATATAACTGGCAACCTGCTCTACATGATATCAATAATTTCTATAATACGGAAAGCATAGCTGTGGGCGATATTAATAATGACGGTAAACCAGAGCTAGCGTTTGCATCCGAGCAGTGCCCAATGTTTTATACCCCAAGTGGAGTGCTAATTTATGATACATACGGTTACATGAACGAATGCAGGCCATTTCTCTCTGTAAATGATCGTGAAGACATGGCGATAATTGGTGCGAAAAATGATGGCCGTCAAAATATTTTCACAACTGGGTATTGGGGTTATGCAGAGGGCTCAGCATGGACATCGAGTTATAATATTTATGATGGTACTGGCCATGCTATTAATGGGTACCCCAAAATATCGAGTGGCGAATTTTACAGTACCGGTAGTGCCGCAGGTGACATAGACGCTGATGGCAAAAATGAGATTGTGTTTATTACGTATAATTCTGTTGTGCATAAAATGCTTATTAACGTAATAAAAACGAACGGACCTTCAGTTAATAACGAATGGCCCATGAATCTGCATGACTCATACTCCAGTCGTTTTTACATCAAACCACCACAAAACACTGCACCAAATGCTCCACAAAATGTTTCAATAACCGCTAGCGAAAATAGTGTGAGTTTAAAGTGGAACCCTGTTAACGGCGCAACCTCCTATAATTTATATTGGAGTGAAAACAAGGGAGTTGATAAAAAGACTGGTCAGAAGATTGAAAATATACCAACTCCATACACTCACACTGGTTTAACCGCAAAAACAAATTATTTTTATGTTGTTACTGCTGTGAGAAATGGCCAAGAAAGTATTGAGTCCGATGAGGTATATACAAGTACTTCCGAAAATAGCAAAATATATGTACCGAATCGCGATATTCAATACGGTAACACGACAATTCTTAAGGGGTATCTTTACAAATCTTCAAATAGCCAGCCAATCTCGGGGAAGATATTAAATTTTTGGTTAGGTGATAAACTTGTCGGCTCATCTGTCACTGACGGCGAAGGGAAAGCTCAGCTTTCCACCCAAGGTTTAGAGTTTTATCCCAACCAGCAAAGTAACATTACGGTAAAATGGCTTGGAGATAGCCAGTTTAAGTCATCCCAGAATACAGCCACCTTCACTGTTAGTAAAATGAAAACATATCTATTTTCTGGCAACAGATCCGCTGCGGCTGGAGAGGAAGTCGAAATTAGGGCATTAGCGAGATATTTAATGAGCGGTAATCCTCCTTTCGATTATGCCTACTTAACATTCTCGGTAGACGGCAATTACATAGGAGGCGCCTGGACAGATGCTGACGGTTGGGCGACTATCCGTTACACTCCACCGAAGGGCATTACCTTGGGCGTTCATCGTGTAGATTGTAGTCTTAGCGGGGACGATTGGTTTGAGTCCAGTTCTACTAAAAGCGTGCTTAATATAATTCGTTAGTGTAAATTGCGTGGATCTAAATTTGGCCGTTGGACTTGGTGTGTTAAGTTGTAATTTATTTACAAGTATTTTGTTTATGAAATAACATCCTATCTCTTTATAGTAAATAAAGGTTAGATTACCGGTGTTTTATTGATTACTTCATGATTAGTAGATAGAATAAATATGATGAATAGTTATATTATTTTCAGAAAAATAGGTCAGCCAATTTGTTTTAATATACTTTTTGCTCTTACTTTGCTGTGCACTTCATTATTTATTCAACTTACTCCAGTTAACGCAGCATCTTTAACTTCTGTAACAATTGTTCCTTGGAATTCCGACATTTCCACAACGGGTAAATATACAATTAATTTTACTACAGTTTCTTCTACACCAAACAATGCTAAGATTATTATTACTTTTCCAGATGGTTTTGGGGTGTCTGGAGTTACTTTTGACTCTTGGAGTGGAATTGATGGTGGTAGATCGGTTTCCATAGCAGGACAGGTAATTACAATTACTCGCGATGCAACAGGAACCGCTTCAGCTGCTGGAGCAAAATACATTGTACTAGACAACATCACCAACAACTCTACTTCCGCCTCAACATATACAGGATCGGTTGAAACAAAAACATCGGTAGACGTTAACATTGACGGCCCAACAACATCTGCAACTTTTTCCATCACAACAACAGACGACGGGCTTGATACGAGTGCCCCTAATCCAAAATACCAAATTGATATGCGATCTTCGGGCAATACTGCGCTATTAGGGCCAGAATATTCGACCTTAGAATGGAGTGTGCCAACTGCATCGGGGGCAAACGTTAGTTATAGCGGCATACTTGTCGATGGTGACGGTAATCTATATTTCGGAACTGATTCGGCGTATATGTCTTACACCTCAAGTGGCGTGTTGCGCTGGAGTGTTGCAACGTCTGCGCCATCGTTTGCGGCGCTTTCTCAAAATGGTTCGATCTATTTTATGACTGGGACACACTATGTAACAGCTTTGGATAAGAATACTGGAACGCAATTGTGGTCGAATCTTTGTACTAATCTCACAACTAGCTCGAAAGGAGCGGTAAACATCGGAGTTGACGGTTCTGTTTATGCTACAGGCAGAAACAATAGCTGTATTTACAATTCTGATGGATCGCTAAAATATACAAGCGTTAATATTAATAATCGTTCTGGTGGCGATAGTATAGATCCAAATACTGGAATTATTTATTCAGTTCATGACAGCCGCAAATTTAGTAGCTCGTATCCTGATGGACGTTTGCGCGCTATGATTGGCGCTGCAACTCAGGGAACACTTAGAGCTCCATCTGTTGCAGCGGATGGTAGTGCTTACTCTCCAGCATTAGGCGGTGCGCTTGGGTTTTACGGTATGAACTCAGACGGAACCCTTAAATTTGCCACTAGCGATAATCTTAAAAATTATACCAGTGGGAATTTATCTAGAAATGACTCTCTTTATTACTTAATAGCTAACTATCCCGCTATTGGCGATTTTAAACTTCGGGCATATTCAACTACAGACGGCAGTGTTCAGATGACATCTACCGATACTTATTCTAACAATGCTGGCACCGACAATATGCTTTATGCCGGAAACAATATGATTTATTATTCTCCCGGCTTTGGAATCGATGCTACCGATGGTTCAAAAAAATGGCAAAATTCATCTTTTTCCTCAGGGCAGAATGTCGCAATTGGTGCAAATAAGCATTTATATTTTAGTTCGTATCGTGGTGGAGTAGCGTCTATCACTTCAATGAAGGATTGGACGCTCACTTCCTCTTCTCCAACTTATACTCGTGCAGGAAGCACTATAGAAATAACAGCCACTTCTTCTATGTTAAAAAATGACCCGGCGACCACCGATAATAATATTGTACAAGCAGTTATGCCAAATGGCGATAAAGTTATTTTAACCTATGCTTCTACCGACGGTACTAATACTACCTGGACAGGAACCTACACTGTTCCAGCAGATTCCTTGCCTGGATTAAAGAGCGCTTCTGTGCAGGCAGCTGCATATAAAATCACAACAGACATAACTACTACATTCGATTCTTTGCCAACCAACTTTACTAATACTGGCATCACAAGCTCTTTTAACTATACTGTGGACAACACTGCGCCTTCTTCATTCTCCACTTCATCACCCTCATCTAATACATTTACGAACATTACCGCTCCAACATTTAGCTGGGATGCCTCTAGCGATGCAACATCTGGTTTATCTAAGTACCAGATATATATGGACGGTACATTACTTGCAGACAATATTATATCTTCTGCTACTACCTATACACCTTCCACAGCATTATCTGAGGGCACACACTCTTGGTATGTTGTGGCAACTGATGTAGCAGGAAACACTACTACTAGTAGTACCAGTACCTTAAATATTGATACCACAGCCCCTAACGGTACAATTAAACTAGATTCAACTGGTACACTTTCTCTCAATACCGCAACACTTAATATCTCTGCCTCAGACCCTGCTAGTAGTGGTGTTTCAAGTGGAGTGGGCTACATGAGATTAGGTGAATCGATAGAAGCCATAAATCAAGCATCTTGGGAAAACTATTCAACTTCAAAAACATGGACATTTGCCAATTCTAGCCGTATTGTTTACATTCAATTTAAAGACTTAGCAGGAAACATTAGTGCCATTACCAGCTCAAACGGTGAAACGACAACATTAACCTTACTTAAATTAGGAACTATTAACTTTAATGAAAAATACGGCCATTATTATTACACAGGACACCGCCCTACATTTACAGGTATCGCCTCTGCTAACTCTAAAGTAGTAGTTACTATACAATCTGACCCAATTACTTGTACCACTACCGCAGATGGTAACGGCAACTGGTCTTGCACTCCAACCACAGATATTCCCAATGGAGATCATACTGTAACAATCCAATCTGTTGGCACCGACGGTCAGTATACTTTAGCCTCATTTAAACTTGGTATTAACATTGGCTTAGCTGCCACCGGAGATGATGTAAAACGCGTTGAATTGGTTTTTGCCCTTTTGCTAACATTTACTGGGTTAACTTTAGTTTTACTTACAAATCACAGCTTGCTTAAAAATATTATATTTGGAAAAGCTAAATGAAGAATTTTCAAGTTAAATTAATACTTTTACTTTATGCTCTAAGCTTTGCGTTGCTTTCTAGAGTGCCGATTGTTAACGCAGCGGCTACAAGAACTTGGACTGGTTTAGGCGGTGATAGCTTATGGAGTACATGCGCAAATTGGTCGGCAAGTGCTTGTCCGGTAAGTGGCGACACCGTTGTTTTTGATGGCACGTCTAGCGCAGATTCAGTGCTCGATCAAAATTGGATTGATTTAAGAAACGCAGGCTTGTATAATGTTGCCTCTCTCTCTATTAATGCAGGGTACGGCGGAACGCTAACACTTAATGCATCTTTTCAAACAACTGGCACTTTTACCCAATCGGCTGGTACTTTTAATGCTACCGATGAGCTGTTAGATATTAATGGTAATTTTACCATGAATGTGGGGGCGAACTTTATCGCTTCATCTGCCTCAAGCTACTTTGCCTTAGGATTTCAGGTAAATGGTGGTACTTTTGATGCGAATAATGGAATTTTTTATATTGATGGATCTGTAGGATCAACAATTAATTGTAACAATATCGTATTTAATCAAGTCAGATTAAGATGGACGTCGGGCAGCGTTCTTAAAACAATTGGAAGCACTTGTACTTTGCCGGTTGGCACTTCGACTGCTGGTGTTCCTTATGGCAGAATAGGATTATCTGGTAAAATTCAAGGTACAGGTACTTTTAACCAATATAATCGGATTTATTATTATGCAGGCGCAGGGTTTGAGGGGTTTACTGGTTATTATGGTAATACAAAAGAATTTTATGTACAGGGTGCAAATTTAGATTTTTCCAGTTATACAACTTTTGATAATATTTATTTGGCAGTTTCTTCAGGTTCAATCATCCTGCCAAATGCTGGCGCAACACGGCTTTTAAATTTCGGGATTAGCAGCACTGGTTCAATCACCGCTTCTTCGGGGAATACGCAGGTCTCTGGAAATCTTTCATATACTGGCGGAACATTTAATCACAATAATGGCACAATGCTACTTACTGGTACGAATCAAACTATTGCCGGTGCTTTTACCTTTAATAATTTAAGTAAAACAGTTACTTCGGCAGCTACATTAACATTTCCAGCTTCAACCACTACCACTATCCAGGGGGCTCTAACTCTTAAGGGTGCGGCGAATAATTTATTATCTTTACGATCATCTGTTACCGATACTCAGTTTTCAATTAATCCACAAGGTACTCGTGACATTAAATACGTAGATGTTAAAGATTCTAATAATGTAAATTCATCTACTATCTATTACGGGCCGGCAAGTAATAATTCGAATAATAATTCTAATTGGTTACCAGATTCAGTTAGTCCATTAGATTTTATTATTGGACTAAATGACGGCTCGTATTTTAATCATCAAGACACCTCGATTACTTTTGCAACATCTGATAATTTAAGCGGAATAAGCTACTACACAGTTTCTGTAGATGGCAGTGCTGCTCTTGTTGCTGTTTCGCCATATGCCATTTCTGGTTTAGCCGTAGGCGATCACACAATAGAGGTTATTGCGTATGATGTTGCAGGAAATAGCACGACAATTAATAAGACAGTAACTGTAGATACAGCCATTCCTTCATCTTTTTCTTCCTTATCACCTTCACCTAATGCCACCACTAATGTGACAATGCCCACATTTAGCTGGGATGCCTCTAGCGATGCAGCATCTGGTTTAGCTAAATACCAATTATATCTAGACGATTCATTGTTAGCAGATAATATATCTGCTACTGCCACCACCTACACGCCAGCCGCTGGGATCTCTGAAGGAGCTCATTCTTGGTATGTTGTGGCATATGATGTAGCAGGAAACACTACTACTAGTAGTACCAGTACCTTAAATATTGATACCACTGCTCCCAACGGTACAATTAAACTAGATTCCACTGGTAATCTATCTTTAAACACAGCCACCTTAAATATCTCTGCTTCAGACCCTACTAGTAGTGGTGTTTCAAGTGGAGTGGGCTACATGAGATTAGGTGAAACAATTGATGCTCTAAACCAGGCATCTTGGGAAAACTATTCAACTTCAAAAACATGGACATTCTCTAACTCTAGTAGAGTAGTATATGTACAGTTTAAAGATTTGGCAGGAAACATTAGTGCCATTACTAACTCGAATGGTGAAACGACAACATTAACCTTACTTAAATTAGGAACTATTAACTTCAACTCTAAATACGGTCATTACTACTACACAGGTCACCGACCAAAATTTACTGGCATTGCTGCACCTAATGCTAAAGTTACTGTTACTATACAATCTGACCCAATTACTTGTACCACTACCGCAGATGGTAACGGCAACTGGTCTTGCACTCCAACCACAGATATTCCCAATGGAGATCATACTGTAACAATCCAATCTGTTGGTACCGACGGTCAGTATACGCTCGCGTCATTTAAACTTGGTATTAACATTGGCTTAGCTGCCACCGGAGATGATGTTGAAAAAATTAATACAATATTGTTCATAGTATTAATCTCACTTTTATTAGGTGGTTTTGTCTTAATTAACAAAGGTGATGCGGTAAAGCGGGTTAACTAAATGAGGTATTTTGCAGTCAATAAATATATAGAGTTCTCAATATTAATAGTTATTCTAGCTGTTATAGTGCCTTCTTTATTTGTGCAAAATTTCACTAAAGCTAGCTCCACAACCTTTACTGTTACAAAAACTGCAGATACAAACGATGGAAGTTGTAATGCCGATTGTTCTTTGCGAGAGGCGGTAGCAGCAGCAAATGCTAATGTTGGTGCCGATACTATTAATTTTAATATTCCCGAATCTGACGGCGGCTATATTCCCCCTGCAGGCGATGTTCAAGGATATTTTTTGCTTTCAACAAACGCAAATTACATCTTAAGCGATACAGCAGGTGTATTTATTAATGGTTATTCGCAAGCTGGCGCTTCAAGAAATACAGCGGCATTTGGAGAAACACTTAATACGGTTTTGAAAATACGTGTTTCTATAACCGGCGGTCCATTATTTACTATTAATGTTGGCAATAATCATCTTGCTGGTTTAAATATGGGGTCATCTACTTCCGGGGGGATGCAATTTACTGCATCTAGTAATAATTGGATAGAAGGCAATTTTATTGCAACCAACATTAGCGGAAGTACGTCTAGTGCATTTGGAACTACGACCGTGCAAACTGGGTCTACAGCAAATATATTTGGCACAAACGGCGATGGCGTAAACGACAACGGCGAACGTAATTTAATTCAAATGTGGGGAACAAATCAAAGCGGTGGTGCTTTTCAATTTGTTGCGGCGGCAGATTCAGACAATATTGTTTCTGGAAACTACTTTGGCGTAGATAAAACCAGCAGAACATGTGGAACGGGTGGGATGTACCGTTATTTTCTGCAGGCAAATGGCGATAGAACAAGAATTGGAACCAATCTCGATGGAGTTTCTGACACTGAGGAAAGTAATATTTTTGCTTGTATCAATATTAACAAGCGGACTTTAGTAAGAATATCCGGATCTGATGGAATTATCCAAGGAAACTATTTTGGCACAAATGCTTTTAATGATGATTTGCAGAGCAGTTTTGTAGAGCCAGGAGTTACCGACAATGGGGTAGCTACTGGTTGGACAATTGCTCGCAATACTTTTGCGCACCTATCAGATGCTGCTATTGCCTTGCAAAATGGAAATTCCAAATGGAATCGTTTTAGTCAAAATAGCATACATAACGTTACAGGAACACCAATTGATTTAGTATACGGCACAGCGACCCCCAATGATGCAGGTGATATAGATACAAGTTATAATGATCGAATGAATTATCCCGTAATTACTAAAATGGGGTTATCTAGCGACGGTAAATTATTAGTTAAAGCTAATTTAGATTTTAAAGCGGACGAAGCCCCATATACACTGGAATTCTTTAATAATACTACAATTCATTCTTCTGGCCGCGGACCAGGAGAGACATTTATTGGTTCGGTAACAACTACAGAAATTGGAAATGATATTGCGTTGGCAGTACCGATAACTGGCGCTACCCCAACAGCCATAGATAAAATTACCGCAACAGCTACGAATACCCTTGGCTCAACATCTGAATTTTCTGCTGTCGCGGCCGACCCGGTAAGTTATGCAGCATTTGCGAGTGGGGGTATTGATATAGCAGATGGTGCAAATTCCACACCAACAAGGGTAGTTACTTTAACATTAAGCTCTATTTCTAATTTTGGCGAAGTGAGTCAAATGCAAATTAGTAACGACGCGTCATTTAGTGGTGTAGAGTGGGAAGACTTCGTTACTACTAAAAGTTGGACTCTTGGTGATGGCAATGGTGCCAAAACAGTTTATGTAAAGTACAAGGATGCGATTGGTCAAATTTCAGATACTTATAGCAAAACAATAAATTTAGAGGTTGTTTCTGCCTCATCTTCTAGTGATGCTACTCAAACAACAAGTGACGTTGTTCAAAGCACTTCATCTAACAGTCTTGCCGCTCTTACGCTTGTAAAGTTGGGTACAATAAATTTTAACTCTAAATACAACCGCTACTACTACACAGGCCACCGACCAAAATTTACTGGCATTGCTCCACCTAATGCTAAAGTTACTGTTACTATTCAATCTGACCCAATTACTTGTACCACTACCGCAGATGGTAACGGCAACTGGTCTTGCACTCCAACTACAGACATTCCCAATGGAGATCATACTGTAACAATCCAATCTGTTGGTACCGACGGTCAATATGCGCTCGCCTCATTTAAACTTGGTATTAACATTGGCTTGGCTGCCACCGGAGATGATGTTATGCATATATCACAGATATTAAGTTTATTATTAATAGCGATAACCATATTATTGTTTAGGACTAAGTATGAAAAAATTAAAACTAACTAAAAATCGTATTATAGAAATCATTTTGGTTATTATTATTTTAATTTCATTATTATTTATTTTATTACCGATATTGCCAAGAGTATTCTACAACGTTGAGCATTTTACAGTGAAGAGGAACGTTGATCAAACTAAAATATTAGAAAGTGAAAAGATTCCAGACGGTCGCAGGCTTGTTATTCATTTAATAGATGTAGACTCTCAAATTGTTGAGGGTGATGAAGTAGGAGTATTAGATAATCAAGAGGGGGTTTGGCTTCAGGCTGGTCAAGTTGGTACTACAAGTGTAGTTATTGCAGGTCATCGATTTAAATATTTACCTCCCAATCGTACCACCTTGTATAATTTGGATAAGTTAAAAAATGGAGATGCTCTGGCTATCTATTGGGATGGGGTGAAATATCTTTACACAGTAGACTCAATTTTTGAGGTGAGCAAAGATGATATTTCAATTCTAAACCCAACTAATGATGGAGCACTGATTATCTATACATGTTCCGACGAAACGCTTTTAAAAAGAATTGTTGTTAAAGCGATTCCAAATTAGCACTATGCAATTGACTAACTTGCTAGTTATAGAATAAACTATATATGATGAATAGTCTTCATATTATAGCCAATAAAAGGTTTTATAGTTTTATAACATTCTTAGCTGCGCCTTTTATATTTGCAGTGTATTTCTTTGCGACTCCTCTTCCTGCTCGCGCCGCCGCAACTTATTACTGGGTTGGCGGTACTACCAATTCCAATACTAGCAATCCAGCCAATTGGAAAACTTCTGCTGGCGCATGTGCCGATAGCGCTAACCTTAATATACCAGGACCAACTGATACCGTAACTTTTGTGAGCAATTGTTTAAATAGCGCCACAGTTGATTCTGCTTTATCAGTTAAATATTTTAAAACTAATCCCGGTTATACGGGGACAGTCACGGTCAGTGGCGTTTCTGTGATTATCGCCACACAATTAGTAGCGGACGGTGGTACCTTTTATGTATCAAATGGCGGAACAGTTACTGCCCCCCCAGGCGGCAGCGGGATCGTGATTGGTAATGCCTCAACAGGAAATGGAACAATTACCGTAACTGGTTCTGGATCTTCGCTCACACAGACCATTAGTGGCGATACGCGTGTCCGCATGGGTAATTTTACCGGGAGTGTCGGTAACCTTAATATTTTAAACGGTGCTACAGTTAGCACGGGTAATATTTCCGCGGCTTATGATGTTGGGACAACCGCAAATATTGAGGTAGGCGGCGCAAACACCGTTTGGAATTCTGATATTGCTGGTGGGTTGGGGTATATTGGTCGTGGCCTGTCGGGTACTGCCACATTAACGATTTCAAATGGTGCTGTAGTTAATACTGCCGCTGGGCCTTGGCAAATCGGCGGACTAGCAGGAAGTAATGGATCAGTTACCGTGACCGGAACTGGCTCGCAATTAAATTTCACTGCTGGCACTCCTCGAGTTGGTTACTCTGGCACGGGTACACTAAACGTGATTAATGGCGGTGTAGTCAATAGAAGGACCGGGTCAATCATCGTAGCCGCTCTTGCTGGTTCAACGGGAACGCTAAATATTGGCGCTGGTTATACAATGGATAGTGTCATTGCCGAGTCAATAGGCCCAGGGTTGGGTACAGCCTATTTACCGCCAATCCAACCCACGGGCTTAACCAGCAGTACCGTCTCGCAAACATCAATTTCTTGGGATTGGGATGATGTTGCGGGAGCCACGGGATACAAAGTTTATAATGCGGCTGACAATACCTTATTAACAACGATTACCTCAGCAACCTCCAACTGGACCCAGGACATACTTGACCCTAACAGCTCGTATTCTGTTTATGTCCGCGGTGTAAATGCCCAAGGTGTTGGTTATGCATCTGCAAGTGCCTCGGCTACCACAGAAGCAATTCCAACTCCTGCTGCAACGACTTCTACCATTACCGCTTCGCCAACTACCACAACAGAAGAAACTTCAACAGTAGTACAGACAACATCTACCGTCACCTCGCAAACCACCCCCGTACTTTCTTTACTAAAAATGGGTACAATTAACTTTAATGAGAAATATAGCCAGTATTATTATACTGGCCATCGGCCAACATTTAGTGGTATTGCTTCGCCAAATTCAAGCGTAACTGTCACAATCCATTCCGATCCAATTACATGCTCTACTATTACCGATAACGCTGGTAATTGGTCTTGTACTCCCACCTCAGACATTCCCAATGGAGATCATACTGTAACCATTCAATCTGTTGGTACCGACGGTCAATATACGCTCGCCTCATTTAAACTGGGTATTAATATTGGCTTAGCCGCTACCGGAGATGATGTTTCACAAATCAATTTATGGCTGATAATAACCCTGTCTGCATCATTTTTTGCAATACTTTTAGTAAGAAACAAATTAAAAATTAAGGATAAAAATTCATAGATTTTTTAAATTTTGCTTATTATTTTTCTTTTTTGTAGCCTTTTTCTTCATTACTCTAACTTCAGTTTATTCGGCTACCTATATTCCAGGTGAATCGCTTTATCCTAATTGCAATCCATCTAATATTAACTGTGGTTTTTTAGTTAATCCAAACAGCACAATAGCGTATATCGGAGATTCGTGGACGGCAGGAAATCACGTTGCTCTTGAGTTCTATAATAAAATAGTTTCCAGTTACCCTTTTGCTGGGGCCGGTTATGTACCCGTAGACTCTTATCCTTATAATATAGCTCTAGCCGATGCAACAAAAACATCTGTGGGCACATGGACTGATTCTTCCGCTGCACGTGGTTTAGGCCCTAATATTATGCATACTAATTCGACTGATGTCGCTACGCCAGCAGCGAAAGGTGTTACTTGTACTGGTACTGATTATACAATTTATTATTTAAAACAATCGGGTGGAGGCTCGTTCAATTATTCAATTGATTCTGGCAGTGCGACAACAGTTTCTACCGTCAATACTTCAAATGCCCTAGGAACAATTAATATTGGCGGCCAAACACTTGCACAGCACTCTATCCTAATGACGCTCAACACAGCTGGCACGACAGGTGTCACTTTGTTTGGTGTTGATTGCAATATTGCTAATTCCGGAGGAATTAAAGTTGATAAATTGGGGATGAGCGGTTCAAGAGGATCACATTGGGCAGCGGCAAATGCTGGTTTATGGCAAAGCGAGATAACACAGCTTAATCCGAGTGTGGTAATTATTACCTTGGGAACGAATGATATATCCTCTGTATCTGTTAGCAATTATATAGCCAATATTGAAACGATAATAGGCAGAATAAGAGTGGTAAAACCAACGGTTCCGATTATTCTGACTCCTCCGACTATTGGAACCCGAACAGGACCAGCCGGAGACGTTGGTGCATATTTCCCATCGCTTCAAGATCTTGCGCGCCAAAATGGTTATGGTTATGTTGAAGTTAGTAAGTTTACTGGCGCGTATGTAACAGCCAATGCTGCGGGACTTTGGATTGATGGAGTTCATATGACTACAACCGGAGATAAACTGTTTGCAGATGTTCTTATTGATTACCTTGGTATAACAGCAGCTCCCACCATTACTTCTGTAACAGGAAATAATCCCCAGAATATTACAGGTGGTGAATCTATAACGATTAATGGCACAAATTTTGTTGATTTATTAACATCAACTGCTGGCATAACTACTGCCGCCGTAACTATCGGTGGAGTAGCAGCTACTAATATTGCTTTCGTTTCTTCTGAAAAACTCACAGCCACTGCTCCAGCACACGCTGTGGGAACTGCGGATGTTGTAGTCACTAACTATACACAATCTGCTACGTGTTATGGCTGTATGACATATAATACTGATCCCTCTCCAACTCCATCTCCAACACTAGCAACTTCTACCGCCACCAGCTCGCCAACTACTACCACATCGACATCTACCTCAGTTACCGCAACCAGCGCTACGCTTTCTTTACTTAAAATGGGTACAATTAACTTTAATGAGAAATATAGCCAATATTATTACACTGGCCATCGACCAACATTTAGTGGTATTGCTTCGCCAAATTCAAGCGTAACTGTCACAATCCATTCCGATCCTATTACATGCTCTACTATTACCGATAACGATGGTAATTGGTCTTGTACTCCCTCTTCAGATATTCCCAATGGAGATCATACTGTAACAATCCAATCTGTTGGTACCGACGGTCAGTATACGCTCGCCTCATTTAAACTTGGTATTAACATTGGCTTAGCTGCCACCGGAGATGATGTTATGCATGCGTCTCAAATACTTTTATTGGTTTTAGTATGTGCGAGTTTTTTGCTTATAATGCTTCCTAAAATAAATAAAACACAACAATAATGTAGATTTTAAACGAAAACGCCTCCGCGGTGGTCTGCGGAGGCGGGTGTGATGTGCGGGCGGCTTGGAGTGATTCTAGGCTGCGTTGCCTGAGATTATTCCTCATGCGGGCAGGTGGCTTCAAAGTGCTTCTGATGCCCGGCGAGGAACATTCTTGTCCCGAGAGCAGACAAAACCGCTTGCACAGCCTAAGCGCCGCATCTCTCGACGAGTGCGTCAAGATGGCTTTGTTCGGCATCGGTCAGCTTAACGTGCGGGTCTTCCGGTGTAGGCATGGGGTGCCCCATTGTTTCGAGGAAATGCTGCTCGTATTCTAATTGAGCGTCGGACTTTGGCTTTGCAGGTTCTGATCCCCGGCTTTTCTCAATCTTAACCGCTCCGTACTGCGCAATTAGGATGTCATATCCTGGCATTGCTTTCTCCTGTGAGGCGCGAGATGCGGTGATCATAACAAAAAATTTATTATTAGTATATTAACTACGAACCAAACACTATTTACTAACAACTATTCTTGGTGCAAAAGTTCATTAACATACTGGACTCCAAGGAATAAGGAGCAGTATGCAACAGATCTATTTAAACTTTGGATTTCATGGGTATACTCGGCTCATGAAATACATATCCAACATTGCTCATCTGGGAGCTAAAGACCAGTT
>CAJBMM010000036.1 GCA_903954185.1 uncultured Candidatus Berkelbacteria bacterium | reverse complement strand
TTCCAGTGCTTGTCATGCCCCATAATTTGACTTTTTTGTTATTACAAAAAGAACAATGTTTTTTTCATAAAGTTAAACTACTTTAACTTTCTACGCTTGTATAGTGCTTAAATATCAACACGCTTTGACCTTTATACCCATTGCGAGCCATCGAGTAAAGCGAGTGGCGTGGCAATCTTTTTATTTACCCCCCTAGATTGCTTCGTCGACGACTTCGTACGCTCCTTGCAATGACTATAATTAGACAGAGTGGCATGAAAACCAAAAGCGTAACCACATCAAATTTAGCAAGGATGCAATAACTACCAAATTATGGTATAAATATATTTATGGATTTTTCAATCACTGCAAATAAACGGCCATTAATTGGTCTTTCACCCATGGCTGGTTATACCGATAGTCCATTTAGGCAAATTTGTCGACAAATGGGGGCAGATTTTGTAATTACGGAGTTGGTATCGGCCGAGGGAATCGTACATACCAGAAAATCAAAATTACACTTAAGTAAAACGTTTGAATTGATGAATTTTAACGCTAATGAGCGTCCGATACTGGTGCAATTATTTGGGGCAGACGCAGAAGTGATGAAAGAAGCGGCAAAAATTGTGGCAGAAGAGTTAAAACCAGATGGTATTAACATTAATATGGGGTGTCCTGCGCATAAAGTAGTTTGTAATGGCAAAGGATCTGCATTAATGAAAAACCCATCTTTAGCTGCACAAATTGTAGAAGCAGCAAAAAAAGGATCTGGCTTACCAGTTTCGGTTAAAACCCGTTTGGGATGGGAAGATGAGACGGGCGTATGCGAATTCGCTAAGGCTATAGAAGATGCGGGCGCAAATTGTGTAATGATTCATGGACGGACTTATAAACAAGGATTTTCTGGGGTAGCAAATTGGTTACCCATATATGAAGTAAAGAAAAGTCTTAAAATACCCGTGCTTGGCAATGGTGATATATGGACTATGAGTGATTTTGAAGAAAAGGTTTGCAATTTAGATGGTGTGTTAATAGGTAGAGGGGCAGTTACTAATCCTTGGTTATTTGCCGAGATTTCAGCACTTCAAAAAGGTGAATCGCTTAGTATTGAAAATAATTGGGATGCAAAATTGATAATTTTAAAACAATACGCCGATCTAAAATTTGAGTACAAAAAAGAGCATGGGATTATTGAGCTGAGGAAATTTGTATTGGCACTGCTTAAAGGATTTCCCAATGCTACAAATGTTAGACTGCAAGCAACACAAATCAAAACCCTAAAAGATGTACAAGACATTATAAACGAAGTAAAGGTATTGACAGCATAACATATTAATGATAGAGTGCTAGTCAACGCATCACATCCGTCATTCATATGCCAATAAATATTAATCGCGCTATCGCGGGATAAATATTTTCCGATTATTGTGGGGGGGTTAATAAGATGTTTAACAATTGGGTGGTTAAGTAAGCAGTAATTTGGCTGGGAACTGGGAGACTTTCGGTTCCATCGTTAAAAGATACTAAGACAATTTACTATATCCTTTAAATTAATGGATATAAGTCTAACATATCTGATGGGGCCTTACCCTTTTTCTGGCTAATTTACTGCTTATTTTTATGCCCAAAATTACTTACTGGTCTGTCATTCCTGTCCGCCTCGAACGAGATTGGCGAAGGTTATTATATTGAAATAGATACCATTGAGCCTGCCGAACGGGCAGGAGTCTATATTATATTCCCTAATCACTCCCCATGCTTTATGTTCTATATTCTCTGCCGTGCCCTCCGTAGCTTTACGCGAAGTATGGGTTCATTGTTCTTTGTTCTCTGCTCTATGTTTCAAGCTTCGCGTTAGATGTTTCATGCAAAATGTATTAGCTGACAAAAGTGATCCGATTACTGTTATAGGTACTCACGCAAAACTTGACAAAACTAGTCAAACATGATAGTATGAAAAGTCTTTTCAGAAACGATTTTGAAAAGAGCACCTTAACTTTAAGGTATAAAACTTATACTCCTATTTTTTCGCGTCTAATTTAAATTAGATCTGGCAATTAGTTCATTTTGTGAGCTGATTGCCGGATCTAATCTAGAGCGACAACGCGAACCAACAGGAGGATATCGCGATGCATTCCCGTACCAGTCGTTTCGTCACCACCGCGGCAGCAGCGTTCGCGCTGCTCGTCGCCCTCATCGTACCCGCCAACGCCCAGTGGGCAATTGGCGGCATGCTGACCCTGCAGTCGCAGGATAGGCAGCATGAACTGACCTTGCAGACGAAACTCGCTATGAACGCGAGGTTCGGCGACAAGGTAATCGGCGCGGCGCACTTTGGTGCGATCCCGAGCGTTACGGACCACGTTGGGCTCGACTTTCTACTTACGCCCGACAACTTCGAGTTCCGGGATGCGCGTAACGACTTCGGTTTTGTTACGTTCATTCCAGTCACCGGCCCAGAGGTGTGCGAGCGGCTTAGGCCGCATTATTCGGACACCAAGAGCCAAGATCGGCGACAGCCGGACTCGTTCCGGTTTAGTCTACCCGCCGGTTCATTGCAGCCTGCCATGACCTATAGCGTCAAGATGACGCTCAACCTGGCAAAGAGCAGTCGCACATTCGTAGTCTTCTTCAAGCGCGGTACGCAAAAGGGCGATGTTTCATTCTCCCTCAACGTGCGCGATGTACAGGCGCCACAGAACGCATTCGATGCGTTCAAGCAACTCGACGGCTTTTCGTTGCTGATCGATGACCAGCCTGGCTACAATCTAGCGGATGGCAATGGTCAGCAGAACGACGGTCGGGTGCCGAATGAAGGCAGCGACAATGGCGTACTTAACCGCATCCTCGAGGAGCAGCAGAAGACAAACGCGCTCCTTGGCGAGCATGCGGACAAGCTGTCTGCATTGACAAGCAGGGTTGATGCACTTGAGGCGCGTCCCGTGCAGCAAGTCACGCCACCAACTCCAGAGGCCAGCAAAGCATCTGAGCTTGGACGTAAGACTTGCACCATCGAGGTTGTCTTCCGCAATGCGGACGGCAGCGCGTGCTTTGCCCAAGATGGCGAGGCGCGTGTGAATCTTGATGGCCGCGACTATTGCGTCAACGTCGTTTCTGGAAAGGGAGAGGTCTGTGTAGACCTTAATCCTATCCAGAACTACCGAATATCGGTCGTTATGCGCCTACGGGCGTCAAACGGCCGAACTTCACGCTGGTCGGCGTGCTCGGTTGGCTCGTTTGAGCCGGCAAAGTACGCCAAATACCAGGCCGCCTGTAACTGGCGGAGAGGAGGCTGTGATGACTGGAACTTATCGGTTGGCATTGGTTATAGCCGCGATTCTTGCGGCAATGACGGTGCCAGCCTTGGCGCAGAACAAGCGTGATAGGGCCGGCGTCCTGCACATCGAGTCGCTTAATCGCGACCCGGTTGTTCCTGGAGGCTATGCCAAAGGGGACGATCGACTTCTAGGTAGTGCGGTGTATCGGGCCATCAAGGCCTGCTACGACCACTACTCAGATGCAGACGTCGCCAACCTGCAGCGCAAGCTGTACGAAGGCGACGTTGTCTACGATTGGGTCAAGATCAACGACCCTGTCGCCGACATGATCAGTGGCTCGCTGCATCACAGCGGGTATGCGGTCGCAGACCGCACCCTACGCTGTGTGACAGTGACCCTGAGGAACGGGGTCCGCTGTGACTTCTTTGTCTTCTGCATGAACCCCATTCGGCGCATGTTTGTGCGCGGTGGGGCCAAAGGAGACGAGGGTCCAGAGGGCCCACAAGGCAACCCGGGGCAACCTGGGATGGCAGGTCCGCAAGGACCGAAAGGAGATAAAGGCGATCGCGGGGGGCGCGGTGATGTTGGTCCAGAGGGGCCAGCAGGTCCACAAGGGTCTCCCGGCCAGGTAGTCGAGTACTACCAACGTCCCGTCTTTGGAAATGGTACTGTTGCCATGGGGCGACAGGTTACCTCTAGCACGATCTATGGGGGCATTGGCGCCATGTATACGCGCCGATGTCGGCAGCCTAGCAACGGCTGCCAAGATGGCGGTAACCCACCACCGCCACCAGGGGGTGGAGGAAACGGGGGAGGGCCTCCTAATCCACCTCCGGGGTGGACGGTGGGGCCACCAGTTGGTCAAAGATGATCAACCAGTCAGCGGGCGCGCAGTGCGCGCCCCTGACACAACAGATGGCATGGAACATGAAGCATAGAACATAGAACAAAGATCAGTGAACAAAGAACATAAAGCATGAAGCATGAAACATGCAATATTGAACATTTAAAATAATAATAGTATGAATAAGTATGATAATGTTGCAAATATATTTTGCAATAATAAGCACATAAGCAGATAATTGTACCTTAAAATTTAACAAAATACTTGACAATATACATTAAAAAGATGTATAATTATATATTGTCGTAATTTTATAAATTAATTCTTTAGCTTATGTAGATTCCTGCTTTCGCAGGAATGACAAGAACGGAAAGATTCCTGCCCGTTCGACAAGCTTAGGGTCTTAGTGAATCGAATGACCTTCGCCAGTCTCGTTCGAGGCTTACAGCCAAGGTGGACAGGAATGGTAAGACGGGAAAGATTCTAAGCTACAGAACGTCGAACGTTCCTTCGCCAGAATGAATGCCAAAAAGAATTCATTTACAAAATTAAGACGAAAGGTAAATATATGAAAAATATCTTTACTAGTAAATTCAAAAAGATAGCAGCTATTGTAGTGGCTAGTTTAACGTTAGCCGGAACTGCCTTCATTTCTCCACAAGTACTCGCTTCTGGACCATTTTTCAATCGCTTACAAGGCGATAGAGAAATGTTGATGGCTAAAGTATCGAATACAACCACCTATGCCGATCCACTTTCTGCTAAAACCACTGATAAAGTTACAGTTGCCGTTTATATTCATAATGGCGGTGATGGCGTGGCTAGAAACACTCGTGTAAGTTTAGCACCCCTAACTACTGGAGAGCAAACAACTCACAAAGTTCAATCGGCGGTTTGGGCAGATAATGCCGATAAAGTTACAGAAACTATAGTTAATGGTCAAGTGGTTGGAGCACCCGATTTAACATTGAATTTGGATGCTGCTGCCAACTTGTCTTACGTTCCAGGTTCTACAAAATGGTATCCAGATTATGGATCTAACCAAGATCAAACAGGTATTATCATGTCAGATGATATCATGTCTACTAACGGTTTGTTATTAGGTAATATTGATTATTGTTGGGATCATGTTGGTTATGTTTTAGCCGATTTTATCTTTACCAAAACTCAACAAGAGGTTCGCTTAGAAACTAACAAATGGGTAATTCGCAATGGTGGTGATAATAACCAATGGGTAAAAGAAAATAGTGCCCAACTAGGCGATACTTTAAGATACATGGTCTATTATAATAACGCAGGTAATGACAACGCTTTAAATTCTAAAATTGTTGATCAGATGCCAGTTGGCGTTACTTATGTGGCCAACTCAATGTCTAAGCGTGTTAAAGATGCCGGAAACAACGACGTCGATATTCCTGTTGCCGATAGTAGCCTAACAATTGCTGGTCAAAATATTACTATTCCATTAGGTACAGTTTTGCCTGGACAAGGAAATAGTGGTTATATTACTTTCAGTGTTAAGGTAAATGATTTGCCTGTTGGCACTCATGTACTAGTTAACCACGAAGATTTATCAGCATCAAACGCAGCCACGGTCAGCTCTAGTGCTCAAACCACTGTTGTAGTTACGCCTAACCCGGTTGTAGATTTACATATCTTAAAAGAAGTTGCCAACTTAAGTTCTGGCACAAATGTGTGGTCTAAAGAAAACACTGCTAAGCCTGGTGATCATATGCAATATAGATTAAGTATTTATAACCAGGGGAATACCGCAGCCGAAAATGTTTCGGTTAAAGACATTTTGCCAAATTATCTAACTTATGTAACAGGGACAACTAAGATTTACACAAACTCCTCGCCTAATTCTGGTACACAATTACCAGATGGTATTACTGCTTCCGGTGTAAATATCGGCCGCATTAACCCAGGTGTTCCAGATGGTAATAAATACATCATCTTTGAAGTTACTGTTTCTACCGATATGGGAAGTGGTAACTTTGACCTGATTAATAAAGGTGAAGTTTACATTTCTAATATTAAGAAGGATGAAAGCACGGCCAAAACTACAGTTACTGCAGAACGCGGATTGTTATTAACCAAAGAAGTTTGGAATCCTGCTACTTCTAACTGGGTCAGCCGTTTAGAAGGTGTTAAACCAGGTAATCAAGTCGTATTCAAAATTATGGTACGCAACACTGGAACTACCGTTATTAATAACCCCTTAATAAAAGATTTACTTCCACAGTACTTAACCTATATAAATGGTAGTACGCAAATGGATGGTAGTGTTTCAGTAGCCGATGAATGGATTACCCAAAATACCGGTATTGGTATTGCTAACGTAGTTGCAGGTGGTTACAAAGTAATTACATTTAAAGCAACTGTTGGCGCTTGCCCTCCAGGCGGTGGATATACAGTTACAAATAAAGCATATGTAGTGGCCGATGGATTTAGTGAAAAGTCAGCTTCGGCTGATGTAGTAATAGTAGCTGGGCCACCAGTGCTACCTCAATAATGCATAATGCAAAATGCAGAGTGCAGAATAAAGGAACAAATATGAAAAATATTTATAAAAAAATTATTACGCTTGCCTTATCTACATTAATTGTAGTTGGTTTAGCTGGTACAATCTTTGCCGAAAATTTTACCCCTGTTTTTAACCAAAAACAAGGTGATTTAGAGCTGTTTACTGGCCGCAACATTACAAAAAGTCAGGGCGTGACTTCAGATCCTGTTGTAGCCGATCCTTCCGACGAAGTTGAAGGAGTTATCTACTATCACAATGGTATTGAAGGTACTACTGCCAAAAACGTTAAAGTGGCCGTAACACTAGATCAAACATTAAGCACCAAAAGTGTGGTAATGAATGCTAAAATTTCCGCAGATAATGCAATTACTGTTACTGACACAGTTATAAATGGTCAAGTGGTGGGTAAAAGCGGTTTATATGTCAATTTATCCTCGGCTGCCATTCCAAATTTTGTTCCGGGGTCTGTAAGATGGTTTAGAGAAGCTCAGGCTACTCCAAGCCCGCTACTTAACAATCAAACTGGTTCAGAGCTTTTAACATCTAACGGTTTATCGATCGGTGATATTCAAGGCTGTTGGGTTCACTCTGGATTTGTGATGTTTAGAATTAAATTTGTTCAGCCAAACCCAAAAATTGTTAAGTCAAAAAGTGCTTATAACGATACACAAAAAGTAGATGCCACCAAAAGCATTGCTAAACCTGATGATGTTATCACTTATACGTTAACAACCAAAAACACAGGCGATGCTGATCAGCTAAACTACGTGGCAGAAGATGGCGTCAATGATATCTTAGATTATGCAGTAGTGACCGCTACTAACGGTGGCACAATTGTAAATCAGGTTACCAATCCGGTTAGAGATAACCAAGTGTTAATTCGTTATCCTGCTGCTACAATTGCTAAGGGAGCAACAGCCACCAACACTTTTGTGGTTAAGGTTAAAAACCCATTACCAATCAATAAAGCGGACGGTTATGCCTTTGATGGTATTATGTTTAACACTTATGGTAATGATGTTTCGATAACCGTTACTCAACCCAATTGCGATGCTTCAATCGTCAAAATGGTGCGCAATATTTCAAAAAGTGAAACAGGTTACTTTTTAAACAACACCGCTAATCCAAATGACACGTTAGAATATTTAATTACAGTTAAAAATATTGGCAATACCGCGTATTCTCCAAAAGTAAAAGATGTTTTACCAAACGGGGTAACTGTAAACAGCGCATCTATCGTAGCCATTTATAAGGGCGAAACAGTAGTTGGCGAAGGCAATTTACTTGGAGATGGAGTTATCTTACCTAAAATTTCCCCAAATGATGAAATTATTGTAAAAGTTCAGGTTGCGGTGGCCGCTAATTTAGCCGATAACACCAATCTAATTAATAACGTAAACGTGCAATATTGCAGCTTAGATAAAAAGGCATCAGCATCAACCTTAGTAAATACTCCTGTTGTACCAAACCCAGTTATTCCTGTTACGCCAATTTTACCAAAAACTGGCCCCGGACTTTTGGGCTCGGTAGCTGTATTTATGGGTAGTATTGCTGGAGTAAGCGTTATTAAAAAACGCAAATCTTGTTGAATTTACTTTCTGATATAATAAAGGCGCTTGATGGTGTAAACCAGACGGCGTCTTTGTTGTTAGGCAACAGCTTGCAGCGAGCAGATATTAGCTTTTAGCTAATAGGGGTAAATGGAAGATTCATTTGAAGCATATGCTGGAGAACGCGTTTTAACGTGGTTCACTCCAAGCTAAAGCTTGTGCTCCGAGAAAAGTTGGAGAACAGACTTTAGCCTGGCTTTAAACAAGCAATATTCAATCAAACGATCAAATATAAATAACTAGTATAACCTACAACCTACAAGCTAATATTATGGATGATTTAAAACAACGCATACAACAACTTAAAAGCTCATTAAATATCGAGCGAAAGCAAGCCCAAATTGATCAGATTGAGGCTAAACTTAATGATCCTAAAATTTGGGATAGTCATGCCGAAGCGAGTAAATTATCACAAGAACTAAGCGCGTTAAAAAGCGTGGTTTTGGGTTGGCAAGATTTATCTGAGATGGTAATGGCTGCAGAAGATGCGGATAGGGAAGCGCTAGAGGTGCAAATTAACGATTTAGAGGCTCAAACGTATTTATCGGGGCCATTTGACGGTTATAATGCCGTTATTTCCATCCACGCGGGCACAGGAGGCGTAGAGGCTATGGATTGGGCACAAATGCTTGCGCGCATGTATCTGCGCTACGTTGAGCGTAGGGGCTGGAATGTGAGCACACTGGATATTAATTTAGGCGAAGAAGCAGGCTATAAAAGCGCCACCTATAAAATATTGGGTTATAATGCCTATGGATATCTAAAAGGTGAGGCGGGTGTGCATCGGTTGGTGCGACTTTCACCATTCAATGCACAACATTTACGTCAAACATCTTTTGCGCTGGTAGAGATAGTGCCAGAAATCGAAAAGGCTGCATTGGATATCCCCGAAAAAGATTTACGCATCGATGTTTTTAGAGCCTCTGGGCATGGTGGCCAGGGGGTAAATACTACCGATTCGGCAGTGCGTATTACTCACATTCCCACAAATATCACCGTAACTTGCCAAAATGAACGATCGCAAATGCAAAATAAAGAAACGGCTATGAAGATTTTGCAATCGCGTCTAACATTACTGATGGCAAACGAGCACGCAGCTGAACTTTCAAAATTAAAACCCCAAGTACAAGGTAGTTGGGGAAATCAAATTCGCAGCTATGTGATGCAGCCTTACACTATGGTTAAGGATCATCGTACCGATGCCGAGAGCTCTAATGTGGCAGGAGTTTTAGAGGGTGATTTGGATTTGTTTATCGATGCCGAACTGAGGAATTAGGTTGCAGGGGGCAGAAGACAGAAGTGACGAAAATCCGAAATTCGAAATAGGTTCGGCGGGCTCACTACAGGTGCAAATTATGGAATTATTTTTTAATGCACGCCTCGGAGGAGTGCTGCGACTATCTGTCATCCTCGACGCGAGTACTACGAGCAATTATTCGGGGATTCATAATGAATTATATAGATTCCTGCCCGTTCGACAAGCTCAGGGTCTCTTGTGCAATCGAATGACCTGCGCAGGAATGACAGTTGCTGGTGCTTTATAATTAGTACACGCACATCGGGGGTGTGTTTTCCTGACGCATCATCGAAGTATGTTGGTGATATTTGCAATAATGATTGCTTGAGTAAACTGGTAATAAATGGTATTATAATGACGTTCTGAGCACAAGTGGCGCATCACGCTTTCTGTTTCAGAAGGCACATAAAAAAGGAGCGTGCATTGTGTATGCGACATTAGCAATGGGGCTCTCCTTAAGTGGCGTACTACTCAGTATCATGGCGATTATCTCTGGAATTCGATGGGTTGATCGTCAGGGTTACGATGAGCAACCAGTGCTGCCACGGATATTCATTGGTTGTGCTTGTGTGGCAGCCGTTCTCTCTCTGTCGACACTGGCCACAATTAGCACAGCCGATGTGATTGTGCCTGCCAGCGAATGGATTGCACTGTTCGCGCTGGCGTTGATTGCTGGCGATACGTGGATGTCGATCAGCTTCTTTCGTCGCCCAACTCGGCAGTAGAAAGGGAACGCGATGTATGTATTCGACGCGCTATGGTGGGTGATGGTGGCCTCGAGCAGCGTGGCGCAAGTGACGAAGCGGCGCAAGGTTGCCAAGGCGGCAGCTGCGCTCGGTCTCGCGCTGATGGTGCCGACCATTGTGCGATTCTTCCAACTGTGGGAGATTGTGCAACAAGATGCACCCGGCGCTGCAGTTGCACCGTTGCGCATGGTTGTTTACGCGGTTGGCATCGTTTATTGCGCTGTCATAGCGTTTACCATTTCCACTGGTCAACGCCGCATCGGCGTATAGGTTTTCCCTGCGGGCTGCTACCTAAGGGGTTGGGGGCCGGACAAAGTGAGCGAAAGACTCACACGTCCGGCCCTCGTTTCATTTCTAGTAGCTAGTTAGTAGGAGGGGTATGGAGAATGTAGGGTGCTGAATTGCGACATTATTTATAAACAATAATTCCACAATTTTGCATTTTGCATTTTGCATTTTGAATTTACACTTCGACATATACATAACAATTGGTTATCATAAACTTATGCTAACAGCACTTATTCTTATCATCTCTATTTTTGCCATTGGCATGGCAGTTCCGCAATTTTTGGCGCGGAGCTTTTTAGGCCCTGTATTTAGGCTATTTGCTATTCCTGGTGTAATTTTACACGAGGGTGGGCATGCTATAGCATGTGTACTAACTGGTACAAAAATTCACAGCATTCGGTTATTTAAGCGCGATGGGGGAGATGTAACACACGATGTGCCCAAAATTCCCATAATCGGTCCTTTGCTAATTACAATGGCTCCTTTAGTGATTGGCATGGTAGCGATAATATTTTTGGCAAGCCGCATTATGGATGTGAGCAAAATTCAGCTAACCACCGATGTGCGCGATTTTTGGCCGTTTTTGTTTTCTTTGCTTTCGGCAATAAAATGGACATCCATCATCACCTGGGTTTGGCTATACTTGATTCTTTCAATAGGTGCGACAATGATTCCTAGCATACAAGATTTAAAGAACAGTTGGATATCGATTGCGGTAATAATTATAGCCATTGTGGCCATTTATCGATTTCCGCAAATGCTTGGGCCAGCCACTATTGCAGCAGTAGCCATAACCCCAGGATTAGTTTTTGTATTATTTGTAATGCTTGTGTTACTGTTATTTTCGCTCATTATATATCTTTTAAGCGGAATTTTTGGTACAATGAGATAGGATTTTAGGCTTTAGCTGTTAGCTTATAAGAAAATATGTCATTCCTGCGTAGGTCATTCGATTTATCTCAGACCCTTAAGCCTGTCGAACGGGCAGGAATCTATATAATTCATTATGGATCCCCGAATAATTGCTCGTAGTACTCGCGTCGAGGATGACAGCTGGTCGCAGGACTCATTGGAGGGGTGCATTAAAAAATAATTCCACAACTTTTCACTTTTCACTTTCAACTTTTAACTAATCTAACGACCGAAGGGAGTCTTAAATGTTCGACAAAGCCAAACAATTATATGACCTGCAAAAAAAGGCCAGAACAATTCAAAAAGAATTAAAAGAAACCGAAATAGAAGCACGTTCATCAGACGGCCTAATTGCAGTTAAATTTAACGGTGAACAACATGTTTTAGCTGTAGAAATTGACCAGTCTTTGGTAGTAGACGGTAAAAAGCGCGATGTAGAAAAAGCGATGCAACAAGTAATTGCCGAGGCTATTTCTAAATCACAAGCCATTGCCGCCGAAAAAATGAAATTAATAGCTGGAAATTTGAATATTCCCGGCTTGAGTTAATACACAATTTAATTTGTCATTTCGACATCCCGTTGTTACGGGACGAGAAATCTCGTTTATTCCAAACCTGACGGGATCTCTCGCTAGACCCATTCGCAAGGGCTCAGGGCTCGCAGAGCTCGGTTCGAGATGACATAATGAGAAAAGATTTGAGAATTAATGTCGAATATAAAATTGATCGTGGGATTGGGTAATATCGGCGCATCTTATGCCAAAAATCGCCATAATTTTGGTTTTTTGGTGGTAGATTCGCTGGTGCAAAAATTAAAACTAGACGAAATTAGTACCAATAAAAGCTATGAAGTGGCAATTTGGCGCCCCAATACTGATGAAAAAATACTGATAGTTAAACCGCTAACATTTATGAATAATTCAGGGCTTGTGGTGGCAGAGTTAATGCGATTTTTTAAGATTGGTGAAAGTGAAACATTGGTTATTCATGACGATTTAGATTTGCCGTTAGGCACTGTACGTATGCGCCAGGGCGGTGGAAGCGGCGGGCACAGGGGGGTAGAATCGATTAATTTGGTTTTTGGAAACGATAATTTTAAACGTATAAAACTGGGAATAAACCGTCCGCCAGAGCATTTGCCTGTAGAAGATTACGTTTTGCAAAACTTTAGTAATGATGAGCAAAAAGATGTCGATATAGTAGTTGACCAAGTGGGGCAAATTGTGTTACAATTATGCTCCGGAAATAAAGAATTTACAGAAGAAACAATAAAAGTAGCTTATAGCTAATAGCTGTTAGCTTTTAGGCTTTATTATAATAAATCCTAATCAGCTAATAAGCTAATTCCTAATAAGCTGAACCAGGTGGGAGCCCTCGACAGGCGTTATTACCACAAAGGAGAATTATGGCCAAGAAAGCCGAAAGTAAAAATCCGAAATCCGAAATTCGAAATTCGAATAATACGGAAGTCAGAACAGGAGAAATAAGTAAGCAGAAGGCTGATGCGCAAAAAGAAGAAAATGCAGTGGTAGAAGAGCAGGTATCAGAAGATGTGCCGCATGTTAGCGAAGCCGAGCTACAAGAAGAGCTAAAAGATTTAGAATCTGCTGGTATTATTGATGCAGAAATTGCCGATGAAGCAGAGTCTTTGGCCGAAGAAGAGCAAGAGGCAGAGGTAGCCGAAGAGCTAGAAGAAGAAAAGCCAAAACACAAAACCGCTGCAATTCAAGTTAGAAAAGCTCCAGTGCATGGCAAAAAGTATCGAAATGCCGTTAAAGATATCGATTTAACCACAAATTATCCAAAAGAAGAAGCTATCGATTTAGTGAAAAAAACATCCACGGTCAAATTTGATGCTTCGGTTGAAGTTCATATTAAACTCACAATTTCAAATCAACGCGGCACAATAGTTTTGCCATCTGGTACTGGTAAAGAAAAAATAGTAAAACTGGTTTCGGCTGCAGACGTTGAAGATTTTGTCAAAGATGTTGAGGCTGGTAAGCTTGGATTTGACGTTGTTGTGGCCACTCCAGATGCTATGCCAAAATTAGCCAAGGTTGCCAAATTATTAGGGCCAAAAGGTTTAATGCCAAATCCAAAATCTGGCACAGTTACTACAGATTTAGAAAAAGCTAAAGCCGAGTTTGCATCGGGACGTGTAGAATACAAGCAAGATAAAGGCAATGTTATTCATTTGGCAATTGGCAAAGTATCGTTTGAAACTACTTCAATATTAGATAATTTAAATGTTTTATTGGCTGCATTACCTGCTCCAAAAATCACTTCGGTAGTGCTTTCATCTACCATGGGGCCAGGAGTGCGTGTTAGGTTGTAGCGGGTAGCTTGTAGGTTGTAGAGGCATCGGAATAGTTCTGTCATTCCTGCGCAGGTCATTCGATTGCACAAGAGACCCTGAGCTTGTCGAACGGGCAGGAATCTTTCCGCTCATGTCATTCCTGCGAAGGCAGGAATCTACATAATAAAAAATAAACACCTCCGATTCTGTACGCATGTACTCCTCGGAGGTGTTTTGAAAATGTACACCTTAAAGGTGTCAGAGAGAACCCACATTTAAGGTGTAAAATCTGGGTCAAAATAATGCGATGTTGCAATAAATATCTATATATGGTATATTGTTATCAAGTTTCCAAAGACTGTCAGGCCCGAAAGGGATAATCTCCGACTGTCATTCCTGCGTAGGTCATTCGATTGCACAAGAGACCCTGAGCTTGTCGAACGGGCAGGAATCTAAATAATTAGATCCTTCTTCCTGCGCCTTGCTCAGGATATCAGGATGACAATAAAGGAGTACTGGCACAGGACGCGTTGTTAGTGCTTATTGTGCTGCCGCATCCGTATGGATTCGAGCAGCTTTTTTAGTTAATTTTCAATTTGCAATTATCAATTTACAATGAATTATCATTATTTCAATGATTCATTGAATAATGATTGAAAATTGATAATTGATACTTGTAAATTCTCCTGAAAGGAGTTTCATGGCCAAAACAAAAGTACAAAAAGAAGGTATGTATGCCAGCTTAACCGATAAGTTAAGCCGTGCAAAGTCTGCTGTTTTAGTTAAATATCAAGGCTTAAAGGTAAAAGATTCCGAAGAACTGCGTAAAACATTACGCGACGCGGGAATTGATATGGTTGTGCCTAAAAACACCATCGCCAAAATTGTGCTTAAAGAGCAAGGTATAGAGGTTGTTGGCGAGGCATTTAATCAACCGCTAGCCATCATATTTGCCTATGAAGACGAGGTTCGCCCTGCAAAAGAAGTTGTATTATTCGCTAAAACTCACGAGGCATTAGAGATATTGGGCGGCATTTTAGATAAAAAGATGATTGATTCAAGCGTTATAAAATCGCTTGCCGCGTTACCAAGCCGCGAAGAGTTATTGGCCAAAATGGTTGGCTCGTTAAATTCCCCAATCGCCGGATTCGTAAACGTCTTAGCGGGCGTGCCAAGAGCATTAGTTACCGCATTAAACCAAATAGAAAAACAAAAAACATCATAAATCAATTTCGCGCTGTCATTCTGAGCAGAGCGAAGAATCTTATAAACAGATCCTTCACTGCGTTCAGGATGACACGGAAATGTTAACCACAAAAAAAGAGGAGAAAAAAATGTCAGAAGAAAATTCATTCGATAAGTTGATGGAAACTATCGAAAAAATGTCAGTATTAGAGCTATCACAATTTGTTAAAGCTCTAGAAGAAAAATTTGGCGTATCTGCTGCAGCCCCAATGATGATGGCTGGTGCAATGCCTGCCGCTGGTGCCGCAGAGCCAGAAGAAGAAAAAACAAGCTTTACCGTTGTACTTTCCGCCGCTGGCGATCAAAAGATCAACGTTATTAAAGCCGTTCGCGAAGTTAGAAACGATTTAGGCTTAAAAGAGGCCAAAGATTTAGTTGATGGTGCTCCAAAGAACGTATTAGAGAATGCTCCTAAAGCCGATGCCGAAGCCGCAAAAGCTAAATTAGAAGCTGCTGGTGCTACTGTAGAGATGAAGTAAAGACTGAGAACAGAGATCAAAGAACAGAGAACAGAGAGCAAAGAACAGTGAACAGAGATCAGAGAGCAAAGAACAGTGAACAGTGAGCAGTGAGCAGGGAAAGCGGCATTTGCCGCTTTTCTCGTATTGGACCAATTGGACATATTAGCCCTATTAGACCTATTATCTACCTAGAGAGACAAATCGTGATTAGGGTTCAACCCTCGGAGGGTTGAACCCTATGCGAGGAATGACAAACATGAAAAAGGGTGAATACAAATTAATAGCCAGTGATGGTAATGCCAGAGCGGGTGTGTTACAAACAGCTCATGGCGCCATCGAAACCCCTGTATTTATGCCAGTGGGTACTAAAGCAAGCGTAAAATCGTTAGATCCGAGCGTGGTAAAGCGTGCTGGATCGCAAATTATTTTAGCCAACACTTACCATCTTTATCTTTCCCCAGGCGCCGATTTGATATCTAAAATGGGTGGTTTGCATAACTTTATGCACTGGGAAAATCCAATTTTAACCGATTCTGGTGGTTTTCAGGTGTTCTCGCTTGGAGCGGGGAAGAAAAGCAGAAGCTCGAAATCTGACCCACTACGCCAAGGCTACGAGGGTCAAGAAATCCGAAATCTGAAACAGGGCGTCATTCTGGCAAACGAAGTGCGTCCAGAATCAAACAAGCAAGACGAATCATTAAAAGATTCTGGTCAAGCCAGAATGACAGATTATGTAAACGATATCATTCCAGAGGCGAAGATAACCGAAGAGGGGGTAGAGTTTCGGTCACACAGAGATGGGAGTTTACATACCATAACCCCCGAAAAATCTATCGAAATTCAAACTAAGCTGGGCGCAGATATTATTATGGCTTTTGACGAGTGCCCGCCATATCCATCTACCCGCGAATATTACAAAGAATCTATGGAGCGAACTCATCGTTGGCTTTTGCGCTGCATTGCAGAGAAGGCGGAGCTTGAGCACTTAAGTAGCTTAAGTGACTTAAGAAACTTAAGTTATTCTCAAAACACTGCCAAAGATCAGCTACTATTCGGCATTATTCAAGGGGGAATGTTTAATGATTTGCGCCAAGAATCGGCAAAATTTATTGTTAAACAAAATTTGCCAGGAATTGCTATTGGGGGAGTGGCAAATGGTGGTGAAAGCCGCGAACTGATGATGAATCAAATAGAGTGGATAACGCCACATTTACCAAGCGAAAAACCACGTTATTTAATGGGCATAGGCACTCCGATAGATTTAATTGAGTTTATTTCGCGCGGAATAGATATGTTCGATTGCGTATTGCCAACTAGGTTGGGGCGCAACGGTGCATTTTGGACTGTTGAGGGAGCAGGGGGTAGGCAGCAGGGTGCAGGAAGTGGGGCACCTGCTAGACAGACAGGCGCAGGAAAGCGAATCCAAATAAAGAACGCACAATTTACCGAAGACCCAAATCCGCTTATGCAGGGTTGCGATTGTTCTACTTGCAAGCGATTTTCTCGTGCTTATATTCATCACTTATTTATAGAAGATGAGCCTCTTGGCATGCAGCTTTTGTCTATTCACAACATACATTTACTAATTTCAATTACTAAAGTACTACGCGAAAGTATTCTTAACAAAAACTTTACTGCCGTTTCGCAAAATCTTCGCCAAATTTGGTTATCGTGAACCCAATAACTGATTATTCTTCGAGCTTGTGCGAGAAGTTTATTAGCTTATCAGTTCTCGCTGTGCTCGAACAATAACGATCTATCAATAACTCAATTTGGTTTATCGGTTCACGATTGCCCTAACTGTAAAAGGGTTGTTTCCTCGTCCGACGAGGGTGCAACCCTAAAACACCACACATTTTGGTAAAATGGCTATATTGTAAAAAACATTGCTCGGTTTATACTATAAATACATCAAAAAGGCGGTAAGTATGGAAAAAGACGAATTTAAAGTATTAGATAAAAAATTGGACCATGTTATCGAATATATGGACAAACGCTTTGACGAGGCAGAAAAGCGCTTTGATAAAATCGACAAACGCTTTGAATCGGTTGATAAGCGTTTTATTGGCATGCTAAATTACATGGAAAAACGTTTTGATGATGTAGATAAAAAATTTACCGAAAACCAAATCTCGCACGATCGTACTCTTTCGAATATCGATTATTTAACGGGCATGGTGCAAAAACTAGATCAAGAACGCCTATTTGGCATAGAGCGTTCTAACCGCATAGAAAAAGATGTACTTAAAATTAAACGCCATCTAAAATTATCCCAATAATCTCTTCGATTTCATTTTATGTGAATCAAATAACTTAAAGTGTTGTTCTAATGTTCTTGATAATTCCCCCTCCTTTTCAACGAGGGGTTAGGGGTGGTTAAGGAGAAAATATAAGAAAGGGAAGGAATAGAGGGTGCGTAGTTTTAGGTTCACGTTATTTTTATGTTGTTGACACATTTACATAATTCGACAAGAATAGTATTAGGAGAAATTAATGGATGAAGATGGGGTGCATCCTAGCGATGGCGAAGAGTTAGCTAACGTAGATGCTAAAAAAGAAGCATATATTAATCTTTGCAGAGAAATTGCGGCAGAGATAGTTAAAGGTGTGGATGAATTAGCCGATGTTGCAGAAGCTTTAATTAGCGTGCAGCTACAAATTATGAATTTGCAGCTTCAACAAGCCGATGCAGATGAAATGAATGCATTGTTGACCAGACAACAGGAATTAGAAAGTGATATACGAGCAAAGTACAGCCTGATTATTGGCCAGTACCAGGAAGAATCGGGCGGAGCTGAGGCCCAGAATCTTACGCATACCACAAGAACTAAACTCACTAATAAAATGTTAACATCACCCGGTGCGCCAATGCATACCGAATATGCGGTTATTAAAACTTTGCGTGATGGTGAGCAAATTGCCTCTTTAGTTGAGAGAGCCAAAGCAGCAGAAGGTGTAGTTGCACGGGCTGAATCAAACTATGCCGAAGCTAATGCATCGGAACAGATGAATGGCGTGCGTTCACTATTAGATTCAACTAATCCACATTCAATTTTTTTACGAGTTGTTGGGGCAAACGCTGGGTGGGGTAATTACCTAAATAAGTTAGAAACTAGGTTATCAGTAGCCAAGAATAGTGGTGCGGAGCCTACTAGGCAAGCAGAACCACCATTAGAATTTGATATAACCCATGTTACTACTACTCCTGAAGCTGCACCACCAGTATCGCCGTTGAGCGAAGGTGAACTTAATTTATTCAATCACTACGATAATCAAATTGACTTGCCGGCAGATACGGCAAAAGTATTGAGTGATTTGGCGTATCGGTATTATATGAATTTATCAGAAAAAGAGTTTAATGATGTTTATGTTAAAGATTTTGCTTATCCTGCAATTTTTCTATTGCCTGAGTATCGCCCATTGCGCATTAAATACGAGGCGGCAAAACGCGCAAGCGATGAGCGTGGGTTAAATTTGTTTTTTAAGGTACCTATTGGCGCAGCACCGCGCTCTGGTAATGTTGCCCCTAATGATACAGCGCAACCAAGCGATACAATTTCCGAGCCAGACGATAAAACAGAAGACGAGCCTTCTATCTACAACAAAGAAAAAATGAATTATATTACCAATCCAGAAATAAAAGATGGAGAGTGGACATATACAGATTTGGCCGAGCGATGTTATGAAATTTGTGCCCGTCTAGAAGCTATAGAAGCAGATGAAACTTTGCGGCAACCAGAAAACGCACAAGCACTTGCCGAGCGTTATAAATCTACCAAGCTATCTAACGGCGAGAATTTGCTCGATGCCATTACCTGCTACGCCGAAAACCCTTACTCTAAGAAGAAAGTATTTAATCCAGCAGTTCTAGCTAGCCAAGATAATTTGTCAGATTATGTGGAAGCGGGCGATTTACTATTAAACAAATTATATGCCGATTCAGGCAGCGCGAATCTTCTTAATATTAATACTCAAAGTATTGGGGCCAATGCATATGAAATCATGCCAACAATGTATGAGTGTAATTCACTAATAGAAACCGATGATGTAAATTTGCACGGAAAAATTGCCAGTTTTTCGCGTCCGTATATGTCGGTAAATGCACCAGGCAGTTCCGCAAAAACTCTTTCACTATCTAAAGGGGAAGTTACTGTATATCACTTTCAAGACGCAACACTCGGGTATTTAGCCAACCTAACTTATAACGGAGATAGAATTACACCTCAAAACATGCCAAAATTCGATTCCGGTAAAGCACTTACAAAGCCAACGGATGAAGATTTAGAAATGATAGATGAAAAATATCCAAAATTACGCGAAAAAATGCAAGCTATAGATGCTGGTTTTATGGTTGCCTCAGAATTTGCGCAATTAACAAAACTCAATCAACAATTAGCATTCTTAGTCCGCAACCGCGTAATTGCAGATTCAGGATTTCCAGCGGAGTATGAGGGTAAAAATATGATTCAAGCACTAGATGCGGTTTTGGCCATAAAGAGCGACATACCCCAAGCAGACGTAGACTATTATTCATTACAAATTGGATCGGTGTTAGCGCAAGCAGACGATTATATAACTTTTTACCAAAATTGCATCAAAGATACATTACGGCATGCAGATATCCGTAAAGAAGAAGACGAGAGTGCTGGAAAAGATGAATATGTTATCATGCAGGGGCAAAGAGCTATTCCTATAACTGAAAAATCTATACCTAAAGGTCTTGGTGGGCTAATAAATCGATTAGTTAGATAAAGTATTACCTAACACTTATTACAAATTTACCCTCCTTAACTTACAAAATTCATTGTCATCTCGAGCTTGGCGAGAGATCTCGTCAGTTTCAAACGCGCTAAATTAAGAGGCTTAGGCCAATATTTCCAACCGTGACCACTATTAAAGTACTAATTGTGCTCGTTACCCCTTGACAAAACCACTAATATGTGATAATATTGTAGCGTTCAACTGGTAATTGGTGCAAAGCCAATTATCGGGGCAAAAGCTACTTAATAATTTAAGTTCGTGAGACGTTAGAGAAGATGAGAGAAGGGGTAATTATCAATTACCAATTTTCAATTTTCAATTTTCAAATAATGTCCAATAATCAATGTTTCAAGTTTAGTAACTAGTATACAAACATCATCAATTGTCATCCCTATTTTTCTTTGTCATTTCTACCCTTAAATTGCATTCCTGCTCTTAAGTTGTCATTCCTGCTTACCTTTTGTCATTCCGTGCTCTGACACGGAATCTACATAACAATCTACATAACAAAAAACCACCTTTTCTAATGTCTCACGAACTAAAACAACAATCCAGATTCACGTGCTATAGGAGGCACAAGCCATGCGACGTCTGATCGTTGTCGTACTGGCGGCCGTCGCATTGGTCGCC
>CAJBMM010000035.1 GCA_903954185.1 uncultured Candidatus Berkelbacteria bacterium | reverse complement strand
CTCAATAAACTTTCGTCTGAATTCGATTTATTATTAATTAAGTTACAAAAAGAAATTTTTAATTTGGCTGGCCAGGAGTTTAATATTCTTTCGCCTGCGCAACTAAGAGACATTTTGTATTCTAAGCTTAATATTTCATCGACTGGGATGCGCAAAAATAAAACTGGTATATCAACCGATGCGCAAACTTTGGAGCAGCTGCGATCTACGCATCCGATTGTGAGTATGGTATTGCGCTATCGAGAGATTTCTAAGCTTAAAAGTACTTATGTAGATGCTTTTCCAGAATTGGCAGACAGCCACTCTCGGATTCATACCCAATATAACCAATTAGGGGCGGCTACGGGCAGAATTTCATCAGAATCTCCAAATATGCAAAATATTCCTATTAGCAGTGAAGAAGGTAACGAGATCCGCAGTGCATTTATTGCCGAAGAAGGGTACCAATTGATATCGGCAGATTATTCACAGATTGAATTGCGCATTTTGGCGCATCTTTCTGGGGATAAAGCGATGATAGATTCGTTCAAAGAGAATGCAGATATCCACACCGCTACTGCCAGCAAGATATTTGGTATTAAAGCAAATGAGGTTACCTCAGAACAACGGAGGAGCGCTAAAACAATCAATTTTGGCTTATTATATGGCCTATCTGCTCATAGTTTATCAATTCAGCTAGGAATTGAGCATAAAAAAGCACAGGAATTTATTGATATGTATTTTGCTAGTTACCCTGGTATTAACATTTATTTAGGCAAGGTTAGTCAAGAAACGATTAAAAACGGATATTATACCACTATGTTTGGCCGAAGGAGGAAGTTTGAAGATATCAACTCAAAGATGTGGAATGTTCGCGCCTCGGCCGAGCGAATGGCGCGGAATTTCCCGATGCAAGGTGCTCAGGCAGATATTTTAAAGATGGCTATGCTTAAAGTCAGCGATTATTGCAACCAATTTGGCGAGGAGATGCGAATGATTTTAACAGTGCATGATGAGATTGTTTTTGAAGTGAAGGAGCAACTTGTGGATCAGCTTTGCAGAAAAGTGCCAGATCTCATGACATCAGTTTGTTCTTTAGCAGTTCCGCTTAAGGTAGGCGTAAAAGTCGGGAAAAATTGGCGTGATATGAAAGAATACAATCAAGAATGAACAATGTTTATCTTTTTCATGGTGAAAATACCCATAGCTCAAAAGAAAAGCTACAAACTTGGATCGATAAATTAGCCACAAGGAGCGATATTGACTTTGATTTGAGTGACATCGACTGTGGTAGCACGCCATGGGATAAGGTAAATGAGTCGTTAATGCTTTTACCTCTTTTTGGTGATAAGAGATTGGTTATTTTGCGCTACCCATTTACTCGCGCTAGCAAAGAAATACAAAAGAAACTGATTGAAAAAATTAACAATATCTCTGACGCAGTAATCTTAGCAATTTATGAAGACATAACGATTGGTGAAAAAGGTGATGCTGCTCCTATCCTTAAACATGTAAAAACATACCATTTCCCTGCTTTGATTGGGGTTAATTTTATTAATTTAACCGAAGATATTTTAAGTAAAGAAAATAAAAAGATGGACAAGTCAACTATTTTGTATTTATCAACTCTTGTTGGATCTGACACTGTTCGACTAATAGTGGAACTTAAAAAACTAATAAATGCTTCTAGTGCAGAGATAATATCTAGAGAAGAAGTTGAGAAAAATGTTGTTGGATACGAGAATTCTCATATATACGAATTATCTGACGCAATTTTAACTAAAAAAAGCGCAATTGCGGCCAAGCTTATGATCACAGAAATGGAATTTGGTACTCATCCTTTGCAAATAACAGCATTATTAATTGGTCAAATTCGAAAAATGATAATACTTCGAGAATGCATAGATGCTGGAAAATCTGAGCAAGAAACTGCAAAAATTGTTGCAATGCATCCTTATGCATTTTCAAAATTGAAAAATAATATTCGTCAAATTAAACGTGCTGAATTAATTTCATACTACAAAAAACTGGTAATGGCAGATGCCTTACTTAAGCAAGGATTTCAGCCAGAACCAGTTATGTTAAATTTGGTGCGATAGAACTATTTTTTAGTGCTCTTTTTAACTGTTTTAGTGATCTTTTTAGCAGTAGCTTTCTTTTTGACAGCTTTTACGATGGTTTGGCCAGCCGCAACTTTAGAAGTTCTTTTGTTTAATCTGGAGAGTAAACGACTCGCGGTATTCCTATGCATTAATTTTGTTTTAACTGCTTTATCTAGAGTGCTTTGAGCGGTAGATAGTAAACCAGACATGTCTTCTACGCCGGCATCGGCAGCTTTACGTACTTGTTTTAATGCTTGCTTGTAGTTAAGTTTGCTTAAAGTATTCTCGCCTAATCTGCGTTTAGCGACTTTGACAGCTTTTTTTGCGGAAGAAGTAATTGGCATGTTATCGATTCCCTTATTCTTGATATTAGATTCTATATTAACACGAAATATAATATAAGTCAAAAGGCAAAAACGTGAAT
>CAJBMM010000034.1 GCA_903954185.1 uncultured Candidatus Berkelbacteria bacterium | reverse complement strand
TTTCCAGTGCTTGTCATGCCCCATAATTTGACTTTTTTGTTATTACAAAAAGAACAATGTTTTTTTCATAAAGTTAAACTACTTTAACTTTCTACGCTTGTATAGTGCTTAAATATCAACACGCTTTGACCTTTATACCCGCAATGACTAAATAATTGAGATCATATTTGAAAATGTGCTCATTTCCTAAATATCACCCCCTTAACTTTTACCAATTATAGAGTATGATTAAGGGTGATGAAATCTAAAAGGTCTGTACAAAGTTCGTTAAATTTACCAACTTTTAAATTAAAGTCGGTTAAAAGTGTGCCAAAAAAAGCTACCAAAAAAGTCTATGATACTCCATTAAGTGTTGGTGAAAAACTACGCAAAGCAAGATTAAAATTAGGCATAGATTTAATAGAGGCAGAAAAAAGCACTCTTATAAGAGCTAAATATTTAGAAGCTATAGAATCTGCGAAATACTATCAATTACCAAATGCGGTGTATATTAACGGTTTTGTACAAACTTATGCAAACTATCTTAAGTTAAATTCAAAATCTATTTTAAAACAATTTCAAATTGAATATGGGTCTTCGCACGAAACAATATCAAGTAAGCTTGTTTATCAATCAAATATCAAGAATTCAACATTAACTGTTACTCCAAAAGTATTATGGACTTCTCTTCTGGCAATTGTGGTAGTATTACTGGTAGGATATATGAGTTACCAAGTTTATATGTTTAGTGGTGTGCCTACTATGGTAATTAACACACCCGCGCCCTTCTCTGAGGTTTCAAGTGGCGCAGTAGAAATTACTGGCAAAACTGATTCCGGGGTAATTGTGCGAATTGGTGGAGAAGAAATTCCAGTTGATGAAAATGGCAATTTTTATCAAGAAGTTTCAGCCCTAGAAGCAGGAACACATACAATAAATATCACAGCGGAGTCGAGGTCTGGAAAGAAGCGATCTAAAGCAGTTAGCTTTAAAGTAGTTTCTTCTTCTACATCTCTGCTTCAGAAAGGTTTAGATGGCAAAGCGAACTGAGGGGGAAGATAAGATAGTTGAGGGGGGTAGCAGAAGCGAAGTTCTTAAAATGGCCATGTTGCAGATAGAAAAACAGTTTGGCAAGGGCGCAATAATGCGCTTAGGCGAAGCTGTTGGTATGCATGTTGATACGATATCTACGGGATCGATTTCTCTAGATATCGCTTTAGGCGGAGGGGTGCCAAAGGGGCGCGTTATCGAAATCTATGGTCCAGAATCATCTGGCAAAACCACCCTTGCAATTCATGTAGCGGCTGAAGCACAAAAAAATGGCGGCATTGCCGCTGTAGTAGATGCAGAACATGCATTCGACCCTGAGTATGCAAGAAAATTGGGTATAAATTTGGAAGAGTTATTAATTTCGCAACCCGATACAGGAGAGCAAGCTTTAGAAATTGTTGAAACTCTCGTTCGTTCTAACGCGGTAGATGTGGTAGTTATCGACTCTGTGGCGGCACTGGTGCCACGCGCAGAAATTGAAGGTGAAATGGGCGATTCGATGATGGGTGTTCAGGCTAGGTTAATGAGCCAAGCGCTCCGTAAATTAACTGGTGCTATCTCCAAATCTAAAACCTGTGTTATATTTATCAATCAAATTCGCATGAAAATTGGAGTAATGTTTGGTAACCCAGAAACAACAACTGGTGGAAATGCACTAAAATTTTATTCATCTGTGCGAATGGATATCAGGCGTAAAGAGCAAATAAAAGAGGGTGATACAGTTATTGGCTCTAGATGCACTGTTAAGGTTGTTAAGAACAAAGTTGCGCCACCGTTTAGAACGGCCGAATTCGATATATTATATGGTGAGGGAATTAGTAAAATGGGTGAGTTGCTAGATTTAGCGGTGCAGGCCGAATTTATTCAAAAATCTGGTTCTTGGTATGTGATGGGTGAAGAAAAATTAGGGCAAGGGCGCGAATCGGCAAAGCAGTTCTTAAAAGCCAATCCCAAAATTGCAGGAAATATAGAAAAACAAGTACGTGAAAAGTATCTTCCCTCAGTTGCACCTGTAAAATCTACTGCTAAAGCCGAAAAAGAAGAAGAATAAAATGCACAGTCATTTTGGCGCGGGAGAAATACATTTTTCTCAAGTCATTCTGGTGATACCGCTTGGCGGAGGGGGCGGAATCAGAAATACTAGCAAGATCCTGGACAAGCCAGGATGACAGTCGATTGTATTAGGTAAATATTAGAAGGGGTTTCGAGAATGAAGGCGAATAATCCCAACTCACCCGAAGAATGTTTTGGTTGTGCACTAAAGATATTAAATAGAGGCGCCCAGACCGAAAAAAAGATGGTAGATAAGCTGCTTTCTCGTGGATATGAGGCAGAGGTAATTGCCGGCGTTTTAGAACGCCTAAAAAGCTTAAAATTAATTGATGATTTAAAATATGCTAGTGACTATATTGCTTTTCGCTCTAGAAGTGCACCGCTTGGCGGCCGTTATTTAAAATTAAAACTATTGCAGCGGGGGATACCTGCTGAGATTATTGGCGATTCGCTCGCGGAATTATCTGCCGATGATGAGTACGAGAACGCACTTGTGGCCGCACAAAAAAAATTAACATTGTTAAGTAGATATGACGCAGCAAAGCAAAAAGAGAAGATATATAGTTTTTTGGTTTCGCGAGGGTTTAATCAAGGTGCAATTTATAAAGTACTAAAAGAGCTATTTTAATCTTGTCGATATTTTCTCATTTTGTCATTCCTGCGAAGGCAGGAATCCATGTCAATATTATTATGTAGATTCCTGCCTGCGCAGGAATGACATTTGATATAGTCATTGCGAGCCATTAAGTATTGCGAAAGGCGCGGCAATCTTATTATCAGCACTGCTAGATTGCTTCGTCGACTACTGCGTACGTTTCTCGCAATGACTAATGCAAATTTTTATGTGTTGTGTGGGGTTGCACCCTCGTCAGACGAGGGTGCAACCCTTAAAAAGTTTTGAGGCCCCGCGCCGGTGAATTGGCGGGGGCCTCGAGTGTTCAAGCTGTTGCATTACCGCATTCCTCTCGGTATAAGGAGGTGCGGAGAGGTTGCGGACTGGATGTTGGGACCGCCCCGGTGTAGCTGACGCAGACGTTCGAGCTGGCTGCGAAGGGGAACCGTGCCATGCGCCCCTTCTGAAATCCCCGGAGAGGCCTGGCCGTCAGTGCTGTTGTTATTCGACACTGGTCGTTGCCCCAACCGAGCAGGCACCGTTGGTCTCCGCGTCGTCGCTGCCGAGCGGGTCGAAACTCGTCTCAAATCTGCGGTTGTTATTTGCTAAACCGCAGCCGCCTGGAAGGTAGCCACTCTTTGGCTTGGGCGCGACTAGACGCGCCGCCATATCAGTCGGTTGCGTGCGCATGGCGGCGAGAAAAGCCTCTTCGATCTTGTCGTTGGTAGCGCCTCTCTGGAGCAATGCGTGGACTAGCCAGGAGACGAGGCGGCTTGGGGACGTACCCATGTTCCCAGTGTCACTCCCTGTGAACAGAATTGGCTCTGCTGGATTCACGGGTGTCACGACGACGACCAGCTCTTGCTTGGAGACATCGGTTACAACCCTACCGAGTATGTCTTCAAGCTGATGGAGCAGGTCACCGAGCTCCACATGGAGTGAAAGAACTTCACCCTTGCCTTGTCCGGGCATTGCCGCCCTCCTTCATGCGAGATACGATTCAAGGTCTGAACCGTTCGCCCAGACTATACCATAAAACAGCATTTATCGCCACTCTTTGTCATCCTAGGCTAGCCTAATCGAAGATCTAAGAAAGATTATATAGATTCCTGCCCACAAAACGTCAGAAGTTTCTGCGCAGGAATGACAGTTAAACTTTATTTTTCGATTTTGCATCTATTGGTTGCGTTCTTTCATTCTCTATAGCCCAGCTTAGATTCTAGACTTTCCGCTTTGTGGTGTAGCCAGAATAACAAACAAATATTATCCCACTAGACTATCACCCCGCAGGTTGATACAGTAGTATTAGGACAAAATACAAAGATGCGGCAGAAGTGTGTGCATCAATTTTGCGGATAGATATAATTTGGGGAGGGTGAAATGAAACAAATAGTTTGGTTTTCTGAAGTTGGTAAGAAAGATATTCCGTTAGTTGGCGGTAAAGGTGCCAATTTAGGTGAAATGACAAAAGCTGGGCTGCCCGTTCCTCCTGGTTTCGTAGTAACAGCCGATGCTTATTTTAACTACGTTAAAAAAAGTGGCTTAGAAAAAAAATTGATGGTACTACTTAAAAATTGTGATCCAGAAAATTCAAAAAAATTGCAATCGGTTAGCCGCGATATTAAGCGATTAATAATGGCTACTCCATTACCCAAAAATCTGGAACAAGAAATTGCCGATGCCTACGAAACGATGGGTGATGATATTGCCGTGGCGGTACGTTCTAGCGCAACAGCCGAAGATTTACCAGATGCATCATTTGCGGGCCAACAAGCCACTTTTTTAAACGTTTTTGGTGCAGACGAAGTTGTTCATGCTGTGCAACGTGCCTACGCATCACTTTTTGAGGCTCGCGCTATATATTATCGCATTATTAATAAATACGATCACTTTCAAGTTGGCTTGGCTGTGCCAGTGCAACGTATGGTAGAAAGTGATAAATCTGGCATTATGTTTACGGTAGATCCTGTTTCTTCAGATACCACCAAAATTGTTATCGAAGCAGGGTGGGGTTTAGGCGAAGCGATAGTTTCTGGTTCGGTTACACCTGATAGGTATGTAGTAGATAAAGAAACTATGTCTATTGCTAATAAAGAGTTGCATACTCAAACTTGGAAGATAGTTAAAGCTCCGCACGGAGATAAGCATTTAAATGTGCCAAAAAATGAACAAAGTGTACAAAAACTAACTGACGACGAAATATTGGCTTTAGCTACAATAGCGAAAAAAATCGAAACTCACTACGGCACGCCACAAGATACTGAGTGGGCTATAGAGGGTAGCCATGTTTACATGGTGCAATCTCGTCCTGTTACTACCATGAAAGATGTAGTTAGCGCTGCGTCTACACCTGCTCAGCAAACATCAGCGGTTTCTGCGGAGTTGATTATACTAAAAGGGGCACCAGCTTCTGTTGGTTCTGCATCTGGCCCTGTAAAAATAATTCATAAACCTTCAGAAATAGATAAAGTGGTTGAAGGAGATGTGCTAGTAACCGAAATGACTACACCAGATTTTGTTCCCGCCATGCGTCGCGCTGCAGCTATTGTGACCGATACGGGTGGTAGAACTTGCCACGCCGCCATTGTTTCGCGCGAATTGGGTATTCCTTGTGTTGTAGGATCGGGTACGGCAACATCAGCCTTAAAAAATGGTCAAATTATTACTGTTGATGGTCAAAATGGGGTGGTATATAAAGGAAAGGTAAATTTGGGCGGAAACGCACCCGCCGATGCTTCTGCACCGCAACTTTCGGGTACATCGGTTCTAACAGAGCAAGTTCCTGTTACAGGCACCAAAGTTTACGTTAATTTAGGTGAACCAGAATTAGCCGAAAAAGTAGCTAAGTTACCAGCCGATGGGGTTGGGTTGATGCGAGCCGAATTTATTATTGCTGGCATTGGTGAACATCCACGGGCAATGTTAAAAGCAGGCAGAGGGCAAGAATTCACGGATAAACTAGCTGAAGGAATTCACACTATCGCTTCGGCATTTGCACCAAGGCCTGTTATCTACCGATTTACTGATTTTAAAACAAATGAATATCGCAACTTAAAGGGCGGCGCAGAGTTTGAGCCGCAAGAAAATAATCCTATGATTGGTTATCGTGGTGCTTGCAGATATATTAAAGAACCAGATGTATTTAAATTAGAGTTGGATGCAATTAAGAAAGTTCGTGATGGTTATGATTTAAAGAGTTTGCATGTTATGATTCCGTTTGTGCGTACTGTGAAAGAGTTTTTAGAAATAAAGGCATTAATGGAGGCCTCGGGTTTAAGGCAAAGTAACGATTTTAAACTTTGGATTATGGTAGAGGTACCATCGGCTGTTATTTTGTTAGAGCGTTTTTGCCAGGCTGGTATAGACGGCGTTTCTATTGGTAGCAATGATTTGACTCAATTAACTTTAGGATTAGATAGAGATAATCAAACATTAGCTAAAGACTTCGACGAAAGAGATGACGCTGTCGTGGCATCATTAGAGCATATTTGTAAAATTTGTCGCAAATATAATGTAACTGTTTCATGTTGTGGTCAAGCACCTTCTGTGTTTCCCGAAATTACTGAGTTATTGGTTCGCAATGGTGCTACTTCTGTTTCTGTCAGCCCAGATGTAGTGCTTTCGACGAAAAAATTAATTGCTTCTGTCGAAAAACGAATATTACTTTCAAGCATTTCGCACGAAGATTTAGAAGCTCCTACCGATGTGATTCCATAGTATAAACTTAATAGAAGGGGTATAAGTGGCAAAGTCTAAGGTAATTGAATGTAAGAGTATTGTTAAAACTTTTCATCAAGGAAGAAATCCAACCGAAATACTGCATGGGGTTGATATGGAAATTTATTCTGGTGAATACGTGATACTTTTTGGCCCATCGGGTTGTGGCAAATCAACTGTATTAAATATTATCGCCGGTTTAGAGCCAGCTAGTTCGGGTCAGATGAAATTGCGTGGTAGCGATATTACAAAATACGACGAGCAGCAATTGGCTCATCATCATCGTACAAAGATTGGTATGGTATTCCAGCAGTTTAATTTAATAAAATCACTTTCAATTTTAGATAATGTTGCATTACCGCAAGTTTTTTCGGGAATTAGGCTGGGTAGAAGAGTCAAACGCGCTGAGCACTTATTAGATATGCTAGGTTTACTAAAATATAAAGATTATAGCCCTGGAGAGCTATCTGGTGGGCAACAACAAAGAGTAGCAATTGCTAGAGCTTTAGTTAACAATCCTTGGGTGCTATTAATTGACGAGCCGACAGGAAACTTAGATTCAAAATCTGCAAGTGATGTGATGGAATTAATCCGTGAGTTAAATGAAAAATCTAAACGAACCATACTGCTTGTTACACATAATCCAGAGTATGTTTCTTATCCGAATCGTGTCTTGTATATGAAAGATGGAAAAATTATACGATCGGTTGTAAACCGCTCTATTTCTGACGACTTAAATTTACCAGGTGAAAATGAAGAACAACTGTTAAAAGAAGCCGCAGTATCTGCTAAAAAAGATGATGAATCAAAAATAAAGGCTGGGTAATGCGTTTTATTGATGTAATTAGACTGGCAACGCGTAACTTTCGAAGCAATAGATTGCGCACATTCTTAACTGTGCTGGCGGTTTCTGTGGCTACTGCCGCTATACTTTTTTTAGTTTCTTTTGGCTATGGTATTCAGTTGCTAACAGTTCAACAAATTGCCAATTCGGCTACAATATCTACCGTAGATGTGAAACCGGTGTCGCAAAAATCTTTACTGCAAATAGATTCTTTAGCCATAGAAAAAATTAAGGCATTACCAGATGTGGTGGCAATAGCACCAGAATTAGACATAGAAGGGCAGGTTAAGGCCGATAGCATTGGTACGGTGGTAGTTCATGCAATAGACCCAAATTATTTTGCAATGGCCGATATTCGTACCACGCAAGGTTCTGTTTTTAATGTGGGCGAAACCCATAAAGCGGTAGTATCTAATGGTTTTCTTGCTCAGTTTAGTTTTTCAAACGATTCAACAGCAATCGGCAAGAAATTTGATTTAACTTATATGCTTAAAGAGCAAGACCAGAACAGTGCAGATGCAACCCCAGTTGTAGATTCAACTCAATTTGAAATTGTGGGCATTGCAGAAGATGGGCAAAACGCTGTATATATTTATGTGCCTTTAGCTGACACAACAGTTTTGGTGAAAAACTTACCGTATGCAAATTTAAAGGTTCAATCTGCTGGTAGAGAAAAAGTGATAAGTGTTAAAGACAATATTGCATCGTTAGGATATGATTCGTCCGCTCCGTTGGAAACTTTAAATCAGTTAGATCAAGTGTTTGCCGTAGTACAAATTGTGTTAGGAACTCTTGGTCTGATCGCATTAATCATTTCTTCTATCGGCATGTTTAACACCATGACCATCGCATTATTAGAACGCACAAAAGAAATCGGTATTATGAAAGCATTGGGTGCCGACAAGGGCGATGTTTGGAAGCTTTTTATTACCGAAGCTACAATAATTGGATTTGCTGGTGGTTTATCTGGTGTGGTATTGGGCATGTCTTTAACTACCATCGCAAATATAATTTTGAACATTTTGGCCCGAATATACGGTGGTCAGCAAGCAAATATATTTTATAGTCCATTATGGTTTATTGCGGCGATTATCATATTTTCGACAATCGTAGGAAGCATTACTGGGTTTTATCCAGCTCGCCGTGCCGCCTCATTAAATCCGCTTAAAGCACTAAGATACGAGTAAGTTAGTTTGTAGGTTATAGGGGGTACCTGGTAAAGGCTAAACGGAGCTATTGATTAGGTAAATAGGCGCGTTACTTTCATGGCTGTCATCTTGAGTTCTGCAAAACGCTTAGCGTCTCAAATACCCCGCTAAGCGGGGCGAAAGATCCCGTCAAGACCGAGTTAAGCATGCAGTAGTAGTTTTAGCATATTGAAGTCAGTAGAATTATTTATTTAGAAATTTAGCCCGCCAGATGGTGGAGTTGGGGCACTTTTCAGTGCAAAGAGCGCGTCGCTCTTCCCGCCTTGCAATTCTACTTGTTGAATAGCGGTGAAGACATTCACATACGCCGCCATAAGGCACCTCTTCTTGTGCGTTAGGTACTTGAACACAAAAGGTAGCCGTGGCTACTTGCTTGCATTCAGCTTAAAATACCTGCACAAAGATACTTTAAGCTGAATAAAATGGCCACATTATACCATTAATACGTGCTTATGTAAATTATATTTACTGTTTATTGCCTTAACCCTTAAATATTGCCTAATTTAATGCTATAATCAAGGTCAAATGGAGAGGTCGCATAAGAATTTTGGTTATGATCCAAAAATCTTGTCCGACTCTCCATGCTTCGCACGGAGAGGTCGCATAGTGGTCTAGTGCGCACGCTTGGAAAGCGTGTGTATCGCAAGGTACCGAGGGTCCGAATCCCTCCCTCTCCGCCACTAATAAGGTGATATGGAAAATTGTATATTTTGTAAAATAATTACAGGTAAATACCTTCTTATAAAGTTTATGAGGATGAACTAACTTATGCCTTTTTAGATATTCATCCTGCGGCGGAATTTCACACCTTGGTCATTCCTAAAGCGCACTCTGAAAATATTTTTGATGTTTCAGATAGCGATCTGGCTGCAGTTACATGTACGGTAAAGAAAATAGCCGACATATATAATAGAAGACTTGGTATAAAAAACTTACAAATTATTAACAGCTCTGGTGCAGAAGCGCAGCAAGACGTTTTTCATTTACACTTTCACATCGTCCCACGTAAATCTGGTGATGGGCAAGATATAAAATGGACGGATGAATCTCAGCTTAGCGAAAAGTTAGCAGAATCGCTTAAAAATATTTTACAATAATTTGAATCGTGCGAAAGTATATATGTCAAAAGATACTATTACAGGTCGCATTTACGAAAAGATATTTGAACTTTTAGAAGAACAACCAGAGGGTGTTCGCTGGGTAGACTTGTCGGCTGAAATTAAGTTGTTTGTCCCCGCTTTTCATCCTAAGACAGTTAATGGGTGCGTTTGGAAACTTATCGAAAAATATCCTGATAAGGTGTATAAACCCGAAAAAGGTTTATTCCGTTTATTAAAATATAAGCCAGCGTAACAGTGAGCAGTGGCATGAGCTTTCAGCTTATAGCTGTTAGTTTTTAGGTGCGAATGTTTGCCTGATTATTTTTAATCGAATGAATTAAGTAGGGAGTAAATATATAAATTTATAATCAAACCATGAATTTTCTAGCTATTGTACAGTGGTGAAGGTTAAACTATTAATAATAAATATTTTCTTAATTTTGCATTTTGATTTTTGAATTTTGGATTAATTATATATGTGCGGTGGAATAGCAACAAAACTTAATCAAATACCTAAATCGGAACTCAAAAAATACTATGATGACCGGCAAATTGCCATGTTCGTGAGTGACGGCGAGTTTAAATCTAACTATTGGGATAAGCGGCCAATATTGCCAATAATGCGTGGCGATCGCGTTGAATTAAAAGATTGGGGTAATAGGGATGATAAGATTGACTTGCCAAAAACTGGTTGGGCCAAGCAAGAATCGGTTGGTGACGGAAAGTGGAATTGGCTAAACCCCGAATCTGTAAATATTTTGGCAGATAAAGGGGTAGAAAAAGGTGTTTGGTTTAATTTTGATGATCATTCTATGCCTGGGTTATTAGTAAAAAAAGGCGATGAAGAGCGTGTTTATATGCTTACACAACCCGCCGACCAAAATTATCTAGAAAAAACTGGTCACGATAGAATGCCAGTCGGTAACAAGACTTTATAATAAGCAATACCCGTCCAAGGTATTGCTTGAACGGGTGAGTCGACTTAATGATGTACGAAAAGGCCTTTGCCCAAGTGCGCTACACACTCGGCCATGTCGATGAAATCTTCACCGACATGGTAGCCTGGTGCGAGCGTGAAAACGATCCAGACGTTCGCAATTCGGACATAGACGGCTGCTCGCTCGCCGTTGTCCGATAATTTCACTTCGCCACCAGCCGTCAGGAATCCCCACAGTAATCCTCCGTGGTTCTTGGCGACAGGCCGATGGGACAAACATCCGTTGTAACAACCTCTTGGGCAAGAGGTTAATGCTACGGATGCCCCCCCGTTTGGCAACAGCTGCTTAAGCACTGTCGCCGCAAGGTCTACGTCTGAGTAAGTCAGTCTCCCTCTGCGTTGGCAAAGGGTAAGATCTATCATGCAGCGCAAATGCGCTTTTTGCCGCAGCGCCGCCTCCCTCTTGCTCATTCCTCAGCTCCTTTTAGGTAGTGGATCAGACAATATACAGTATAGCATAAAGTCGATATATGTCAATACATAGCTTGGTTCGTTGTGCTCGTTAAAGTAATAGATTACAATTAATAGAGTTCAAGCTAAAATATTAAAAAATTTGATAAGTGAAAAACGCACCATATAGACATTATGCGACTAATGTGATAAAATAACGTTCGATAATAAGAGGGATTATTTAATCGCCTCATACCCCCTGAGGCGATTGAAAATTCTACTAAATTTAACTAGGATATTATGCCAAATAAAACAGTCTTTATTACAGGTGCTTCTGGTGTGGTTGGAACCGTTTTGATGAACGGTCTGACTGATTTTAATGTGGTTGGAACATCGCTTGCAGAGCACGATTTAACTAATTATGAATCAGTTAAGCAGGTTATCCCCGATGACGTTGATGTTCTGATTCATTTAGCCTGGAAACCGGGAGGTATTTATGAAAACGGCGTATTCGATCCAGCAAATGTGGAAATGGCGTTAAACGTATTAGAAGTAGCTGCCGAGAAAAAAATTCCCCGTGTCATTTTGGCTTCATCTGTTCATGCCAAAGAGTATCGACCCAATTACAAAGCTGCAACGGTAATTAGTCAAACCCGACCAACCAGTATTTACGGAGCGACAAAAGTTTATGTTGAAGAAATTGGCAAATACTTTGCACACTATCGTAATATGCAAGTTATATCTATTCGATTAGGCGGGGTGAATATTGACGATTCAGTCAATGGCAAAGATGAAGAGCACTATGACGCAATATATTTATCACATAAAGATTTACTTTGCATGTTTAACAAGATAATTAATCAACAAGAGCTATTACACGATTTTACCACTTTGTATGCAGTTTCGGGAATTCAACAATAATTACTTTTAACTAAAAATAAATGATAAAATAGTGATGTGAAAAAACATCGATATTTGGCCGCATTTTTTGTAGGTTTACTTAAGGGATTATTAGTGGCGCTAATTATTATCGCCAATTATTTTCCTATAACCGAAAAAACTTTAATAACGCAACGAGAAGGTTTGCTAAAAGCCGCCACTTTATCATCAGAATTTGGAGTAAACGGAGCAATTTCTTCTTTGCAAGGCGATTCTACCAAGCAAGCCGCAGTTAATAAAATGATTGATGGTGGTTTTGGCTGGACGCGAAATGAAATTACTTACGCAGATGCAATTGATTTTACCCCATACGATTCGGCATACCAAAAAGCTAATGCTTCCGGTATCAAAACACTCGCTTTGCTTTCTTTCCCCGGCAAAGATAAGAGTCACGACCAATGGAAAAGCTATGTAGCTTCGGCTGTCGGCCACTTTGGATCTAATATCAGCGCATGGGAAATAATGAATGAGGCAGATAATTATCTTTCTGCAGCCGAATATACAGTTTATCTTAAAGAAGCGTACGACATTATTAAAACTACAAATTCGAGTGCTACTATTGTAATTTCTGGTTTAACATCGCGCATAGAGGCGACAAATTTTTGGGATGGGGTGTCTGCAGCTGGAGGTTGGGGATATTTTGACGAAATTGGTTTGCATTTATATCACGATGGCAACCCTGAAAAAGTAAATTTTGGGGGTGGCGATTTGGTAGGTGAAATAGATCGTGTAGTTGGCAATATCAATAAAAATGGCGGTGGTAAAAACATTTGGATTACAGAAATTGGTTATCAATCATCGGTCGGCGCAGAAAACCAAGCAAACTGGTTAGCAAGAACTTTAGCAATGTCTAAAAGTGTAAGTCGTGTCGACAAACTATTCCTTTATCGGTTGTACGATTCTGGTAGTGAAAGCTACGGCTTACTAAATGCAGATTTAAGTGAAAAATCGGCTTTTAGTCGTGTTAAAGATACAATTAGTGCGCTATCGGGAAAGAGTAGTGGGACCAAGTTATCGCCTCAACAGCAAACCACTTTAGATAATTTTGACGCGGTAAGTTCAAAATGGAAAACCGAAGCATCATCGAATAGTCAAACATCACTATCATCCGAAGCGGGTTACACCGGTAATGGTATGAAGATATCTTATAATTTTAGCGCCGATGCGGCGTATTCGATTGCAGAACAAAACATTGCCATATCTGGCACTCCAACGGCGCTTGGTGCTTGGTTTTATGGAGACGACACAAAAAATATTTGGAAGTTTAGATTTAAAGATAAAAACGGTGAAACTTTCCAGACAGATTTAGGAAGCATTTCGTCGGGTTGGAGCTACAAACAATTTTCTATTGGCACAGATACTGCTTGGGTAAGCTGGGGTGGCGATGGGAAAATTGATTTTCCAATTAGTTTTAATTCATTTGTGATAGATAGGCAAAGTGGGGGGGCGGCATCGGCTAGTGGAAAAGTTGATGAGCTAAAGGCCATTACCGGAAGTTCAGATTTATATGCATATCTTTACGGATCAACTATTGGGTGGTGGAAGGCAAGTGGTTCTGATAACGCAGAACTATGCGGAACGTCTCGCAGTTTTAATGAAACACCACAGTATGCAAATAATGTTAATTGCTCCGAAACTCCTGTTGCATCTGCTGCTCAAGGGCAAAGTACAACATCGTCATCAGGTGTTGCAAAGAAAAAGAGCGCTGTTATAGCGACAGTCAAAATTGCTGCAGATAAATCAAAATCATACATTCGATTAGATGGAAACAATGTTTTTGCTGATGGAACTTCGATATATAAAATTGTCGTGGGCGTTAAAGATTCGAGTGATAAATTTATATTAGCAAGGGCCCCTTCAATATTGTTATCTGGCGGACAGTCTACTTTAAAGGATGCTGTACCCGTTGGAAATGAATGGATTGCCGAAGTCTCATCTACAGAGGTGGGAACAAGAACAGCGCTTATTAAATTAGACGATGTCGAATTGGGTACGCTATCATTAACCTACTCACCCGTTTTTGTCGCTAAACCAAGCATTACAGCATCTCCACCAATTGAATTGATCGCGGCAGAACCCCAAGCGAGTTCTAAATCTGATTTTGATTACTATTTAATGATAATATGGGGGTTAAGTATTGGCTTATTACTTGTGGCGATCGGGCTATTAACTCGCAAAATTATACTATCCAAGACATTAGGATAGTTGCAATTTATCATACCCTATGTATATTTTGCCCATTGTGCTACACTCTTAAGCGTAAACAAAGGATTGAGTAGTGAATAGTGAGTGGTTAGAAGTCAGAAGTTAGGAGTAAGGAGTAAGTTGCTTCTATATATAATAGATCCTGCCCCCTGCTAGCTACTACCTACAACCTACCAGCTAATGTATGGCCGATGTAGAAGAAATTAAAAAAAGACTAGATATTGTTGCTGTCATTAGTGACTATTTAACGTTGAAAAAAAGCGGTATTAGCTATAAAGCCGTCTGCCCGTTTCATAGTGAAAAAACACCATCTTTCACTGTTTCGCCAGAAAGGCAAAGTTGGCATTGTTTTGGTTGCAGTGAAGGCGGAGATGTAATATCATTTGTGCAAAAAATCGACGGGTTAACGTTTACCGAGGCTTTGGAACGCTTGGCCCCACGAGCGGGGGTAGAGTTTAAACCGGCGACAGCTGCCGAGGCGCAAATTAAATCCGAAAAAAGCAAAGTATTAGAAGTATTAGAAATGTGCTCAAGGTTATATCACGAAATTCTTTTAAAACATCCAACTGCTAAGCTGGCTCGCGAATATTTAACTTATCGAGGAATAGATATCGAAACAATTGAAAAGTTTCGCATCGGATATGCGCCAAACGCTTGGGAAACCGTCAGTCAGGCGCTAACTAAAAAAGAAATTAACACTAGATATGGTGAGATGGCGGGAATGACCATTAGGCGTAATGCTCGTGATAGCTATTACGATCGATTTAGAGGCAGGATTGTTTTTCCTATAGATAATCAAAGCAGTCAAATTATTGGTTTTACTGGTCGCATTATGCAAGATGCAGAAGATCAACCTAAATATTTGAACACATCTGAATCATTGGTTTTTAAAAAAAGCGAAGTCGTATATGGTATAAGTTTAGCTAAATCGGCTATTCGCGAACATGGTTTTGCTGTGGTAGTAGAAGGGCAGATGGATGTTATAGCTGCCCATCAATTTGGTTTTAATAACACGGTTGCTACATCTGGAACGGCTTTAACCGCAGATCACATAAAAATATTAAAAAGATATACCGAGAAAATTGCTTTTTCTTTTGATGCGGATGCTGCGGGAATAAAAGCTTTAAAACAAGCCGCATATTTATCGTGGGAAGCTGGAATAAATCCATTAGTTATAAGTGTACCTTTTGGTAAAGATCCAGATGAATGCATTCGAAAAAATGCTAAATTATGGGATTCTGCCACTAAAGAAGCAAAGCCTATCATAGATCATTTTATAGATTTTGAGATTGCAAAATATAAAGATACTCGTATTTCAACGGAGCAAAAAAAGAATATTTCGGCAGCTATATTACCATTTATCGCTGCGGTTCCCAATGCAATTGAGCAATCGGAATATATATTAAAGCTGGCAAACGCCATTAATGTGCCAGACTTGTCGGTTTTACAAGAGATGAAGACTTTGAAACTTAGTGCGCAACACAAGCGTAATGATTATGAGCATCAGTCAATACCTGCAGCAGATAAAGTAGAAAATCCTTCAATAGAATTAGAAAAAAAAGTGGTTGGTTTGCTTATAGCTTTTCCTGATGCCACTGCCAACCTACCAAATTTAACTTTTGATAATTTAGTATTGGGCGATATCTACAAACAACTTAAAACTGCCAAAGAAGAAGGACAACGAGCCGATTCGATAGTGAACAAATTATCTCCCACAATACAAAAACGATTAAACGCGGTAATTCTAGATGTAATGCGCGATCATACCAATTCTGAGATAGCTGAATTAAACCAAGAAATTCAAGATTGTATAAATAGAATTTCAGATAGAGAAAGAGATTCCAGAGTTCACTCTAACGCAAATGCAATTGCTGAAGCATATTCAAAAGGCGATAGGGAAGCAGCTAAAAAGTTGCTTAAATCGTTAGAACGTGATATGGTACGTGTGAATAACAGCAACCAATAATTGCATTGATCGAATTATATTTATTACAACACTTGCCTTTTAAAAGGGGTTTTTAATGACTAAACGACCGATTAAATTAAAGACAGAAGAGCCACTCGATTTTGAGGAGCAACTAATTGCTTTAATTAAAAAAGGTCGTGCTCATGGGTTTGTAACTACTCAAGAAATGTTACAAGCATTCCCTACCGTAGAAGACGATATTCCACAGTTAGATGCGTTATTTGACTATTTTTTCCGTCGTGGCATTGAAGTTAAAGACACCGCATCGCCAAAGGGGTTACTCTCAAAATTGGTAATATCCGATGCAGAGAATAAAGTAGATCCAGATGCCGATAATATAGATTTACGAGATATCTCGGACGATTCGGTCAGAATGTACTTACGTGAAATTGGCAGAATTCCGCTTCTATCACCTACCGACGAAATTCGTTTAGCCAAAGCAATGGGAAAAGGTGATGAGATTGCAAAAAAGAAACTTTCAGAAGCTAACTTGCGTTTAGTTGTATCTATTGCTAAAAAATATATTGGGCGCGGTTTACAACTTTTAGACCTTATCCAAGAGGGCAATACTGGTTTAATGCGCGCTGTCGAAAAATTTGATTATAAAAAGGGATACAAATTTTCGACTTACGCCACATGGTGGATTCGTCAAGCTATCACTCGTGCTATTGCCGATCAGGCAAGAACTATTCGTATTCCTGTTCACATGATTGAAACTATTAACAAATTGATTCGCGTGCAACGGCAGTTAGTACAAGATTTAGGACGCGAACCACTACCCGAAGAGCTAGCGGCTGAGATGGGGATAGAAGTTGATAAAGTAGAACATATTTTAAAAATTAGCCAAGAGACAGTTTCTTTAGAATCTCCAGTTGGCGAAGAGGAAGACTCAAAATTGGGCGATTTTCTAGAAGACAAAGAATCTTTATCGCCTGAAGAATCGGCAATTTATCAGTTACTTCGCGGGCATGTAGATGAATTTTTAGAAACTCTATCGCCTCGTGAACAAAAGATATTACGTATGCGATTTGGACTAAATGATGAGGGGAAAGCCCACACTCTAGAAGAAGTTGGGCAAGAATTTGGCGTAACTCGCGAAAGAATTCGCCAAATAGAGGCTAAAGCTTTGCAAAAACTAAAAAAGAACGAAGAATCCGACCGCTTAAAAGATTACCTGCGCTAATATTAATAGGCATTTTAATTTACAATTGAGCATAAGCGTTTGTGCTGTTTTGACATTAGAGTATACTTATTAATATAATAATAAGTTTAATCTAAAGGAGCATTTATGAACGTCAGAGATCTGATTAGTAATAAAAAGCTATATGTTTATATCGTGTCAATTATTGTGCCAGCGCTTATTGCTGGCTATTTTGTTGTTAGGTATTATGCTAGTGCCGATATTAATAAAACAGCTGAAATTGTGCCGGTAGATGTAGATTTGGGATTCAATACAACTGATAGTTCTGCAATATCCACTATTCCATCCATCGAATCAGGCATTATTACTGGCAAATATATTGTAGAAACTGGCTTATCTGTTTCAGATAAAATCTCTGCTACGGTTAACAGTAATGCACCTTTTGAATTAAGTCCAGAAAATATCTCTAAAGATCCTACGCTGGCTAAAACAGTTACTGGCGCGCAGATTGCGGTTAAGCAAGACCAAGAAAACGCTGTAAGTGTTTTGACAAAAAAAGACGCGAGTGCTGTTATTGATCAAAAATACGATGGCAATATTTTTAACGGTTTTGCCGTCTCATCATTATCTGATGCTGGTAAAGCCGAGTTGATAGCTAATGGATATAAAGTTGAACCTGTAAAAAGGGTTAACGTTGTTCTAGATACGTCTGTGCCAGAAACTCATGCAAATGATGTCTGGCTCTTAAAAGATATCAATAATGCATTTGTAAATGGCAAAGGAACCAAAATTGGAATTATTGATACTGGTGTAGATTATACTCATGCAGATTTAGGCTCTTGCACAAAAGCGCAAGTTTTATCTGGAAGTTGTGCAAAAGTAGCAGGTGGCTATAATTTTGTAGGCAAAAATAATGATCCAATGGATAACAACGGCCATGGTACTCATGTTGCAGCAACTGCTGCGGGGGATGGTTTATTCAAAGGAATGGCGCCCAAAGCAACGATATATGCTTATAAAGTAATTGATGCTAGTGGTGCTGGAAATTCTAGCGATATTATCGCCGCATTAGATAGGTCTGCCGATCCGAATAAAGACGGCAATTATGCAGATCATTTAGATGTGGTGAACTTAAGTTTATGTGATGGCTCGGGGAATGCTGATGATTTTATGTCTAAAGCCGCCGATAGAGCGAGCAGCTTTGGTGTTACCGTGGTAGTGGCCGCAGGAAATAATGGTAATAACGGCTCGGCTCCAGGGACAGTCACAAGCCCCGGAACTGCAAGAAGTGCAATCACTGTAGGGGCTTACGTAAAAGGAACAAAAGATGCTGCAAGTTTTAGTTCTCGTGGTCCTGCCGGATCGCTAAACTCCACATTAATAATGAAACCAGATATAGTTGCCCCCGGAACAGATATATGTGCAGCAGAATGGGGATCGTCATACTCGTGGCATCGCTGTAAAGATAATACTCACGTATCTTTAGCAGGAACATCTATGTCATCTCCACATGTTGCTGGTGCTGTAGCGCTCATCAAACAATTCTATCCTGCGTGGTCACCCGAACGTATCAAGCAGAGCTTAATCAATACCGCGCTCGCCACTGAAGCAGGTGGTATAAAAGGCACGGCTGTTACAGTTGGTGCCGGACAATTAAACGTAACTTCGGCAATAACAACTTACCGAAATCAAACTACTTCATCAGTAGACTTTCCAGTTGTATTGCTAGATGACTCATTAATGAATCCAGACGCAACCGCGGGATCACTAAACATTAGTGGAAAAGTTATTGGTGACTACAAAACAGTAACCGTATATTATCTTGCAGCCCAAACGGTTCCATTAGCAACATCTTGGATAAAGGTTTATACAAGAGAGGTTGCAAATCAACGCACTACCGATTCGAACGGTTTGGTTTACAGTGTACTTAATGAAAGAATTCCTATTGGATCGGTTCCAGAGTCTGCGTATGTTTATAAAATTGAAGTATTAAACGCTGCGGGTATTGCTTCAAAAGCGTATAGTTATCAAAAGATTAGCCAGGTAAACTATTCGAGTGCAACGGCAGGCAGCACGTTCAATGTTGGTCAAAAAATTGATTTGTCGGTTAAACCCGCAAACTATCACGATTTAGATTGCAACGGTACCGTGGATGTAAACGATTCTATCGCGCTCTCAAATTTTGCCGCAGCTAATACAACAATTACTGCCGCCATCATTAACGAAAAGCTAAAAACTTGTCCTAAATTGGCTGATTATCTATTTGGCGTAATGGCGCGAGGTCAAAGCACTATAGCTGCATCAGAAGTTAATATCATTAAATCAGAGATTACGAACGGTCCCATCTCATATCTTTATCGCAAAAGCGGTGCAAACCAATGGACAAATGTGCCACTAGGCCAGTTGGATACGGCAAATTTAGCAGCAGGTAAGTACGAGATTAGAGTCCTCTACTCATTTGACAGTATACGTATAGCCGCCCGTTTGTACGAAATTACTCTTAATGCTTCTGTGCAATCATCAAAAGTCTATGTTCCAGATAGGGATATTGCGTTAGGAACGAGCACAATATTTAAAGGATATTTATACAAATCGGATAATACGCCAGTTTCTGGAAAAACATTACAATTGTCAATCAATGATAAAATCATTGGTTCAGCACAAACGGATGCAAGCGGTATGGCGCAGATACAGAAATTAATGCTTGCCACAGAATGGACAGCCGGAAATTATACTATTAAATATAGCTGGGCGGGTGACAGCGCTTATAGTTCTTCAACGTCAAACGGTAAACTTACCTTAGGTAAATCAAAAGGGATATTGTGGGTTGGTGATAGAACTGGAGCGAAGGGGCAAGATGTTGTAATACGAACATTAGTTAGAGATATAAATTATGCCGCTCTGCCTGGTATTACAGTAACAATCTATGTAAACGACGTGACTGCTGGCACTGCTTTATCGGGCAGTGACGGATGGGCATCTTTAACGTACAAAGTTCCATCATCATTTAATATCGCAAAATATAAGATTACATCAAAAGTTATGTCTTCAGAAAAAATTTCTGCCACAGATGTTTATGCTGCTTTGAATGTTATTAGGTAGCAAAGACTTATTGCAATAATATAATTAAGCTGCTAATATAATTAGTAGCTTAATTATATTTTAAACAAGAGGAATGATGAATAGAAAAAAAATGATTGAAGATGCTATGGATAGTATTTCAACTATTCGTAGAAGAGCCGGATTACATACCCAGCATTATTTAATTGATAAGAATAAATTAAATATTTCACCTTCCGAAGGGCAAATAATTCATATACTCCAACATTATAAAAAGATAAACATCAAGCAGCTTTCGCAATTTACTGGCACAACAAGCAGCGCAACTACTCAATTAGTAGATAGCCTGGTAGAAAAAGATATGGTCAATAGAGAAAATGATGAAACGGATCGCCGAAGTGTTACTCTTACTTTAACGAAGAATGCTAATAATCATATTAATGAATTTCGTAAACTTCATATCTCAATGATGGCCGAAACTCTTAAAATATTGAATGATGATGAATTAGAAAATTTTAACAATTTGTGTCAGAAAATTCTAAGTTCTCAAAAGGAAGGAACAATTAATGAACGATGAGCGTGCAATTTCAACAGAAAAAGTAAATCAAATAACTAAGTGGGCACCAGCGCTAATATTAAGCTTGGCGCTTGCAATTATAATTATCGATACTACATTACTTAATGTTTCTTTAGGGAATATAATTCGAGATTTAAATACTGACATTCAAAGCATACAGTGGGTTATTACTGCTTACTCATTAACTTTAGCTGCTCTAACTATTACAGGTGGTAGGCTGGGAGATTTATTTGGTCGTAAACGTATGTTTGTGCTTGGCGCGGTAATTTTTGCAATAGGTTCATTCATCGCATCCGCCAGTTCATCTGTGGGAATGATGATAACTGGGGAATCGATCATCGAAGGAATTGGCGCTGCTTTGATGATGCCAGCTACTTCATCGTTATTGATTTCTACATATAAAGGAAAAGATAGAGCAATTGCTATGGGGATGTGGGGAGGAATTGCTGCCGCATCATCAGCTGTTGGGCCCATATTGGGTGGATTTTTAGCAACTAATTATAGCTGGAGATGGGGTTTTAGAATTAATATCTTTGTAGCAGCTATACTTGTTATCGGGTCTTTTCTTGTAAAGGAATATCGAGATCGCGAAGAAAAACCCAATTTAGATTTTGGTGGAATTATTTTGTCTTCAGTAGGATTATTGAGCTTGGTTTTTGGTGTAATAGAATCGTCAACGTATGGGTGGTGGAGGGCTAAAGAAACGTTTATTGCTTTTGGTCATAATTTGAACTTCGGATCTTTGTCAGTTGTACCAATCGCTCTTTTATTGGGTATAATTTTACTTACATTATTTGTAATTTGGGAGTTACGGGTGGCAAAAACCGATAACACCCCCCTTGTTTCAATGGATATATTTAAAAATAACCAATTTACTTCTGGGGTATTAACCACAACTTTAATGTCAATTGGTCAAGCGGGATTAATCTTTTCTTTACCAGTTTTTTATCAAGCAGTAAGGGGATTAGATTCTTATCATACCGGGTTGGCGTTTTTACCGATGTCTATTTCCGCTCTAATATTTGCTCCATTAGGTGCAATATTAGGACGAAAAATTGCTCCAAAGCGAATTATTCAGTTTGGTCTAGCCTCTGGCACTCTGGGCTTAATTATTATTAGAAGCAAATTTGGTATAGATGCCAATACTTCTGATTTTTTCATAGGTATGGTGCTTTATGGCATTGGTTTAGGATCTACAATGGCACAACTAAGTAACATGACTCTTTCAGCTGTATCTACCGAAGAAGCCGGTGAAGCTTCTGGGGTCAATAATACCTTGCGACAAATTGGTTCAACCTTTGGTTCAGCAATTATCGGTGCCGCACTCTTAACTGCAATATCGACAAACGTAATCAGCGGAATTAATAACAGTACGGTTATTCCTGCTTCTTTAAAACCCCAAATAGTTTCGGCTATGTCTAGTCAGACATCGAACATAGAATTTGGGGGCGGAGCCCAAATGGGTCAAAAAACCCCAGAATATATTACTCAAGAGCTAGCCACTATTAGCAAGCAAGCGACGGTAGATTCTAATAAACTCGCCGCACTTTATGCAATTATCTTTATGCTTATCGGGTTAATTGCTTCCGGATGGCTGACAAGTTCAAAAAATTTAGAACGCAATCAATCGGCTGCAAAAGGCCATTAGCTCTCAGCGCAAGTTAAGCGCTACGTTTCATAATTATTGCTAGCCTGTATAATAATAACTAAACGGGTAGATTATGTATAATAAATATCAGTACATTGTTAATAGTGCCAACCATCTTAATGCCGAGATAATGCTGGTCACTCTTGCACCTAAATTTGGGTTGGCTTTTCAGTTTAAGCCAGGCCAGTATTTAACTATAGCTACTACTACCCGCGGATTATCTTTAGCCGAGAGGCCATTTTCGATTGTTTCTTCGCCTACAGAAAACAGATATGTACAAATTGCATTTAAAATATTTGGCGATTACACTTCTAAACTTGCAACCTTGAAAGCTGGGGACGAGGTGGTAGTTGGTGGTCCTTACGGTGAATTTATTTTTAATGAAATGAAACAAAAAAAGATTGCACTTATTGCTGGGGGAATTGGCATTACCCCGTTTATGAGTATGATTAAATATATTCAAACTAAGGGGTTGGATACCCGAGTAAAATTGCTTTATGGCGGTCGCAAAATTGAAAACACAGCATTCATCAACGACATTGTGCAAATTACAAATAATTTGCCCACAATACAAGCGTATTTTCATTTTTCGGACGAGTCTAAGCTAAAAGTAACCGAAATATATAAGAATAATCGCATTAAAGATGCCGATCTAATAAAATATTTTTCGGACAAATTAGATACTAAGTTTTTTGTTTGTGGTCCGCCAGCATTTACGCAATTTGTTTTAAGTAGCTTGGAAAAACTTGGTGTACCGAGAAAAAATATTATTACCGAAGAATTTGCAATTTCTCCACCAACTTTTTGGCCACGGAATAACAGTTATTTAGGAATTAGTTCCGCGATCGCGGTAACAACTTTACTGTTAAGTTTGTTCTTTATATATCAATCTGCAAACCAAGCAAAAGCAGTTTCTAACTCTGATTATGTGCAACCAGGCATGGCGACTCCTTCCGCTACTAGTAGTGTGTCGACCAGTTCTTCCATTTCAACCCCCACCTTCACCTCAACCTCTATTTCAACTATAGCCCCTACAACTACTTATACATCTCCTCCACCTCAACCTAGATCTAGGGCATCTTAAAAATGGGTTTTATTTTATCTAAATTCCGCGCACTCGATAGCGAAATCGAGTTGTGTTTAGAATTGCCTAACAATCTCGAATCTCAGATTATTGTAGGTAATATTCGGCAGCTGATTGAAGTATTTGAAAAACAGTTTTCGCGTTTTAGATCTGATAGCGAATTATCTTTGTTTAACAACTCAAAAGATGAATTTGTTGCCTCGCCTCAATTTATTAAATTACTAAAAACTTCGCAAAAATACTACAATGGTACAGACGGCATCTACAATCCAGCAATTTATCCACTACTAAATAAGTATTACGATAAAACCTTTGATCGGCTAGATACAAATATCTGTCAACCTAATAACCTGCAGCAAAAAATCGTTACCGCAAACTTGGATTCGCTTAAGATTCGGGGTCATCGGGTACAAAAAGATCCACAACTTCAAATTGATTTTGGAGGGATTGGCAAGGGATTTTTAGCTGACATTGTTGCTAAAGAAGTTTCCCAATACACAATAAATTTCTTTTTATCCTTTGGTGGGGATATTTTGGTTTCGGGTAAAAGTGGCACAGATGATTGGAAGATTGGGGTAGAAAACCCAATCTATATTGAGCGAGATATTTTGACCATACGCACAAAAGCAAACCAATTAGCCATTGCCACTTCTGGCGTAATCCACCGCCACGGTATTGTTAACGGCATAAAATGGAATCATTTAATTGACCCAAGAACGCAAGAACCTGTAAAAAATGATATATTAACTGTAACAGTGCTTGCAAATAATGTTACCGATGCTGATGTTTGGGCTAAAACAGTTTTAATTTTAGGCGAAGAAGCAGGATTTGAGTTTATTAATCATCAAAATGGTGCAGCGATTATTATTAAACATGATGTAAGTATTATCAAGTCAGCCAACGTTGATAAATTTGGAATTATGGATGAAAAAACCTAAATATTTATTAATTATAATCGGTTCGGCAATAGCGTTATCATTTATTGTGACATACAAGCTAATTATTCCATCAGAAGTGCACGCACTAGTTTATGCTCAAGATGATGATGAAAGTGAAAATGAAGATAACCCAGTTATTCAGACAATAGCCACGACTAAATCTTCCTTACCGCAAATATCTACAACTGATGTTGCTGCAACTCCGCAAAGTATATACAGCCCTAATCCATCAACCCTTGTAACCGAATCTTCGGCTCCTTTAATCTTACCAACAACAAATACAGATTCTGAAAATAAACCGTCGTCATGGCCTTGGTATATTACTCGCGCTGCAGGTATAACCAGCTTAATTTTGCTGACGCTTTTGGTGCTACTCGGCTTGGGTATAACAACCGGAATTGCATATAGAATCATGAGTCCTATAGTTGCGTGGACTTATCACCGCCTGATTGGAATACTGCTTGCATTCTCTGTTGTTACTCATTTGGTTGCCTTATTATTTGATAAATTTGTCAGTTTTAACTTAATGCAAATACTGATTCCATTTACTGCTACTTATCGTCCTTTAACTGTCAGCTTTGGAATATTAAGTTTTTATATTTTACTTACAGTGCTTATCACTTCGCTGTGGTTTATGAATAAATATAAAAGCTGGCGCTTGCTGCACTATTTAAGTATTTTAATTTTTATTCTTATAATTGTTCATGGATATTTTACAGGTACTGATAGCAGAGGATTGGTAATGAAGCTAATTTACGTTTTAGCCTCTTTAGTTTTTTTGTTGATGATGTATATTCGCATTGCCCATGGCATGGCAAATGTCAAAAAAAGGCAATAACAATATATTTCCAATATCAGACATAACATATATAATCGAGCTAAGTTAAGCCAGAAGGGAAGTTTGTGGACAAATTAATAGCCGAAACAAAAGAATACTTTATTAATAATATTCAACAAACAGAAGATAAATATGGTTTATTAGAGCATGTCCCAGAAGTTGTTAAGTGGGTAAAGAAAATTAGGGAATATTATCCAAAATCAGATCTTGAAGTTGTTTTGTTTGGTGCTTGGCTACACGATGTTTCGCATTATTTAGTCAATGATGGTGAAGATCACGCGGTTAAATCTGAAGAAATGTCCCGAGAATTTCTGTCTGGAAAGATTGATAAAGATACAATCGATCGAGTTTGCCACTGTGTTCGGTCACATCGTTGCAAAGATGTTGCACCAGAAACGCTGGAAGCAAAAGTTTTAGCATGCGCCGATTCCGCAAGCCATATGTCAGGGATAATATATATGGATATGCTTTCAAATGGCCATCGCGTTGCAACAGTTGATGAAAAACTAGAGCGAGATTATCGCGATATTTTTATATTCCCAGAGGTCAAAGAACTCTTAACCCCAATATATAAATTGTGGAAAAGTATGCTTTTGGAATATCAAAAACTCAATCTTCCGAAAGGAGAATGATGGAATTAGAGAGTGCAGTATTTTATAGTAACGACATTTTAAAAGTTATACCTTTTTATACAGATGTTTTGGGTTTAAAAATAGCGCGACAACAAGAACGGTTCGTATCCTTTATGTTCAGCAATGGTGTAGAGTTGGGCATTAAAAAACAATCAGAGGAAAGGGAAGTCCCAGGGCATCAAACCATCTTTATTAAATCCGAAGACATTGAGAAAGATTATGCTAGTATTAAGACTAGGGGTGTAGTATTTAACAAAGAGCTTACCGAGCAATCATTTGGCAAAGAACTTAGCATTTTAGACCCAGATGGGAACAAAATATTATTTATTCAACATTAGCTTTGGTTAATAACAATTATTTAACAATGAGATAAATATTTATCCCGCGATCGCGTGAAAAGTATTTTCCGACATTTACGAGGCAATTGGTGATAAAGGCAATTATTTTTGATCTGAATGGGGTATTTATTGTAAGCCGAAGGCTAAGCGATAGGTTTGATGAAGATTTTGGGGTGCCAAAAGACCAGTTTATGAATGCATTAAACGAGATTATGTCTAAAGTGCGTTTGCCAAATGCCGGTGAAGCTTATGACTATTGGAAACCGTATTTAAATGAATGGAAAGTGAATCTAGAATCGGAGGAATTTTATGACTATTGGTTTAATGCCGAATCGGAAAATAAAGAGCTGGTAAACGTCGCCAAAGATTTAAAGAGTAGAGGACTCAAACTAATCATTCTATCTAATAATTTGCGTGAGAGAACCGGATATTATTATCAAAAATTTCCGCAATTATTTAAATTATTTGATAAAACATATTTTTCTTGGCAAACAGGGTTTATTAAGCCAGATAAGCGCGGTTTTAATTTACTTTTGTCAGAGAATAATTTAAAGCCCGAGGAGTGCATTTACTTTGATGATAGTCAGAATAATGTAGAATTTGCGAAATCCCTTGGTTTTGAGTCGTATTTATATGATGGAGTTGCAGGAGTTGCTGCAACGATCAATAAATTATTATAAATTACTTAGTTCGAGATTATAATCGATAATATGATTATGAACGAAATTTAGTGTATCAAAGACGAACAGCAACTTTAGTTTGTGCAAACAAAATAAATGATCGGATTAAGTAATAAAGTCCAACGAAGAAAATTATTGTGGCTAAAATTTGAAATCCTAATGAATTCCAAACAACAAATGATAAGATTGCTATATTACCACCTAAAACTATACAAATACTGGCGAAATAAAAATTATGCATAGCCTCGTCAATTATCGTCTTGGTACGGTAACGCTCTACTTCTAATGCAATTTTATGGGCGAGCTCTGCCCCACAACCCAGACTTTCGAGCTTTTTAGCAACCGCACGCCAATGCCTTTGATCACTTAGGCTCATGGTGGCAGCTATTTGTAACATATCCTCAATAAAAACATCGTATGCTTTTTGGTAAGCAGGCTGTTTTGCCTCCTTACCCTGCATTTTAAAACTTAACAATGATTTATCATATTCTTTGCGTTCCTCTGTATTTGATAAAACAGAATAAGCTTGCGATATTTCGGCAAAAAGAGTTTCTGCGTGCTTGCTGCCATTATTTTTATCGGGATGATATTTAAACGCTAACTTACGGTAAGCGTTTTTAATATCATTTGCATTTGCACTTGGTGCTATTTCTAATAATTCATAGTAATTTGATTGCATGTATCTATTATATAGTAACATGTAGAGGGTTGCATCCTCGTCGAACGAGGGAACAACCCTATTAAAATAATGAAACCTCTTTTTATAATATGAGGTATAATTAAGTTATGAAATACAATCAACTTACAGACAAAGAAGAGCAGGTTATTTTACACAAGGGTACAGAAGCACCATTTACTGGTGAATACGATGATTTTTGGCAAATGGGCATGTTTCATTGTCGTCGTTGCAATGCGCCACTTTATCGCTCGGCCGATAAATTTGATGCACATTGTGGCTGGCCAAGCTTTGATCAAGAAATTTATGGTGCTGTTATGCGTAAAACAGACTCCGACGGAGTGCGAACAGAAATTACCTGTGCAAATTGTGGTGCCCATTTAGGACACGTTTTTGAAGGTGAAAAATTAACTGCTAAAGACACGCGCCATTGTGTAAATTCTATTTCATTAAAATTCATCCCGAATAAATAGAATTAGTTGGTATTCATAATCCACGTAATCGATGAGGAGATGCGGGTGGAGATGATAAATATTATTTTAGACTTATGATGAATTATCGTTCAATTTCTTGTTTAGAGAATAGGGCGATTGAAGTGATTAGCGATAGTAGTATTAATGCTAAAGACACAACTACTGAAGGTAAAAAGTCTAGGTAATTACCTTTTAACATCAGCTCTTTGTAATTGCTAAATAAATATCCTGGAACATAGTTTTCAATTGCTTTTATATATCCTGCAAGGGAGACTATTACAATTTCCGAAATAAATGCTAAAGCTACAGCCGAAATTTGGCTACTCGTTACAGTACTGCAAAGTATGGTAATTGCTGTAACTAACCACAAGAATGTTAGAACTAGAAAGGACAGCATTAAAAAATTAACGGCAGAAAAGTTGCCGAATATCGATTTAGTATATAAATAGAAGATAATTGATGCGGTAACTTGCCCCGTAAATACTAGCAAAAAAGCGGATTTAAATTTTGCCAAAATGATGCTAGTGCGTGAAATAGGTTTGGTTAAAACAATTTCGAATGTTTTTTTGCTCTTTTCGTCTGCCACAGCCCCTGCAAATAAAAATATTATTACAATAAAGCCAATTTGACTAATGTTTTTAATAAATTGATCAATGGCATCTGTATATGTAGGGTCTGGAATAGTGAATTGTATTCCAGATGATGGTAGCGATTTAAATATAGTTGGGATTAATTTAGCAATTACTGGTGAAGAAATTGCGATAAATAAAAACAACACTAAGAGTATCAATACTTTTTTATTACGGTATGCTTCTAGTAATTCTTTCTTTAATAATGAGATGATCATTTGTTTCCTTGTCTATGTGGGCAAAACGGGATCTTTCGCCGTGCTCAAGATGACATTGATTGTTGTTCTTGCTATTTTGCCAACATCTCGATAAATAAATCTTCTATTTCGGGTAAAACTAAGCCATATTTTAATATTCCAATATCTTGTTTAGCAAAATATTTTAACGGGACGTTATTGTTGATAATACTCTCATCTTTTACCCAAATTTTTAAATGATGACCGGTAAGTTCTAATTTTTGAGCCCATTCTTCTTTCTTCAATTTCGCTATTAATTTTTCTGGGTTAGAGCTAAATTCAATTTCTAAAATTGAACCCGTGTTTTTTTCTTTCAGCTCTGCTATAGGCGTATTGGCTATAATTTTGCCGTGATTGATGACGATGATTTCATCACAAATTTTATCGACATCAGATAGAATATGGGTTGAAAAAAGTATAGTTTTACTTTTTTTAAGATTGTTGATGATATTTAATACATCGCGACGCCCAATTGGGTCTAGTGCCGAAACCGGTTCGTCTAGTATTAATATTGGTGGGTCATTCACCAACGCTTGAGCGATGCCCAATCGTTGTTTCATGCCATTAGAATACGATCCTATTCGCTTATTTTTTGACTCTGTTAAGCTGACTAAAGTTAATAGCTCAGAAATTCGAGTAGAGCGTTTTTTATAATCTAGCGAAAATGTATCATAGATGAATCCCAAATATTCTTGCCCTGTCATCCAATTGTAAAATGAAGGTGCTTCGGGTAAATATCCAAAGTTCTTATTTACATCAGATTTACCAAAAATCATTTGGTTATCGGCTATTTTAACTTCGCCGCTACTTGGTTGAGATAGCCCAACTAACATACGTAAAGTGGTAGTTTTGCCAGCCCCATTTGGTCCTAAAAAACCCACCACTTTATTATCACCAATCTCAAAACTAATGTTGGATACGGCTTGAAAATTACCAAATGACTTACAGAGATTAGAAACTTGTATAGATGACATTAGTCTTCACTCCGCCCAAAAATTAAGTAGGCGATAGGGCCTAAAATTTCGCCAATTATTATAATTATTACCCAAGCCGTGGTATTTAAGGATTTGGTTTTACTTTTACGAAACACATCAATAAGTGTGTAAATTTGTAATCCAAGCTGAATTACAATTAGCGGCCAGGCAAGTTTTAAAATGTCGATGAGTTGTGAATTCATGTTTGTTCCTTCAGCGATTATAATATAATTTCGAAAGAATTAGGCTTCATTAACCCAGCGTCTCGAAGCTTTGCTGTAATCGCAACCCTGGTTGGATTTTGTCTGTCTTCATAACCATTTGTAAACCATACTTTTAGAATACCAACAGGTTCACCAGTCTTCCAGTTCCGACCCTTTGAAAATGACCAACGGATGTCTCCCATGCCATAATTATCAAATGGAATACCCGAACTTGCCACAGGGCTTGTGATAACGTCTAAATTTATGGACCCGTATGCTGGCTTAAAACCTTGAATTTCATCTTCTAGTATTTTTGCAATAATAAGTAGTTTGTCAAGCGCCGCGGTTTCGGATGAAGTATCTTCTGGATCTATTTGCTGTTCATTAGTATTTTCGGTCATTTAATTCCTTAAAATAGGTAGCTGTGTTAGATTACTTTAATAATGTTTTTAAATTATCTAATTGTTGTTGAATAGCATCGATTTGTTGTTTCAAAGCAGCTTTATCTACCACATCGGTTTTGTTGGGTAGCACGACTGTTTCGGGAACTGCCCCCGTCTTCAAGATTTCGGTTAACTGTGCTCCCGTGTCAAAACTTAGTACTTTATTTGTTTTTGCATCTAGTAATACGGTTTTTGCAATTCCTGCAGCATCATTTGGAATGATAGTTAACATCCAATTCAAGTCGCCATTAATTTTTACTGGTCTAGGCTCTGATAAGATAAAGCTACCCCAATTATAGCTAGGAAATTCACGTTTAATATAATCTGCTGCAACAACGGGGCCAGTTAATTGAGATTGCATATCGTAACTTATTATTTCACGTTTGCCTGTTGTAGCATCAACAAAAAATATCTTATAAATTCCGTATGAACGTCCATAAGGCTCGGCAACAACCATCTCTTTAAACCCTTCATTGGTCGAAATATGTAATACCGGTTCATCATTTGGTAGGCTAACAACTTCACTCTGATCTTTGTGTAAAAACCATTTGTTAATTAAACCATCTTTATATGCATATGCATTTGCGTAATATAGAGTCAATTCTTTTGGAAAAATTCTGTTATTCTGCACCCATGATAAAGAACTTGCTTGTTCGGGATTGTAGTCTGTTATTGTGCCATTTTGTTCAACCACCATTATTCCACCCCAGTAAGGTACGGTGAAAGGGAAATTTTTATATTTCAAATAGGGCACAACTGTTACCCATTCATTCTTATCATTTTTGAGATAAATTGGTTCTTTTGAATATGTGACAAAAAACTTGCTTAATGGTAGGCGATAGTATAAATTATCAAAAACTCCTACGCCCTCAGAGTATTTAAATTGCGCGTCTTCTATTGCAACTTGTCTATCTAGCGTATCTACTTCAACAGTCACGAATCCGTTCATCTTCTTTAAAAAATAGAGTAACCAGCCATCGGGAAGGCGTGGAAATACTCTTTGTAACTTGCCATTGATTGTTACGATTTGCGAATCTCCTAAATGTTCTTGAGGGCTCTGAAAAGAATCGGTTGCGTAACGATTAGCAACTTGTTTTGGGGTTAACCTAATGGGTTCAAAATTAGGAAGTTCAGATCTATTGTCAAACGCAACTTGTTTAGATGCAATAAAGAGTCTAATCTCATTTTGCATCGAGATTAGAAATCCAAGTACAATTATTACAATCAGTAATAGCGAAAATGATTTAGCAGAAAATCCTTGTCCAGCTTTTAGTGTATAGTTTGTATCACTAATCTTCACAAATTTAAGATGTAGAACTGAGCGAGTCATGCCCCAAAGGCCAAGCACAAGTAGAATTATTAAAATTCCGCTTAACGGACTTATCACAAAAGACATTAATAATTCATGAAAAAATGGCCTAAATAACCATATGATAGCGATTATCGCTAATAAGAAAACTAAACGACGAAATAATTTATTCATCATTCTCCTTTGTTGTCGATTTAATATTAGCACACTCTTGTTATCAATCAACACTTTTCCATACTTTTCGCTTGACATTCTTATCATGATGATTTTATGATTAAGATAGAATAAATTAAAAAGAAAGGGAGGTCAAAAGTGTCAAAAACCGTTTTGATGATTGTTGGCGTTTTGCTCGTATTGATGGGCATCGCCGCTTTAATCCCAAGTTGGGAATTAGCTTCTGAGCCAGCCTGGCATGCATGGGTCAAAATTGTACTCGGCCTTGTGTCTGTTTACGTTTCGATGACCGACAAGAAATAGTCAGTTTACCAACAAAAAAGACCTTACTTGGTGGTCTTTTTTGTTTTTTTAAAAAGTTTATTTTTTATTATGGGCTGGGTAACAAAAGATCCTTCGTTTCACTCAGGATGACAGTTATTAAAGGCTCTTGCTAGATACAACTAAGATTCTTCGCTAGACCATTCGCGGGAGCTTAGGGCTCGCAGAGCTCGGCTCAGGATGACAAATTAGCAGAAGCGAGTTCTGCTAATTTGTCAGTTTACCATCTTTTAGAGTGAATGTTTTTTCGGCTTGATTAGCAATTCCAATATCGTGCGTTACGGCAATAATTGTAGTTCCTTCAGATTTGGCTAAATTTTTTAATAGTTTAATTATTATACTTCCGGTGGAGCTGTCTAAATTTCCAGTAGGTTCATCGGCTAAGATTAGTTTAGGCTTGTTTGCTAATGCCCTAGCAATAGCTACGCGTTGTTGTTCTCCACCAGATAATCTTTTTGGTCTTCTTAAATACTTATCCTCGGTCAAGCCGACTGATTTTAATAGTTTGCTTGCGCGTGATTCTTGGGCGTTTTTGTTCATACCCGCAAACTCCATGGGCAGCATAACATTTTCGATGGCTGTTAAATTTGGAACAAGATTATAGCTTTGAAAAACAAAGCCAATTTTATCGCGGCGGTATTTAATTAGTTTGCGGTCTCCCATTTTAGCAATATCGGTGTTATCAACAATTATTTCTCCTGAAGTTGGTTTATCAAGCGCTCCAAGCATAGAAAGTAGGGTAGACTTGCCACTGCCGCTACGTCCTATTATCGATGCAAATATTCCATCGGGCACCTCCATATTAAGATTATTCACGGCCAAAACTTTATGTTCACCAGATTTAAACTCTTTACATAAATTTTTTACTGAAAGCATATTAGGCTCCTGTTTTGGTAATTTTCAATTTTCAATTTTCAATTTACAAACTGAGAGGAATTATTTTATTCAGAGCGTAGAACTTCCGCAGGCCTAACTTTTGCAATCATGTAAGAGGGGATAGCGCTTCCAATTAGGGCAATAGCTATTGCAGCTAAAAGGCCGTATAGGATTATGTCTATCCCAATCACATTGTGCAAATTACGAATACTGTTTGTGCTGCCATTAATAATTCCGGCGCCTAATCTTGCAAATTCTCTTCCGCCTCCCCCACCGGGTCCACTAGGTGTAGTAGACGATGTGGAATTATTTACAAGAACATTTAAAATTGGATTACTAAGTACAATACCCAATAAAATTCCCAAAACACTGCTTGTTAATGTCAGTACTAGTGACTCGACAGAAAACTGGGTTATAACTAAAGCATTAGATGCTCCAATCGCTTTTAAGACTCCTATCTCTTGTCTTCTTTCGCGGACAATCATCACAATTGTTAATAATATAATTATAGATCCAGCAACTAACGATCCAATTAGACCATACAGAGAAATGGTTTTAATGTTTTGTAAGGGGGCGATCGCCGAATTTGAGTTGTCTTGTTGCGAGACCACATCTGCACTGTTACCTAGCGCTGTTTTTATATCGTTTGCAACAGAACCTACCGAATCAATAGAACTAGTTTGCACAACCATTTCGGAGATTAAACCGCTTTGGTCAGAAAGGTTTTGTAGGGTAACTAATGGCACAACCAGTGAAGAGTTGGTGAATGCGTTGCCAGTATCGTAAATTCCCACTACTTTTATATCTTTACTGTATGCTTGAAATGTTGAATCTACATTTAACGAATTTTTGGTGGCTAAATCTTTACCAACTAAAGCCACATTATCAGATGTATTAACATCAAATAAAGTACCAGAAGTAATTTCGAATTGTGCGACATTTAGTGACGCTGTATTACTTAAATCACTAGTGGCTACAATTTGAATTGGTGGAGTAAAAGTTCGTTGGGTGATGCTATTATTTATCGCAGTATTTGAACTGTCGTTAGTTCGAAATTGCCTGTTTCCTTGCCTATTACCAAAGTTACCAGCTTCTATGGCAGATTGTAAGTTTGTATCGGTACCATTATTGACACGGTCATTTAATACGCTTACTACTTTAGTAACATTATTTATTTCTGATACTGTTTTAACATTTTCACTTGTTAATAGTTGTCCCCCACCCTCAAAACCTCGTATACCTGCTGGCGATACTGTGACAATGTTGCCGATAGAGCTTTTTACGCTATCGATTTTGGTTTGTACCGTCTTAAGAGACATGAACATAATTAAAGCCATGCAAATGCTTAGTGCAAGTATAAAAATTACAGAGGCAGATCTAACTGTGTTGCGGAAGGCATTACGAACTCCGCGATGAAATACTCCCATTTATTCTCCTTTTCTTTTCTGTTGAAGGTTACACCTTCAATATTAATATGGTGATGAGGCTACTGTAGTGAGAATATTATTTAAAACTTAAATTAAGCTTAGAGATTAAAAATCTATATTAATGGCTGCCCTACTAGTTATTAGATGTGCATTTAGAGCGCTGGCAACTTAACTGTAAACTCGCTACCTTTTGCAGGTTTGCTGGAGACTAATATTTTGCCTTGGTGTAATTCAACAATTTTGTGTGCAATTGATAAGCCAAGACCATATCCATTAACCTGTTCTTTATTACGCGAACTATCTGAGCGATAAAATCTATTAAAAATATATGGGATATCAGACGCCTTCATGCCGATACCATAATCTTTAATAGAAACACTAATCCATTTATTTTCTTTGGTTATGCTAATATTAATCAAAGATTTGGGTGGGCTATATTTTATGGCGTTATCTATTAAAATAATAAACAGCTCAACAAGGCTTTGTTTATCACCTAAAACATTAATATCGATAATTTTGTTATTAAATTTTATATCTCGTTTTTCTGCCAGTGGAGCCAGCTTTTCGTACGCTTCTATTATTATGTCTGAGATGTTTTGTTCACGAAACTCCACTCTTACTTGATCTTGGTATTTCGAGAGTTTTAAGAGTGCGTTAGATAAAGATTCGAGCTTGGCAATTTCTTCTAAATTGCTTGTAAGAAGCGCCTTTGCGTCTGCAAGTGTTATTTTGTTATTACGTAATAACACTTCTATTTCAGTGCGCATGGCGGTTAAGGGTGTTTTGAGCTCGTGTGACGCATCGGCGGTAAAGTGGTTTTGCGACACCACCATGTCTTCAATGGGTTTAAGCGTTTTTTTAGCAAAATAATAACTCGATATGCCAGAGAGTAGCAAGATAAATAAGTTAAAGTAGAAAAGGTTTAATTTTAGCTGCATATTGCTTTCGTCCAAGGAATTTTGTCTTTCGTTCTCAATATCACGCAATTGCATTAACATCACATCGTTCAAAGGAAGTCTGCGCATATAGCCTGTTTGACGATCTAATCCTTTGCCAAGCTCATTCGATGCTAACTGATAAATTACGACGCTGAAAGCAATACTCATCACCATAACTATGAATACATACACAATTGTAAGTTTTAAATAAGCTATTCTAAAAGTCATATGTTACTTATTATTTATTTTGTATCCAAAGCCGCGAACAGTTTGGATTAGTTGAATTTTTTGAGGGTAGGGTTTATCAATCTTATTGCGCAGATATCCAATATATACCTCAACAGTATTTGGCAAAACATCGGCATCGTAATTCCACACATGATCGATAATATTATTTTTAGTCAATATTCTGCCAGCATTACGCATTAAGTACTCAAGTAGTGCAAATTCGGTGCTCGATAAAGTAATATCTTTCCCATCTCGTTTTACGGTAAATCCAACTGTATCTATTTCTAATCCGTCTACAGTCAATTTGTTATCGGCTACCTTTGATGGTCGTCGCATTAGTGCGCGAACCCTAGCCAGTAGCTCTTCAAACGCAAACGGTTTAACTAAATAGTCATCAGCTCCAGCATTCAAACCTTCTACCCTATCTTCAATTTTGTCTTTAGCAGTAAGCATTATTATTGGATTTTGCTTCTTTTCTTTACGCAATGCTTGGCATATCTTAATTCCGTCGACTTCTGGAAGCATGCGGTCTAAAATAATCAAATCATAATCAACGGTCATCGCAGATCCTAAACCGTCTTGTCCATTATAAGAAACATCAACCGCATACGACTCTTGTTCAAGCCCCTTCTTTACGGCATTAGCAATTTTGTGATCATCTTCAATAATTAATATTCTCATGACTTTATATTCTATCATATAACTGAATAAAAGCTGAGAACCTTATGCAACTGGGAAAAGATTGCCAATAAAAATGCCGACTAGAATTGTTAACCCGCCAAGTGCAAAAACTCGTAACGCATTTTTTATTGGATTTGTTTTCATTACTTTACCTCCAACAAATCCGAGTAAAAATAGACTTATTAATGCAGAAATTATTGAAATATATACATATACTGTGCTTGACCCCAAAAAATAAGGCATAAGTGGAATGAGTCCTGCTACTATATAAGAAAAGAGAAGCGCAAATCCACTGTCTAGAGAAAGTTTAAATGCTCGTCTTTGATGTTCTCCTTCTTCTACAGTTTCCTCAGATAAAAAACCCCCAACACCCATAGATAACGCTTCTACGGCCACTAGTACAATGCCGGTTGTAATTATCGCTTTATTATCAACCCCTGCGGCAGCAATACCCGAGAGCAGACCAACGGTAGATACTAACCCGTCTTCAAATCCAAAAAAAGAGCTTCTGACAACAATTTCTTTTTTACTTTCGATGCCCATGATTAACCTCAATTATATTAATGGTAGATTAAGTGCGCTGCGTTGTAAATGATTATAGTAAATTGCCGTTTTATGTCGATGGAATAACAGGCAATGACCTTTCGGGAGTTTTAAATTCTAGATGGCTAAAAAAGTAAAATCCAGGGAAAAGTGGTAACCAATATAACAAGCCACGATAAGCCATAGTGATAACAGCGGAAACTGATAAATCCATACCAAATGAATGCAAAGTTGTAACCATTATTGTTTCTGCTACGCCTACACCTTGTGGAGTGATTGATATGACGGTAAATAGTAATCCAGCGATATAGGTAGCTAATACTGCCAGAATATTAAAATTTGGTGAAAATGCCAGGTAAATTAAGCCTAGTGTAATAATATTTATTAGGTGCGTGCAAACACCAATACCAAAGGCTGGCCATATTTTCTTACCCCCCGCATCTAAATCTTTAGCTACTTCATTAAAAATAGATCTGACCTCGTCAAAGTCTATGCGTTTTTGCCCCGCAATGCGAGCAACTTTTTTTGCAATCCACTTAAATGTGTTAGTAAAAGGTTTGTTACTCTTTGACGTAGCAACAACAAGCGCGGTAAAACTAATTACAATCACGGCTAATATTAGTGATGTTATGAGAAGGTATGTTCGCGGTTCTCCAAATAGATAGAGAAAATAAATAATTATTAAAGAAAGTGAAACGAAAGCAATAAGATCGATTATCTGAGTAAAAGCCATGCCAATCCCAATATTAATTGGAGTTATATCATTTTTCTTGCCGTTACGGACAAAAATTGCAATTTTCCCTACTGTGGCAATCGGTAGCACGATATCGGTGAATTTTGAAGCAATATAGATTGGCAATATTTTATTATACTTAAAATCTACCTTAAAAATGTTGAAAACAAATTCTACAAATCTGGCATAAAATGGGTAAAATATTAATTGACATAGCACGGCCAACGTTACCCAATACCATTTACCTTCTATTAAGACTGAGAAGATCTCTTTTGTCTCATTTAAATGATTTACTGCGACCCAAAAGAAAACTATTACTAAAACAATAAATAGTAGACGACCAGTTGAAAGATTATTTTTATGCATAAATAAAGTCCAAATAACTTAAAATAAGTGTAACAAAAAAAGATACTTAGTCCAATTAGACTTCGTTATAATTCATCAATTATCTCGGGATATCGGTCTGGGTTATCTAAAAAATGTTTAATCCAAGGATCGTCATCTAGCACAGATACGTGGTCAATATAAAGTTTGCGATCAAAGCCACCTGCTTTTTGGTGCTTCCTATCTTGGGCTGATTTTAGGTCGGTCGGTGTTTTGTTAATAGTTTTGACTAACGCGTCTATTACCTCTTGTAAATCTGCAAGCTCTTTTAATAGTTCATCTTTATCGTTAATATTCATTTCGCTAGCTTCCTCGAGAACTTTTTTCTTCAGCTCGCCCAAATGTTCCTCATTACTCAACTCGTGATAAGTTGGTTCTGCTCCGCCAAATATCATTTGGTCGATAATTAAATCACGCACTAATTTTTGAAATTTGAATTTTCTCATACCGATAATATATCACAAATTATTAATAACTAAATTAGGTATTATGTACGCTTTTTGTTTGGAAATATGTATAACTTTTGTTATACTAAATTTTACGCAATCGAGGGAAAAATGAAACAACAAGAAGCTTTGGACATTTTAAAATTAGGTAACAATGCTTTTATTACTGGTATGGCGGGTAGCGGTAAAACGCATCTACTTAACCAATACATCGATTATCTGCAACAGCATAAAGTTGGGGTGGCTATTACCGCCTCTACAGGTATCGCGGCAACTCATTTAGGGGGTCAAACCATTCACTCTTGGTCTGGCTTAGGTATTAAAGATTCACTTAACAAACATGATATAGAAGTACTTTCGGAGAAATCATATCTGCGTAAAAGATATGCTAATACAGATGTATTGATTATTGACGAAATATCTATGTTGCATCATTTTAGGTTAGATTTAGTAGATAAAATTGCTCGCGAAATGAAGGGTGTAGATATGCCTTTTGGCGGCATGCAAGTAATTTTGTGCGGAGACTTTTTTCAGCTACCGCCTGTATCTCGCGGAGAAGAACCAGAATCTCGCTTTGCCTACGATTCACTTGTTTGGGAAGATTTGAATCTAAAAGTTTGTTATTTAGAAGAACAATATCGTCAAGATGATCAAAATTATCTTTCTATTTTAAATTCAATTCGCGATAACGCTGTAACAGATGAAATATTTGCAACGCTGCAATCTAAAATATCTACAATAATAAATGATGAGAATGGCGGTACAAAACTTTATACTCATAATATAAACGTTGATGCCGAAAATGAGCGAGAGCTTGGCAAACTTTCTGGTGACACAATAGAATATCAAATGGAATGGCGCGGTAAAGATAACTTGGTAACGGCTTTAGTAAAAGGCTGCTTAGCGCCAGAGAAACTGAGATTAAAACCAAATGCTAAAGTAATGTTTGTTAAAAATAATTTTGATGAACATTATGCCAATGGTACTATTGCAACCGTTGTACAATGTGATGAAGATACAATTGTTGTAAAAGATAAAAACGGCAGAATTATTAACGTCAATCCTGCTTCTTGGGAAATATCCGAAAATGGTAAAGTTCTATCCGAAATCACCCAATATCCTTTACGGTTAGCTTGGGCAATTACGGTACATAAAAGCCAGGGAATGAGCCTAGAAAGGGCAGAGATCGATTTGTCTAAATCGTTCGAGAAAGGTATGGGTTATGTAGCTCTTTCTCGTCTAAAGTCATTGGAGGGCTTAACGCTTAGGGGCATTAACCAAATGGCCATGATGGTAAATGAATTGGTATTAGAAAAAGACGAGGAATTTAGGAATCAGTCGTTCTTAAGCGTGCAAAATATGAAAAGACTTTCCGAAAAAGATATGCGAGGAATGCAACAGCAATTTATTAAGAGTATTTCAGGCCAAAATTCAACATCAAAAAAACCAGATACATTTGCAGAAACTAAGCGGTTATTAGATGAGAATAAGTCGCTAAAGGAAATAGCATCAGAAAGAAATCTAAAAGTCGGCACCATTATTGAGCACCTTGAGAAATTAAAAGAAAATAATCCAAAACTAAATCTGATTAATATCGCGAAAGAAATTGAGCCAAATCGATTGGCGAAGATAGCTTCTGCATTGCAAAAATCTGACAAGGGTAAAGGTGAATTTCACCTTGCCCCAGCCAAAGCCATTTTAGGGAATTCCTACTCGTATGATGAAATTCGCCTGGTCAGACTATTAACCGACTTTTAAGATGGCTTATAAGTATTATTAAGTAAAGTTGTGGCCATTTATTAGTCGTGCATTTTATAGTTCTCTGCACTAAGCCGGATCAATTACTTCTTGAATTTGATTCTGGGTCATCCTTAACAATTCGTATATTCTTTGGATCAAAAATTACTATTAAAGTTAAATGATTAATTTATTTTGTTCCAACTACAAACCATCTTCCAATTTTATCAATACTAAGTTCTATGCCTTTAAAATCGGAAAATATAGAATCAATTTCTTGTCTTGAAAAGAAGCTATGCGGCAATCCCTTCTCTGGCCCATAAAGTGGTAAGTAAGTGTCTGGTGCGATTTCTTTATCATCTTTGAAAGCATTTGATTTATTATTGAACTTGATATCTGGTAAAGTTATGAAGATTATTCCACCTGTCGCCAAGCTATCGTATATCCGTTTAACCAATTTATTAATTCGCTCTTTTTTTCCATGATGAAGTGTGGAAACTGATAATATTAGGTCATATTTATTCTTAGGTATTTTAAAATCATACATATCGGCAAGAACAAGATCAGTAGAGTCTCCAAGGAATTTCTTTGATATCTCTATTGCAGTTTCACTGCTATCAATGCCAGCTACTCTAAAGTTCTTAGATTGCAAATACCCCAAATACTTACCAGTACCACAGCCAATATCAAAAGCGCTCTTTAGTTTGAAATTTGTTTTGCCAATAAGATCAATAAACCTTGGATCGATTCCTTCTGATAATGTTGCCCAGGCGCTACCACCCTTTTGATGGTTTTTATAAATCTGATCCCAGATAGTCATATTTTTTTCATTTTAATTAGTTTCAATCATTATTTACATGTCTATGCAAGCATACTAAAAATTAGCCGTAATTCAATATAGTGCACAGACTGGGTACATCGGTAACAACTTGGCAGTTGTTGGTTGGTTGGATTGTAGCAGGCACATGTCCATGTAAGCAAGGGGTGTTACGTAGTTTAGGCTCTCATGAGGTCGGACGTTGTTGTACTCCACCAACCATTCGGTTAAAGCTTGGTTAAAGCGGTTACAGTCGGGGGTAAAGTGTCCCCAGTTCATCCATTCACGTTGCAAGGTTTGGTTGAACTTCTCTACCTCAGCATTGTCTGTTGGTGTATGTGGCCTAGAGTACCAATGCAATATCTCTAATTCAGTTAATGCTTGGTCAAAGGCTCCGTAGAACTCACTACCATTGTCTGTTTGGATATTAGGTATATGCTCACCAACTAGGTAGTGTAAACGGTAGAGAAAGTCCTTAGCGTTTTTACTGGATTTGGTGTTATACATTCTGGCATAACCAACTTTACCAGTATGGTCTACTGCGGTAAATACGTACCTTTTAAGGCCTCCCCAGTAAATGACTATCCCGTCTATGTGTATTAGATGCCATAGCTTAGTAGTATGGGTAAATTGGGTAATCTTTAGTTTGTGTTTTTTAGTATTCTTAGCTCTTTTAGCGTTAATCTTCTCTTGTCTGGTTACGTCAGGATACAGTTTGTAATACTTAATGACTTGTTCAAATTTCCAAGCAGATATCTTTTCATGGTAGATATCTGTATACAGTACTGCTAGTTTCTTACTACCCCAAAACATGTGTTGCTTGCGTAGTTTTTTAATCCTAGCTTCTTCTA
>CAJBMM010000033.1 GCA_903954185.1 uncultured Candidatus Berkelbacteria bacterium | reverse complement strand
ACTGGTCTTTAGCTCCCAGATGAGCAATGTTGGATATGTATTTCATGAGCCGAGTATACCCATGAAATCCAAAGTTTAAATAGATCTGTTGCATACTGCTCCTTATTCCTTGGAGTCCAGTATGTTAATGAACTTTTGCAACTTGCGGAGGACGAGTAAGCTTGTACTACAGACGACATGTAGAACACACTTTAGTGTGGCTTAAATGAACCAAGCTCAAGCTTGTGCTACCGGGAGATGTTTCGACCTACATCCTAATACCTATTGCCCCAAACTACCTAACGCGTTAGTTCTTAAGCAAGTTCAAAAACACCTCGGTTGGAATATCTACTTTTCCAACTCGTTTTAAGCGTTTTTTACCCTCTTTTTGCTTATCTAACAATTTATTCTTTCTGGTAACATCCCCACCATAAAGTTTGGCAGTAACGTTTTTACCAACCGCGGGAATATCTTCACGCGCGATTATTTTTCCGCCGACGGCTGCTTGTAACATTATCTCGAATAGTTGTCGCGGAATCATGGTTTTTAATTTAGAAAGTAATGATCTACCGCGAGTAAGTGCGTGAGTACGGTGCACAATTGCACTTAAAGAATCTACTTCCTCTCCCGCAACCAATATTGAGAGTTTAACTAAATCCCCGCCCCGATACTCGAGAAAATCGTAATTTAACGATCCATATCCAGAAGTAACACTTTTTAATTGATCATAAAAATCGATAATGAGTTCAGAAATGGGTAATTCATATTTTAATATACTTCTATCTTCATCTAAAAACCCAAGATTCTGATACAGCCCACGATGCATTTGTGCCATTTCCATCACAGGCCCAATAAATATTTTGGGGACAACTATTTCTACCATAGCCCACGGTTCTTTTATCGCCTTAACTGACGATGGTTCTGGAAGCTGGGCTGGCGAATGTATTGAGAGATAGGGATTTAGCTCATCCACTTCAATACCCATTAATACCTGCTGTTCTATTTCATTTTTGGTTAAAGGTCGCATTAGTTCTACTTGATAAGGCACAGATGGAGTGGTGGCAATTAAATCTATATGGGCTTCGCGCTCTAACCTCTCTTTAATAATCTCCATGTGTAAGAGCCCTAAAAATCCGCATCTAAAACCAAACCCAAACGCGGCCGAAGTTTCTGGATCGTATTGTAGCGAAGCGTCATTTAGCTTTAATTTTCCTAGCGCCTCACGCAGAATTGGGTACTGATCTCCGTCGACGGTGTATAATCCCGCATATACCAGTGGAGTAATTTCACGATATCCAGGCAATGCCATAACGTCTGTTGTATTAATGGCGCTTATTGTATCACCCACCCTAGCACTAGCCACATCTTTAAAGCCCGTCACAACATAACCAATTTCACCACAATTTAAACTTTGCATTGCAAAATGTTTTGGGTTAAACATGCCTACTTCTTCAGCCAAAGTATGACTTTTAACTTGTAGCATTGCTAATTTATCGCCTGCCTTAACTTGTCCGTCTACAACGCGAACATAGGCAATAACGCCACGATACGGATCGTATATACTGTCAAAAATTAACGCGCGCAGTGGTCTATTTGCATCACCATTTGGCGCAGGAACTTTTTCTACCACCGCTCTTAAAATATCCTCTACCCCTTGACCAGTTTTTCCCGAAGCAAGGATTACATCTTCTTTAGCGCAACCCAATAATTCACATATTTCATTTGCCACTTTTTCTGGCTCAGCGTGTGGCAAATCAATTTTATTTACAACGGGTATGATTGTTAAATTATGATCTAGTGCCATATATAAATTGGCTAAGGTTTGAGCTTCAATACCTTGGCTGGCATCCACAAGCAAAATTGCACCCTCCACAGCTGCTAAACTACGCGAAACTTCATATGAAAAATCAACATGTCCTGGAGTATCGATGAGGTTTAGCTGGTAGCTGGTAGGGGGTAGAGGGTAGTTGGGAGTTTGGAGGCTGAAAGATTGATTATTGTATGATAAGTTCATACGAACCGGTTGTAATTTAATCGTAATCCCACGCTCGCGCTCAATATCCATTGTATCTAATAATTGTTCGCGCATATCGCGCTTACTTATTGTACCTGTGTATTCCAAAAAACGGTCTGCCAGCGTTGACTTACCGTGATCTATATGAGCAATAATACAAAAGTTACGAATATGTTGCATACAAATTATTTTCCGTTTAACAATTTTTAATCATTAAACAATAATTACAATTTAATCATTTTAAAGTTTATGTTTTTTACAACTCCTTGACGGATAAATTTCTAACGACTAACTTCTACAATCATTTCACTGTCTTTAAGTAGAATATCAGTTATTTTACCATTTATTCGGCTTGTTGTATAGTTCTCAATTGATGTCGCCAACGATGCTCTTAGGCTATCGTTAATTAACCAAATCATCCTCACTCCACCCACTGTTGCATCTTCTACCTCTACATATACTTTTCCCTCTTTAACCTTTGGAACAACATATATTGCCAAATTCATATCTACTGGCTTTTGGTAGACACCACTTACTAGAATATGTTTGGCAGACGTTTGGGTGCTTAATTTTTTTACATCGGGAATGTTTAATGCAGATAACATATTAGTGAGCTCATAATCGGAAATTGTAATCGAGTATGAATCTTCTAGAGGGTAATTATTTTTATCTATTATTGTTGATATCGTAGGCATTTTTATACTTCGTAAACTATTATTGACCCTAAAATTTAAAACAATAACTATAATTGCAGTTAATATGACGCCAATAATTAAAAAGGCCATCAACAGGAGTATTAATAATTTTGGCGACATGCATCCACGTTTTGAATTGTCGTAGTCTAATTCGTTGAAAAATGAGGCTTTAGTACTTTTTTTGATGAATTCATTTTTGGTCATTCGCGCGTGTTTCCTTGCGAAATTTAATCAACCATTCAATTTCGGGAAATTTGAACCAATATGCCAATAGAACATACAGCCCTATCCCTACCAAACCTGCCACAGACCCTTGAACAAGCAAACCTACCACAGTATGGGTGCTTAATCCACTAACTGTTACAGGAATGAATGGCTCTAGTTTTAACCCGTTGCCAACTATTCTCAAGGTTACCCACGTAGCAAATCCAGAAACAAGCGTTAAACCCGTAATTGGTAATATTCGTGACCAAACCAATGACATATCACCTTTCCATTTTCTTGGTAGCCACAAAAATAATACAAAAACTTGTATCCATAAACCAGCGCTGTAGGCAGCCGCAAGTCCGGCCACATCGTATAATGAGCCAATTCTAAAATAGCTAGAATGTGGCAACATAACCGCCAAACCAATTGTGACGGCTGCACCAATTATTGCACCATACATAGGTCGACGTGTATCTTGTAACGCATAATAAGACCTAGAAAGTAGCTGCACAAATGATTGAGCAACAAACGAAAGAGAGAAGTAAGAAAGTGTATTGATTGATCTAATCGTATCATCCCAGTTTGTATTATGACCCAAACCAATATATAACCGCATAATCTGTGCTCTTAGAATATAGACAATTAACATCAGCGGAATTAATAAAAACAAACCAATGATAAGTGATTTTTTTAAGTAGTTCTGAAATTTAAAATGATCATTCTCAGCTACAGCATCGGAAAGGGTTGGGAAAAGCGCGATGGCCAGAGAAGTTCCAAATAATATCGCTGGTGTGGTTTGAAAATCATTTGTTAATGAATAGATAGTTAGAGCACCGGGCGAAAGAGATGCGGCGATATATGTAAAACCAAGTAACACAAATTGCGCAACTCCAGATGAAAATGCACGCGGAACCATTAATTTAATAATTTGCTTTATTTCTGGGCTGTTTAGTTGAAACTTCAGCTTAAATTTAAAACCAATTTTAAGCGTCGAAGGAACCTGAATTAGAAAATGCAATAATGCGCCAATTACAACAGACCATGCCACTGCAGTAATTCCATAATATGGTAATAATAATGCGCCAATTATAATCGCAACATTGTAGATTAACGGCGCTATGCTATATGAAAAGAAACGTTTATGTGAATTTAAGATTGCGCCTACGACATAAGAAAAACCGAAAAATAAAGGAGACAGCAACATAATTCGCGCCAGATTTATGGTTTCTTGTTGTTGCGAAACGGTAAATTTTGCAACCATTATCGGAATCAAAACAGGCATTAGAACGTATAATATAATAAGACATAGGGTAAGTGTTACAATTAAAGTACCTAAAAGCGCATTTGCTAATTTTGAAGCCTCTTCGGTGCCTTTTTTTTTGAACACCTTTGCATAAACTGGTATAAAAGCCGAAGATACAGAGCCTAAAACCAATAAATTAAATATTAAGTCCGGTAGCCTGAATGCTGCATAGTATGTGTCTAATTGAGTTAATGAAGTTGCCTGACTAGCGAGTAAAATGTTTCGTAGCAACCCTAAAACGTTGCTAAGTAGCAAAGTAAAAGTTAATAATAGCGTGGCAGATTTGATACCATGCTCAAGATTAAAATATCTCTTAATTCTATCAACCATAAATAATTCTTTTTAGCCCAACTACATATTCTCTATACACTTTATTCTAGCGCACTATTACCCTTGATGACAATCTTATCAAAAAGTTCACCAAATGCTAATTTATCCACCGATTCTTCTTTCAGTAACTTTTCAGCAAGTTTATCTAGCATTTTACTATATTTTTTTAAAGTATTTTTTGCTAACGCCGTTGCTTCATCTATCAGAATTCTCACTTCTGAATCTATCTGTGATGCAACACTTTCAGAATAATTACGCTGCTCTGAGATTTCACGGCCCAAAAAGATCAATTCCTCGTGTTCCCCAAAGGTTCTGGCACCCAATTTTTTACTCATTCCATATCTAGTAACCATGTCGCGAGCAATTTTAGTAGCATTCTTTAGATCACTAGATGCACCAGTAGTCATTTCATTGAATGACACCTCTTCAGAAACCCAGCCACCCATAAGCACGGCTAAAGTTGCCTTAAAATGATTTTCACTCAAGAAATGTCTGTCATCTGGTGGATTTGTTAGAGTGTATCCCCCAGCCATACCGCGCGGGATTATTGTTATTTTTTCCACTTCATCTGCCTCTTTAAGCACATGCGAGATTATTGCATGACCTGCTTCGTGATAGGCAGTCATCTTTCGCTCCTTATCTGTATACCGATGTGATTTGCGCTCTGGCCCCATGGCAACTCTCTCAACAGCTTCGCGTATTTGATGTTGACCAATGATTTTCTTATTTGCTCGAACAGTTAATATTGCGGCCTCGTTTATGATATTTTTTAGATCTGCGCCAGACAGCCCAGTGGTTATGCCAGCGATTCTATCCAATTCTACATCGGGACTAAGTGGTTTATTTTTTGCATGTAATGTTAAAATATCAAGTCGCTCACGCCTATCTGGCAAATTAATAATAACACGCCTATCAAAACGTCCGGGCCTAAGCAGAGCTGGATCTAAAATGTCGGGACGATTTGTGGCACCCATAATAATTACCCCAGCGTCTGTTTCAAATCCGTCCATCTCAACCAAAATTTGATTTAAAGTTTGCTCGCGTTCATCATGGCTGCCCCCCAAGCCAGATCCACGTTGCCGCCCAATAGCATCTAACTCATCAATAAATACAATGCATGGGCTATTGCGCTTGGCTTTTTGGAATAAATCTCGCACACGGCTTGCGCCAACACCCACAAACATCTCCACAAATTCCGATGCCGAAAGCGCGAAGAATGGCACTTTGGCTTCTCCGGCGACGGCTTTTGCCATTAAAGTCTTTCCCGTGCCAGGAGGACCAACCAACAACACACCTTTTGGTATTTCTGCTCCAATGGACGTAAAACGCTGAGGAGATTTTAGAAAATCAACGACTTCTTCCAACTCTTGCTTTGGTTCGATTAAACCTGCCACGTCTTTAAAAGTTAAACGCTTGTTGCCATCGTAAGCTTTGGCACGAGTTTTACCAAAAGACATAGCTTTCATATTAGCGCCTTGTGCCTGTTTCATCATAAAATAAAAGAATCCGATAATTAGTAAAACTGGCACAAATGCTGTTAAGATGGTTACCCATATTCCCGTACTAGAAGATGATTTAACATTGATTGTCACCTTATCTGGAGTAATATCGTAATCTTTTAATTGAGATGAAGCCTCTTTAACTGCGGTTAATTTGGCACCGTTTTTTAAAGTAGCATTAACAGTACTGTCGCCCACAACAGTAATTTCTTTTACATTTTGGGCTGTTACTTCGGTAGTCAAGCGTGAGATTGGCACTGTTTCAACATTTGATTTTCTAGGAATTAATATTCCGATAAAAAATAAACATAGTAGTACCGTGAGAATAATATACAATGTTTGCTTTGAACACCCTTGTTTCATGATTATCCTTTTTTTATTGCTGACATCTAATTTAACATAAAAAAGCTTCTGATAGAAGCCTTTTTCTGGTATTAATCTCGCAGGAAGAATAATTAATTTCTTATAACCGTTAATGGTAGCGATGGGTGGAATTGAACCACCGACCTCGGCCTTATGAAGACCTCGCTCTAACCACTGAGCTACACCGCCATTAACTTGAAACATGAAGCGTGAAACTTGAAGCTTGATATACAGTGTAATTAAAAGCCCTGAACCGCTCACTTTCGTTCAGGTATCAGGGCATGCACCATCTAATTATCCGAGTATTCAATGTCTTTTGGCGCTGCCATGCGTAGGAGCGAAAAAATGAGCGAATGGTGCATGGTGGCGGGGGTAGGATTCGAACCTACGACCTTGAGGTTATGAGCCTCACGAGCTGCCACTGCTCCACCCCGCTAGTAATAATAATATTACCATATTTTGCCTCAGATAACAAGAAAATATGGTTCACTTATCGCCAAAATAATATTGCCACCACAGTTGAGGATTAGAAACGGCAACTTTCTCGGACTTTTTATTTACATCAGTTAAACCTTCGTCTTGCTTAATATCACGATAAAACTGCTCTGGTAAATTTATTATTGTTTCACCCGGTTTGGCATATCCAAAATGTTCCCTAGCCTGAAGTTCAATATAATTGTCAGTTTTTTGATACTGAATAAATTTTTCTTTAACCTGTGCCTGAAGCTTAACTTGATCTAGATCGCTTTGCCTCTGCTCTAACAATTTATTATTGTGTGTTTCATTATAAACACTTTGTCCTACTATCCAAACTACGTAACCAAAAACCGCGATTACACCAATATAAACAAGCGGAAAAGTATTCGGTTTCTTTCTGTCTGTATTTTCTTGAAAATGGTTGACACTCATCGCTTATTAGAATAACACAGGCGACGCTTTTTTTGTACGCCTATGCAAACCATTACCTAACACAACATTTTATTACGCGAATCCGAAAACCTCGGAGAACAAACTTTAGTCTGTGTATGGATAAAGAAGCCAATGCTCGGCGTTCTCGTAGACCACACCTAGTGTGCCAATTGACAAGCTAAAGCTTGGACTCCAGTGAGGTTTTTGGATTCATGTTTTATTAGTTTAGGTTTAGCAACTTGCAAAATAATAATCAGTTAACCTATTGGTGTCTTACCTATATGGATAAATAAATATCGCCTAATTTTTAAACATACGGGATCTCTCGCCGCACTCGAGATGACACTGTTTAATTAGTACTTAACTCAAGTCAGGAATATCATCGCCTAATCATTTACCCCTACAAACTACCCGCTTCAAACTACTCACTATATTACCATCGAGGTTTTGGTTTTTTTAATTCTTCTTTAGCGTTAATTTTAGCCGTGGCAGTCTTTTCAGCTTTTTCTTCGATCTCTTGCACGACGCCAGTCTCAACAACTCTAGCTGTAGCCGCCGGTTGATCTTCTGTCTGTTTGCCCCAAAGCAAGTAAGCTACGCCTCCAGCAATCAGTAATATCAGTATACCGATTGTTAAAATCCACGGCGCCCAATTACGATTATTATCTTCGATTGGCGTAGAAGGAGCAGGTGTTGGCACGGTAACAGTTAAATTTTCATCAGACGATATTTTAGAATCAGAAGAAGCGGCTGGAATATTTGATGCGACTTTCTTAATAGTGGTTGACGAAGCCAGCGTTATTACAGGAGCAGATGGAGTGCCATAAACAATATTTGCGCCACTGTAGTTGCCATACAAGTCAAACGACACTATTGAAAAACGATATCTGTGAGAATTTTGCAACGATAATTGCAAATTTGTTTGCCCTGACGCAATAGTGACGGTAGAAAAGCGTTTTGCACTAGTTTCATCATATATATCAATTACATAATACGATGTGTTTGGATTAGACGTCCAATTTAATTTAACTACGCCATCTCCTACGGTTGCGTTGAATGCGGATACAGGGTTAATCGAAATTGCATTTGTCAGCTTAAATGCTCCGCTTAACAATCCCGACCCGCTGCGAACCGCCAACCAAAACGTAGCATACGTGTTATCTCCAACCTCTTGTGAAAAGCTACCATCTGCATTAGCAACGAAAGATCGATATGGAATAGCGGTAGGGTTTAAAAGTGGATCGACATTATAAATTTCAACTATCACCCCACCATTAACTGTACCAGCAGCTCCAACAATTACATCGTTTGTTCCGGGTTTATTTTGTTGTATAGAAAGATTGTTAGCTTTTGGAGCATTGGGGACAATATCAAAACGAGTCGTAGCCCCTACATTCCCCAATAAATCTTGGCAGCGGATATATAAACTATTAGAAGTAAAAATTAACGGTAAAGATATAAATCCACCAAATTCATCACCTTGGAACGGAACGATTATTGATGTAGCAGTAGGATTTAGCTCTGGGTTCTGATCGTAAATATAAATATCAGATTCTACTTCTACTGCATCTGCAAACCCTTGTAACACTTTAGTTGTAGCATCATAGCGCAATTTTGAAAGTATGGGCGCTGTAGGGGCGTTCAAGTCTACTAATATGGTATAACTATTTTGAACGAAGTCATTTATTACATCGCCATTTGGCAGAACACCATTTGTTTCAATAAATACCGAAAACTCACCATCGGATAATGTAGACGTTGATAAACCAGTCGCGGCATCTATAAATGGAGAGGTTGCGGTCAATACCGATCCTAGTACTGCAATGGTAGCATGGAATGTTTTGTCTCCTGTATCTGGATTATTATAATAAACCTCGACAGATTCTGAATTGGTGGCATACAACGCTGCCAAATCGGGCGTTATAGTGGCTGTAACTGTCGGCGTTTTAATAACCGAGCCAACGTTAATTGATGTCGGCGTAATGCTAATTTCAGCGACATCTATACGAATATTCTTCAAAGGAAGGAACTCGGGTGTATAGCTTCCACTAATTACTTGCTTAACCAAATAGTTGTATCTTTGACCAATAACAGCAGTACTATCAAGATACTGCGTCGTTAAAGTGGTATCAACAATGTCTGCGTCACTAAAACTGGCCGGTACAGAGTAAGCCTTACGATAAATTGCGTAGCTAACTCCAACCCCACCGTCATTCCAAGTTAATCGCGGCTGGTCGGTAACTGAATCATGCATAACCCGGAATCCACTTGCTATCGAAGGATAAGAAATAATTGGCTCACCAACTAAAACAACATCACTTAATATTTCTGGAGTTCCTGGATACACAGCCCTTAAGGTAATGTTGCGATATTGATCATCGCCAATATTTATTGCCGGAAAAGACCCATCAGCAGCAACGATAGCATCGCTACCAAGCTGAATAGTCCCAGCAGCATCGATGTAAGCACGAACTTTTACTCCAGGAGTTGAGACAGCCGGAACGGCTCCAATTTCACCTTTGAGTGTATCGGATATACCATGAATATTATTTGTAAATGATACTAAATTTCTATCAGGGACAATGGTAGTAATATTAACATTGACTACACCATTAATTACTGTTTGGGGCGTATCTGTTTGTGTTACGATAATAGACCCTAAACTTACAGGTTTGTTGGCAACCACGTAAAAACCTGCTCGAGCACTATTCTTGCTAATGTAATAGCTGTAAGTTGTGCCTTTATCAACCTTCCCCGGTGTAAGAAAATTGACAATCCCAGACTCAACAGTAGAAAGAGTAAAATGCGTTGTCGCGGAAGCTTCTACAGGACAACTGTTCGCATCCTCTAATTCAACTTCCATTCTTACCGAAGTCTGTCCAATGGATAAGGACTGCGGATCTAATGAAGCATCTGGTCGCAAATAGTCACTTCGGTCGGTAGAATATAATGCTAGTTTTGTCGCAATGTTAGTATTTGGATTTGGACACTCCCCATCACTTGCTTTTGCACTTTGAACAGTAAAAAAGCTAGTGTTTACTAAACTGCTAAAAGTAAAAACCAAGGCTAATAAAATTTTAATTGATTTGGTGAATCGGATCATGCTCTCTCCTTAATGATAACCACATATTGTATGAGTTATTTTTTACTAAAAAAGAAACATGCCCCCATGTCCCCTCAATTATTCGATTTTGTGCCGAGTCACCAACTCCTGCTTCCCATAGACAACTTGTGTGTGTCCCATCTAAGCGATAGAACCAATCGTTTGACCATAGGTATTTACGCAGTCACACCAAAACTCTAACAAGCCGAGTTTAGTATGTCAATAGGCATAAATATTTCATTATCAACAAATTATATTCGAACCTTTGACTATTTGTTTTCTGAGTTGTATTCTATAAGCATGGTTAAAGCATTAATGGAAAAACGAATACTCGCATTAAAACTTCGGGCAGAAGGTAAGAGTTATTCTCAAATTAAAGATATAATCAACGTAAGCAAATCGAGTTTGAGTTTATGGCTGAAAGATCATCCGCTTGATAAAGAAACAATTAGCAAACTGCGCGATAAAAACCCTAAAAGAATTGAAAAATATCGAAATTCGATGCGCGCCAAGCGCGAGGCGAGATTGAAAAGTGTTTACAATAGGGAAAGTGCCGAACTTATGCCTCTATCTAAACGAGAATTGTTAATTGGTGGCTATTTTCTATATTGGGGCGAAGGCGCAAAGACCAAACCATACGAATCAAGTTTGAGTAATACCAATCCAGCAATAGTAAAATTCTTTATCAAATGGCTAATAATTAGTATGGGTGTCCCTAATGAAAAAATACGCGTAAGGCTACACTTGTATAGTGATATGGACGAAAAGTCAGAAATTACATTTTGGAGCAATCAACTAAATATTCCGATTAAACAATTTTGCAAAACGTACACCAAAATGTCAACTTTGCAAGGATTGTCGTTCAAAACATTTGGCCACGGAACCTGCAATATTCGGGTTTCGGATAGAGACTTAACTGAAAAAATATTTGCCAATTTGCAAATTATCACAGACAAAATTTAAATTTTATGATATAATGCATATACAGTGGGCCCGTAGCTCAACGGTTAGAGCAGACGACTTATATTCGTCCGGTTGTGGGTTCGATTCCTACCGGGCCTACCAAAAATAATTGATATTATTTCAATCTATCAAATCAAATAACAAATCCCGGATCGTGGTTTTTTTTATTTTAGTATTGCTCAATCTTATACGTTTGGTACTATTAAAATATGCTTAAAAAGATTTTAATTGTTTTTTTAATTATCCTTGGAGCGGTTGCGATTGCTACCGCCTCTTTTGAGGTTGTTTTTGCAGACCAACTTCCATACGGAATATATATCGATGGAAAATCTTACCCAAAAGCAAATAAATCTGAGGTAACAAAATTTGTCTCAGAATCTATTGCGAATTATAGCGATACCGGAATAACCTTAAAACTTGGTGACAAATCTAAGGTGGTCAAACTTAATGAGCTAGGTGTCACTTTTAATACAAATGACACCACAGAAGAGGCCTTTAATGTTTTTTCTAGTAAAGTCCCTCTTGTTGGAAGTGCTTCATTGGTTTATGCGGTTGTCACAGGAAAAAATAAAATTTCGCTTGCTACAACTTATGATGAATCTAAATTCAAAACTTTTATACAACAAAATATTCATCCCTTTTTTGACACTTTGGCAACCGATGCAACACTTAGTTTAGATAAATCACCAACTGTCATCAATCTAGAAAAAGCAGGGCAAATTGTAAATGATAGGCAGCTTCGTATATTAATCGATGATGCCATAGCTAAACATTCAACCTCTTTTTCGGTTCCGATGGAAGTAGATACACCAGATGTGGTTTCTTCAGATTTAAAACAAGCATCAAACGATGCCGATCAGCTACTAGCTAGGAACATTTCGTTAGTAGCCGGTACCAAAAAAGTTTCACTAAAACGCGAGGATATTGCCGGCTGGCTTTCAATATTAAGTGAAAGTAACACCTTACGCACCAAGCCAGATTCCAATAAAATTAAAGATTATTTAAATAAATTAGCACCATCAGTTAATAAAAAAGCTACAAATCAAATTGCTGATCCAACTCAGACAGTCCTAACCGCTGGTATAGCAGGATTAACCTTAGAAATTGATAAATCAGTGCAAGCCATTATGGATGGCTTAACTGGTGATAAAAAAAGTGATTCGATTGCGCTGGTAACAACTACTACAAACTTTAAAACTGTTACATACGATCCACAAGAGGGTGGGACAGCTGGTCTTGCCGAAGGCAAGTACGTTGAAATAAATTTAAGCAGACAAAAACTTTATTTGTATGAAGGTCAAAATTTTGTAAATAGCTTCGCGGTTTCTACTGGAAAATCTAGCATGCCGACACCAATCGGAACTTTCGCTGTGCAAAGTAAATCTGAAGTGGCATTTTCTAATACATACAAATTATACATGCCATATTGGAGTGCCATTACGGCCGACGGTCAATATGGCATGCACGGGCTACCTTACACAAAAACTTGGCGCGAAACCGATGCCCATATAGGCACACCTGTTTCTCATGGTTGCATAAGGCTGGGTCCCGGAAATGATTCTTATGTATTTGGTTGGGCACCAGTTGGCACTCCAGTGTTTATTCATAAATAATAATGCAGAATGCTGAATGCAGAATTGTAGAAGTTATATTTTATGTTTTAACGTAAATTCCAACCCACTGCGCCAAGGCTACAAGGGTCGAGAAATGCAAAATTATGGACGTAATGCTCATATGTTTGTCCTTCTGGTTTGGAAAGCTCAGCGTTCCGCAGGCCAAAATCTATATAATAAATTTATCATAGTTAAAAATTGAATTACGGCAATATTCTGCTACTATATGAGCATGAAAGAATGGAAAAAATTAAAAGAAGAACTTGTTTATAACGGATATCGAAAAGTCACTCGCGTATCGTATAAACTGCCAAATGGCGTTGAGGCAGATTTTGATGTTAATTTAAGCAAGCTAAAAGTTGCCTGTACATTTGCCATAACCAAAGATAACAAGGTGATAATTGCTAAACAATTTAGACCTGGGCCAGAAAAAGTGTTATATGAACTTCCCGGCGGAGCAGTTGATGCAGGAGAAACGCTAGAAGAAGGCGCAAAACGAGAGCTATTGGAAGAAACTGGTTACACAGGAGATTTAGTTTATCTTGGCGGATATTATTTAGACGCATATTCAAATCAGTTTAGAAATACTTTTGTGGCAACAAATTGCCACAAAGTCCAAGAGCCATCTGGCGATGACCATGAATTTATCGAAGTTGAAGAAATGGAATTGTCCAAATTTCAAGATATTTTAAGTATGGGATTACTAACCGATAGCTCTAGTGCACGTGCTGCGCTAGATTATTTAGAATCGACCAAAGTCTAATTATGCACTTTTTGCCATTATTATTAGCTTTCACAACCTTTATTCTTTGGGGTACGGGGGATATTTTTGGTACCCTGTCTTCGCGTAAAATTGGAGCAATGACAACCACTTATTGGGTTTCGATTTTAGGAATTTTCATATTTGCTCCACTCGCCTATTTTCACAAAGATGAGTTATTAAATATTAGTTTCCCAATTTTTATCTCGATTATTCTTGTGGGTGCCCTTGATGTAATTGGAAACTATGCATTCAACAAAGCTTCGAGTTTGGGTAAAGCGTCACTTAACGGTACGCTAGCCGGATCATTTGCTGCGATAACCACGCTACTTTCAGTAATATTTCTTCACGAATCGTTAACCAAATATCAAGCATTAGCAATAATTCTTATTTTTGCAGGAATTATTTTTGCCACATTAAAATTTTCCGAATTAAAAAATAGCGAGTTTTTACACGATAAGGGAATAAAATGGGCTTTAGTTAGTATGATATGTTGGGGCATATTTTTTACTCTAATCAAACTTTTAATTATAAAAGTAGGATGGTTTTGGCCAATTTATATACCGTTCTTTCTATTTCCTATTTATCACCTTTCCACGATGAATAAAGTCAAAACAAAAATTGAACTAAGATGGTCATTATTATTTATTGCCATACTTCTTTCGGCTCTAATGTTGCGATCTGGTGACATGCTGTACAATATCAGTCTTAGCCAAAGTCAATCTTCTTTAACGGCACCAATCGCTGGATCATATCCAATTCTATATTCCGTATTAGCATTTTATGTATTTAAAGAAAAATTATCGAAACAACAGATATTTGGCATATCGTGCACATTATTAGGCATTATTGCCCTGTCATTTTTTAGCGTCTAGCTTAGATTATGTGATTTTTACTCTCGAATGAGAGAACCATAATCATCGAAAAATTATAATACTGAATTAATTTTTTTTCTGTAATTACAGTGTTCACAGTTTTCCGAAGATTCTGGTACTAAAGAACTGTCAAGACATTGTTTGATTTCTATCACTTTACCTTCAACCCAACTATCATCACCAACATAAGATATAATTTGAACGTCAAATTCTAGCTTTGCATCAAAAGCCTGCTTATCCGCTTTGCCGTTTACAAAAACAAATATACCCGTACTGTCAACTAAAAATTCATTACGACGGAAAAGCCATTGGTAAACTTCCATCTGTCTTTTGTATCCCTGTTTCCACTTATCGTCTAAAGTGATTTCTTTATCGGTAGCTGTTGCTTTATAATCGACAATTATTAGCTCGTGATTCGGTTTTTCCCAAACATCATCTATCCCGCCCGAAACGATTAAATTAGTCGGTTGATGTAAAAATGTTATTCCACGACGCAACGAATCTCGCCACTCATCCATTCGCGGATCGTTAAATGGCACCGCATCAATATTATATGCAGACATTATTGGATGAGCTATGCCTTTGGCCCGATGAATATCAAATTCTGTTTTTAGTAAATTATCAACCGCATTATTAAGCGAGAAAGCGGGCATTCCGGGGCGCGATATACCAAGTCGGCGATCGAGATAAAAGCATTGCGGACATTCGATAAATAAATCTATTTTAGAGCGACTAATTTTGAATGGTTCAGCCGATTTTGGATCATAAAGTTTTCTAATATATGCCATTTATTCCTCCTTTTACCAAACAACTATATCATACATAATCATACATAATAAATATTTCATTACTTAATAATTAAACAGAGGCCTTTCGACCTCTGTTTAAAATTGGTGCGCTACCTTATGCTTTTATATTCCTCGCCCCATACCACGGCCGCTATGTCCGCCTGCACCATTACCCATGTATGTTTGCAATTTTGAGTGATCAATACCGTTATCACTCATCCACTTTTGCATTTCATCTCTATTTTTTTGTTCTGTCGCCCGAATTTCACTACGTTTGGAAATAATGAGATTTTTCTGATTGTCTGTTATCACACCATCTGTAACAGCCTGATCCAGTTTTGCATCCTGATTGGCTTGTCTGTCAGCTCGGTTAGAAGATCGGTAGTCATCAACAGTTTTTTGCACATCGTCTTGTGATAAGCCAAACTTCTGCGCGATTGTTTGGATTAGTGAACTGTTTGTTGCCTCGGCTGCCTTAGCGCCAGATGCATTATATAATGCCGTACCAGCCAAAATTGCTGCGACTATAATTGGAAGTGAGATAGCATATTTTATTTTATTATTCATTTTTAACTCCTTTTTAACTCCATTTTTATCTGATCGACCGATTTTATTGTAAGGGTTAATCCTGAAATTTTACTGAGTACTTAATTATTTTACAATTGTAATTTGGCCTTAGGGCGCCGGCAAATATTTGCCTAACATTTGTAGCATTAAAACACTATTTGATCGAGACTAAATGAGAAATGCCAGGCAAGCACCTCTCACCCGGCATATTACCCCTTCACTTCCATATTGACCGACATAATGTTAAGTGGCCGAAGAGCCATCATCCCACAGTTCCCCCCCTGAACACACGCGCCGCAGCGGCTACAAACGTGCCATTTGCACCCATCACACCTTTGGTCATATCGGCCATCGACTCCGCCAGTATAATGGCACCGCCAACACTCAGCAGAATACCACTCAATATTGCATGTTGCACAAAAGGCAAAGTTCGAATCTCTGGCTGATCGCTGAGCTTCGCCGTTACAATGCTTGCATACGTCTCTTTTTGTCCGGCAGTGTCTGGGCAATTGAATGCCCCCCTTATCAGTTCAGATTTGCCTATATTATACATCTTTTATTCATTATTGTCCATTAATAATAAAGAACGCCGGTTTCCCAGCGCTCTTTATTATTATTTACGAAATTAATTTAATTTGGCCTTAGGGTGCCGGCAAATATCTGCCAAGCAAGCGCAGATTTTGCCACAAGGCTTAAAATAATATAAACCTTTTCTCCAAATAAGTAATCTTTCCAAGGACCCATCTTTTTATATTGCAAATACATATTTACAGCAAAGCTAAAGAAGAAAATAAAGATTGTAACGTAAATCCAATATACAAATGACGGTACTGCATTAGTGGTTTCTGTCGAGGCACCCCAGAAATAAATTATTACAGCTACCCATGGTAAAAACCCAGCTAAACAGCCAATCCAGTATGATGTCCAATCTACTTTATCTTTACCTTGGTTCGAAACTTCCATCACTAAACCACACAAATTCATAACCGCTGTTAACCCAAATATCATAACTATACTAGATAAATCGTAAATACCACTAAGCATGGCGATTAACACCATCATTAGTGATGCAGACAGTGAATATTCATACCACCTTGCTTTATTGATGCCTTTTTTCAAATTTGATGAATACGTTTTATTGTAAAATGTAGCGATTGCAAAATGAAAAAGAGATGATAAAAAGAAGAACGCGGCTACCCAGTAACCGAATTGTACGTGATATAAATTATATGTTACGGCATTTAATGTGCTAGTTACTACATCAAATTTTAAATAACTAGTATTAATCGGTAGCTTAAAGCTGTTAGTCAGCAAAATTAAAATAATGCCTTGTACTAAATGCAACCCTCCCATTAAATAGTTATAATATCTTAATCGCGAAATTTTTTGGTCATCGCTCATTTTTCCTCCAATTATTTATTACATTTTAATCATAAAACAAATAATTAAAAAAGCAAAGCGATAATGCATGAATCTAATAACTGCACACGTTCATTTCCTCCCCTTTCGAATGGGAGGTTATGTGGGGTTTAATGCAGGTACTTGGCTTAACCTCCCCCTAACCCCTCCTTGAAAAGGAGGGGAAACCGTTAACAATGCTGGAACTACGCTTGAGATACTGGATTTAAGTTTTATTATATTGACTTTAGTATTTATTTTTATGATATTAGTATTAGTTATAATAATAACAATCATAAGGAGGTATATTATTAGCTCTATTACAGAGATTAAGTCGTTTTTAGAGATTTCATACGATCAATTAGAAGAGATGAATTTACAAGCTGCCAAACTAACAAATGGGGAATTAGCCAAAGAAACCCACCTTAAATATCTTAAACAAGAAAAAAAACTAAAAGCAGTTACAATTTGTTTTTCCGATATTGAAGGCCGCTTGCATATGCTAGATTACGACAAGCATTATTTTATTAATTCATACAATAATTTAACTTTTGATGGATCTTCTATCCGTGGCTTTTCAATGCAGAATGAGTCAGATTTACGGCTTGATGTAGATTGGACTAGCTGGATGTGGTTACCATCAGATGTTTTTGGATCTGGCAAAGTAATCATGTTTGCATCTGTCTTAACACTAACCAGAAAAGTTTATTCGTCAGATTTTAGATCTAGGTTAAAGGAGGTATCGCAAAAACTTTACGATAAAGAAAAATTGCAAGTATTGATGGGGCCAGAGATAGAGGGATTTTTACTTGAAAGCATAGATGCCGAGCAAGAATTTGATGAAAAGATCGGATTTAAATTAATTTCTAGTGGTGGTTACTATCACTCTTTACCACTAGACAAACTACGCAAATTTATTGATGCTACCGCAGAAGCTCAGCGGGCAATGGGCTTTGGAAATGAAAAAGACCACCCAGAAGTTGCACCATCACAGTTTGAAATAAACTTTTCTCCAGCCGAGGTGGTACGCGCTTGTGATTTAGTGCAATTATACAAGTTAGTTTGCCGTCAAATTGCTAATAATATGGGCATGACTGCCACATTTTTACCAAAACCTGTGCAAAATATTAATGGCAGTGGCATGCACACCAATTTATCGATTAGCAAAAACGGCACAAATACATTTTATGATAAAAAAGGTGCAGATAATTTGTCTAAATCTGCTTGGGACTTTATAAACCGATTGCTACATCATGCTCCTGAATTATGCCTAATCTTAAATCCAAGCGTCAATGCTTATCGCAGACTAGACCCTCATTTTGAAGCGCCTAACCAAATTAAAGTATCAGCTAACGACCGTGGATCGATGGTTCGCATACCATCAGGAAATGAGAAAAGCGCACGCATAGAAGTGCGTTCAATTGCGCCAGATGCAAACCCATATATGGCGCTATTTGCAATAATTAAAACCGGCTTGGCAACTGAAAAATTACCAAATGAAACTGGCAAGTCTCGCTTAAGATATTTGCCAGGCACTATAACCGATGCAATTCGCATATTTAAATCTAGTAATTATATTTTAGACATTTTAGGCGATGATGAACGTGAAAAGTTTGCCAATCAAAAACAGCTCTCGGCAGACAGGTGCCCAAAAGAGCTTGGCAAATCTATAAAATCGCCCGAGGTGCTTTATCATCACGAAGTTACGAATCAAGAAATATGGAATAGGTTTTAAAAGGACGCGTGACGCATATCGCGCATCGCACAACGTGTAGCGTGTAGCGTGGTGTATGGAGTTAATTTAGAGCTGAAAATTGGCTGAAACTTATTTTAAATACAACAAGTATATTCTTGTTAACAAACAAAGTAATGAAAGGAGACCATGAAAAGTCTTTCAATAATAGATATAATCGCTATAATTTTAGTGGTAGTCGGAGGGTTAAATTGGGGATTAGTAGGATTGTTTAAATACGATCTTGTTGCCTCAATTTTTGGAGATCTTTCTACCATGTCGAGAATAGTATATGACCTTGTAGGCTTATCTGCCATATATCTTGCCGCTGTATCGATGAGCTTTGGCCGAAAATAAGTTATCTATATAGTTCAAAAAGACCCACTTTTGTGGGTCTTTTTGTTTTTTGAATTTGCCGCAAGGGTATGCACAGACTGAGATACATCGGTAACAAATCTGGTATTATTACCAGTCCAGAGGAGTTACCAAATGAAAGTATTTAGTGTTAGAAAACCTGTAGTTACTCAACCAGTATCTTTAGCAAGATTACCTGGGTT
>CAJBMM010000032.1 GCA_903954185.1 uncultured Candidatus Berkelbacteria bacterium | reverse complement strand
CATTTGTAGATAGTCTTGGCAGTAACATTAAAATATTTAGCTGTTTGGTAAGCATCTTTCTCTGTTACTGTGTAGTAAAAGATTATCCACTCTAGTTTAGACTCTGCTTTGTGCCTGACACTAACTTCAAGATCTAGCAGTGACAATGTTTTTCTCCACCGACTTACACTATCTTGTAATACTACTGGTTTCTGTTTAAACCCAGGTAATCTTGCTAAAGATACTGGTTGAGTAACTACAGGTTTTCTAACACTAAATACTTTCATTTGGTAACTCCTCTGGACTGGTAATAATACCAGATTTGTTACCGATGTATCTCAGTCTGTGCATATAGCTGCCAGTAAAACTTAGAGCGATATTGCCTAAAGATGTGAAAAATGTTAATATGTGATAAGTCAAGGTCAATATTTCTAGGCATTAGGAATTAGAAATTTATCATATTTTCCCGCACCACTCTCCCTTTTAATTTAATAATTCGGATTTAGTCATTAGTCATTTTACATATATTCCCCTGTAGCTCAATGGTAGAGCGCTTCGCTGTTAACGAAGATGTTACTGGTTCGAGTCCAGTCGGGGGAGCCACTTGTTAAAATTTATAACTTTTGAGCTTAAAATTGAAGCCGTAAGACTTGGCACGGGCATTATAGCCTGAAACGCCTTGGTCGGAATGGCTTCTTTTATTTGCATTAAAAATTCTTTGGCTTACATAATTATTAGATGCTTTTTGTGTATTATCTTTAATCGTGTTACAGTTAAAAGGTAAATAAAAGGGGGAAAATTGAACGAAGAAAACTCATCTGGAACTAAGAATAAAGGTAAAGGAATGCCAAAGTGGGCGCTGGTAATAATTGGGTTAGTGGTTATCGCTGCAATTATTGCCGCTTGGGCGTTTACGCGAAAAGACTCAGATACTTCAACTTCCTCATCTAATACAAGCACTACGACCGCAACCGTTAAAGCACCTAAGCACGCTGATTGGAAAAGCTTCACATCTAGCAAATATGGATTTACCATGTATTATCCCACAGATTATACCTTGGTAGAAAGCGCGGTGGGCTCAGTTGTTTTAAGTAAGGGCAGTACCGAGATGGTAGACTTGTACGTTACTGTAGCTAGCACATCTGAAGATTCGGTTGCTAAAAATATTGCTGCATATATGGACGATTCTCGGGGGTATATGACTGATGCGTCAGAAGTGGATACTACTGCAGCCGGCATAGAAGCAACTATGGTAACGGGGATGATGGGTAAAAGCGCTGGTATTAATCCGCACGTGGGAGTGAAGGGTAGCTCAATTTTCTTCGTTAAAAATGGCAACCTTTTTGCGCTAGATTCGTACTATAATAACAATACTGCAGATTTCCAGATTTTCAGAGATATTTTAGACGATATGAGATTCTAGATATATCCGTTTCCTAAGTAAATAAACAAATCGCTTTGGCAATTCGAGGCGATTTGTTTTAGGTGTGTTGATAAAGACATGGCTGGGGCAAATGTTGCTGCCCCAGCCTGGTAGTGAGTAGCGGCAGTTGTAACATTACTTTTCGTTTTCTAGCACCACTGGTATATAATAGATAGGGACAGGGATTATATGACAACAAAAACAACCATTTGGATAGGAATATTAATTGGATCGACTGTTGGAGGATGGGTGCCAACTATTTTTGGTGCCAGTTGGCTTTCGCTTTGGTCCATTACTGGTAATTGCGTGGGTGGACTGTTAGGAATTTGGGCAGGTTATAAAGTTGGCCAAGCTATGTTTGGTGAATGATTAGAGGTATTAAGTATTACGTATTAAGGGCGATGTCAGTGACAATAAAACTGAAATAATTCATACTTATGTCATTCTGGCGTCACCACGCAGTGGAAAGTCCAGAATCTGACAGCGTACAAGATCCTGGTCAAGCCAGGATGACTGTTTAAGGGCTGGTCTGCATAACAGCAGGCGCTTCAAGTAGGGATGAGTGATACATCAATAAAAAAGACCGGGCTAGCCGGTCTTTTTCTTTTACTTGTTTAATTTGTGAAGCCTAATTTTGTGATTTACAAAAGCATTCTTGTATGGCTTATGATTTTGCAAATTTCTTCTAATAGAAACAGGAGCTTTGGTAGATGCATATGCCTTACTGATATGTATGTTGGATAAAGCCATGCCCCCAGCGAAAGCTGTACCAACAATTATGGCTGCAATTCTTTTTCTTTTTTTCATGCCGTCCTTTCGTTTTCATTAATAATACAATTAGGGTAAAATTATAGTTTCAGCGGGTGTTAATGATTAATGATCAATTTAAAAATGATGAATCAATTTCAAATATTAAAATTAGAATTTGAATCTTCATTAATCATTCGTAATTGAGAATTGGCGTAGCTGGCAATTTGTAGATGTGATAGATTATTGTAGTCAATTCATGGTTGTCGAAACTTTATGTTTATTATTATGGTAAAATAGGTATTACATGGAAGAGACGGAAGATAAAGAAATTATTACAAAGGTACTTGCGGGAGATATTAATCTTTATCGCCATATTGTGGAAAAGTATAAAGATAAGATCTTTAACTATGTAAATTATACATATGCAAAAGATAGCGATGCGGCCGAGGATCTTGTTCAAGAAACATTTATCCGTGCATTTGATAATCTCAAGAAGTTTGACTTAGAACGGCCGTTTTCTCCTTGGCTATTTAAAATAGCAACAAATATTGCTTTAACTTATGTAGGAAAACGAAAAAGTATTTCGTTAGATATATTGCCAGAGGTTCAAGATAAAGTAGATATTACCGAAAAAATTCATAATAAAACTATGCGCGAGTTGTTGGTAAAAAAAATAGAAACATTACCATCAAATTATCAAGAAGTAATTAACCTACATTATTGGCAAGAAATGAAGTATGAGGAAATAGCGGGAATTTTATCAGTTCCAATAGGTACGGTTCGCACTTGGCTTTATCGAGCTAAAGCGATGTTGAAAGAGAGTTTAGATGGACAAGTTTGAAAATTTAATTGCAGATTGCTATGCTCCAGAATCTGTCGACAATAAAATTGTTGGCTCTGTTATGGATAAGGTTAGTTTTGGTTGTTTGTGGAAAAAATTCAAATATATTATTTACTTATTATTTATGGTCTCATTTGTGTTTTCCATTATTACTGCTTTCGATACCCACTTTATTGCTCTTATGAATTTGTTATTTACAGACTTTGATATAATATCCGCCAATCCGCGAGTTTTTTGGCAAGCGTTTGCGGGCACTATGCCTTGGGTAAGTTTAATTATTTTGTTAGTATTTGTCTCAATTGTTATTTTGGAGCGTCGTAGTTTTCGACGATATTTGATGTTAAGGAATTCATGGTTAAAAAACCCAATAAAAAAATAGTTTATATAGTTACAGGCTCTGCTGTTATCTTTACAGCCATTGTAATAGTGGTTGCGGTTAATTATCATTTTGAATCGATAAATCACGATAGCGGCCCAATTAACCGTTTGTTAAATATCAAAACAATTGATGACGATGCAACAATTTTAATGCATACAAAGAAGGGTATTATAGCGGGTGAACTTACAGAAATTAATGATAATTTTATTAAGGTGAAAAATAATAATATTCAATGGCTGGTTACTACAGATGATAAAACAAAATATCGGGCTGCCGACTTAGAATTAATAAAACAGCAATTACAAAAATATGACCAAGTAACAGTTTTAGGAGATGTAGAAACGGGCACAACTTCTATTAGAGCTGTTTTAATACGGAAATATTGAGATCTATTTAACCATTTTTTTAATTCTATTGGTTAACTCTGAAAGTTTAATATTCGACTTTGTGTAGTACTCGCTAACTCCCAACTTTGCTGCTTCTGTCATATCTATTGGCCCAGTAAGATTGGTAAGCACAAGCACCTTTGCACTGCGCCCCCATTCGTCTTCTCGAAGCTGCTTAAGCATAGAAATACCATCCATGACGGGCATCAGAATATCTAACATTATTAAATCTGGGTGTTTCTTTAACGCTAAAGCTAAACCATCGCGACCGTTTCTTGCCTCAAGCAAAGAGAATCCTTCATTTGTCAAATGATCATGTAATACATTGGCTAGGGGATGGTTGTCTTCTACAACTAATAATAATTGTTTATTCATAATAAATGATTAAGCCACTTTTTTGATGTCTTTAATAATATCTTCTAATCTGTGCTCTGCTTTGACATAATATTTTTCAACACCAAGCTGCATGTATGATTTAATTTTATCTGGAGTGGCAGTGTTTGATACAACAAAGATTGGAATACCTTTCCATTTTTCGGAGTTTTTCACGCTGTGTACAAAGTCCAAACCATTTTCGCTTCCAAGTAAATAATGATCTAGCCAAATTACGTCAATTTTAGGTATTTCTTCTAAGTAAGATATGGCTTGTTCCACCGAACGTGCTTTAGCAACATCGAACCCACTAATTTCCAATTTTGCTGCTATCGCCGAGGCTAAGGTGTTTTCGTCTTCAACAATCAGTACATTCTTTTTCATCATAACTCCTTTAAGTAAGTTCTTTGTTGCCTTCTTTTTTTACCATGCCCTTTAATGGGATAGTTGCATAGAATGATGTGCCTTTGTTTATTTTGGATTCAAACCAAACTACTCCGCCAGATTGTTCAATTATCGATTTAACGATGTATAGCCCCAACCCGGTACCTTCTGTGTCTTTTTCGCGAACATTATCTGCCCTAAATAGCTTTTCGAAAATATGTTCTTTCTGAGATTCTGGAATTCCATAGCCAGTGTCACTAATTTTCATTAACATACTGTCTGAATTTACATTAGGATATGAACCGGCTTTTATTTTAAAAACCGATGCGGTAATTATTCCTTTTTCTGGAGTATATTTAACAGCGTTTGTTAAAAAGTTTTGCATTACTATGCGCATTAATTTTGGATCAGCGAATATTGTTAACTTTTTATCTTCATGTTCTTTTATTATAGAAAGTTTTTTAGCCACTATTTGGGGAGTTAACTCTTTTATAACATCCTCGCATATGTTGCATATATTTACATTCTCGGGCTCAACGGCAAAGGTACCCATTCCAATTCGGGAAACATTTAGGAGCGAATTTACTAAATCCACCATGCGTTTGTTGCCATTATAAACTTCGTTCACATAATTTTTTTGTTCGGCAGATAATTTTCCCGCATCTCCTGCTAAAAGCATTTCGACATACCAGTTAATGGCCGAAAGTGGAGTGCGTAATTGGTGAGAAGCAAGCGAGACGAATTCTGTTTTTGCTTTATCAATTTGCCTTTCCTTTGTAACATCTCTAAATACAACAACACAACCAATAACTTTACCATCTTTATCTTTAAGCGGAGCGGCACTATCAGATATCGGAATTTCGTCTCCAGAATTATTTATTATTACGGTGTGATTACTCATCTCTTGAGTAATACCAGTTTTTAACGCATCCAACATAAACTTGTTATTAATTTTCTTTGTATCTTCGAATACGAATTTAAGAACATCTGTGTATGTCTTGCCGATTAATTGCTCGGGGCTAAGTCCCGAAATTTTTTCAGTTACGCTATTTACTAGTATAATTTTTTGTTCAGTATCTACTACAAACACTGCGTCGCCAATACTTTGCAAAATCGTGTCAGTTTTATCTTTTTCACTACTTACTTTATCTTTTTCAGATTCAACATCTTCTAATACGTTTAAGATAGCCTTGCGTTGATCACCCATAAACTTTTCTTTTTCATCTAACGATTTAGTTTTCTCTAAGAGCTCTCTATCCATAGACAGTCTAGATTTTTTGATGGCTTCTGTCATAGCGTTAAATTGTTGAGCAAGCGTTCCAATTTCATCCTTAGCTCTAATATCTACTTTTTGATTTATATCACCTTTTACAATGCGCTCCGTTGCTTCAGTTAGAATTTTTAGCGGATTTGTGATACTAAGTAAGATGTATCGCCCCGCGACTATCATAAATATTATGATGAATAGTATAATAACCCGAGTAATAATTGAGGCACGGTAAATAACAGAGTTAGTATAATCAATCGCGTCTGTTACATCTTTGGTAGAAGAAGACATTACGCTATCGTAAGACGTGCCATGTTTTTCAACGTATGTTACAAGTGCTTTTTCGTAGATCTCTTTAGCGGAAGTATACTCGGGACTATCTAATATGCTGATTGCACCAGATAAGTTGCCTTTCGTCGCCTGAGTTTGTGAATTAGCCTCCATAGCTACTAAATTTTGGTTTACCGTATCTATGCTGGCAAACAGCGCCTTATCTTCACCGTCACTCACTCGAATCGCCCTTTTAACCATTTCATCGAGTAAGGGTACATTTTTGTTATATCTATTTAACCAATCTGTATTTCCAGTTAAGGCATAGTTTCTGGTAGATTGGGTAAGTACCTCGTCATAGTAGCGAATAAATAGTGCAATTTCATTTAATTCTGAAGCTTTAGACATATTAGAAACGGAATTTGGGACGTGATTATTAAGAGTTTTGTTAATTGTGTTGAATTGTATTACCACGAATATTATTAATCCAATACCAAAGATTGAAAGAATTCCATATAAGGACATTTGGCGGGTAAAAATGTTAAGATTTTTTATCATTTTTCTTCTTAAGTTGTGAATATAATTCCGAATTTTCTTTTTTTAACTCAATCATTTTAAGTTCACGCCCAACCATGGCTTTGTTGATTTGTTCTAAATCTGCAGTTTTTTCTACAACTTTGGCTTCCACGTTATTAATATTTTCTTCAAGTGAATTTGTCATTTTATCGAATTTATTAGATAAATCACCAATTTCATCCTTTGTGTTTAGAGCAGTTCGGTATTTTAAATCTCCTTTTATTATCAACTCGGTGCCAAGTACTAACTTACGGATCGGTTTGGTGATAGATTCGGCAAGGAAATATGAGACGAGCGTGACAATTAGAATGATTGTTAATCCAATTCCTAAAATTCCGTAAGAGTATTGATATATAGGTTTGTTAATCTCTGCATTATCAATTTTAACACTCATGCCCCACTCTGTTTCGGGAATATATTTTGTGATAGCAGTTACACCTACCCCTCTGTAATCGTTACGGTTGGTAAAAATACCCTCATTTTTTTCGAGTGCTTGAATAATTGGTAAACCATGATCGTTTTTAGACATTACAAGGTTTTTTGTAGCAAACCGTGGATTATTTACAAACTCTGCATCGCCTTCATCGTTAAATACTGCCAAAACAGTTTCGCCGGTTTGTCCTAGGCCCGAATAATCAGTAGTAATACTTGTTAAATCATTAATATTGGAAACTATTACCAAAACAGCCATTATATTACCATCCTTATAAATTGGCCCGTGAATAATAAGCTTTCTTTCTTTTTTAACACTTATTTCAACATAATCTTTGTCTAACTCCAATTTGATATCGTTAATATCGTAAAAATCGCTAATGTTATATTCCGGGTTACTACTCGCGACTAATGTACCATCTATGTTGTAGATAGTGATGCATTCAAATGAATCAATCGCTTTTTTACTGTCGATAATTCTAGAAACAATTGCCTGCTGGTCTGTTTCACTATTCGTTTTTTTATAACT
>CAJBMM010000031.1 GCA_903954185.1 uncultured Candidatus Berkelbacteria bacterium | reverse complement strand
CTGTTCACTGTTCACTGTTCTCACACTGCAATAAGTTTAACAATATTGCGCCTTACCTTCTGATCACTGCGCTCATACAATAATGGACCAGCACTGGTACTATAGCCTAAAATTGATAGAGTGTCAACGACTCGATCGTAGGTGCTATGACCGAATAATATTGGAAAGACCATGACAATAATCGTACCTCTAGGAATCTGCTTACGCCAATTTTTTAAACTGTCCGAGTATAGTCTCGACAATTCTATTACTGCATCTTTTACATCGCGAAAATCGGGATTATCTATCCACAGTGGTCCCAAATACGGTTCGGTTACAATCAGCATTTTTCCTTCCAATTTGGGGATTATCGTATTACGCGAGTCGGCAACCCATAACCTATCGTCTTTTGGCGAAAAATTTAAATTAATCTGTGATTGGTTAATAGCAACTGGGTCCAAATCTGAACCTAAAACTTTGCAGCCCAACTCTTGGGCTTCAAGCAAAATTACGCCGGTACCGCAAAATGGATCATAAATTGTTGTGAACGCAGTTAAATCATCGCCCGTTAAATTAAGCATAATCCTAGCTAGTTTATGAGGAATCATACCTCGTTTTTTATCAACTGCATCCTTTCCATATTCTCGGCTAGACCAATCCTCAAATTGGTGAACCCAGGTAGTTTCTCCAATTGTCCAACCGATATCTGTTTTAACTACAACTATTTCAGTACCGCCTTTTTGCAGTAGTTGCTTATCAACAATTACCGATGGCAAAGCAGATCCCTTGTTAGGAGTAAAAGCTCTTACGGGTTTACCAGATTTTTTCAGAATTTTTTTAATATCAAGCGATACTCTAATCGCATCACGCGTACCCAAATCACTATCATAGAACGATAAACCAAAATCGCTACGAGATTGATTTTTCTTCAGCAAATAGTCACAAATCGCCTCTTCGTATCTACCTTTAACATGAGCAATAACTTTACCAGCCTTTGTAAAACCCCCGAGTTTATTTAAATACTCGTCAGGGGCAGCATCGCACTTGATTTCGAGACAATGCTCAGATACTCTAGAAAGCGACCCGTAATTAAATAAATCTTTCTGAGATTTTAGCTCACTAAAAGATAACTGCGGACTTTTTCCGGTAATTAAAAACCAATTCTTTTCCATAAAGTCATATTATCTCTAAACCAAATACTTTAATAGACTAGGCCCACCTTACAAAATGTCAAAATTCACGCATCTACATGTACATTCTCACTACAGCTTACTCGATGGTTTGGGTACCATACCAAACTTAATTAAGCATGCGCAAAGCCTAGATATGGACAGTTTAGCCTTAACTGACCACGGTGTGTTATTTGGCGCAGTTGAATTTAGCAAAACCGCCAAAAAAGCAGGTGTAAAACCCATAATTGGTTGCGAACTTTACATCGCCCCCAGAACTATCGCCGATAAAGTCAATCGCATAGACACTAGCCCTTATCATCTTATCGTCTTATGTAAAAATAAAATCGGGTATCAAAATTTGTTGAAATTGGTCACCACAGCTCATTTAGAAGGATATTATTATAAGCCACGTGTAGATAAACATTTGCTTAAACGATATGGTGAGGGATTAATTTGTATGACTTCTTGTCTCCAAGGAGAAGTTAGCAAGGCAGCGTCTGAGAACGATTTAGATAAAGCAAGCAAATCTATCAAAGAATATCTCGAAATTTTTGGCGAAGAAAATTTGTATCTCGAAATGCAACATCATCCCGAGCTTCCAAGGCAGGTAATTAGCAATAAGAATATGGTAGACCTAGCAAAAAAACATAACTTACCGCTTATCGCCACTAACGATGTCCATTATCTAAAATATGAAGACGCAGAAGCTCAAGATGCTTTACTGTGCATCCAAACAGGCCGCTTGATGGAAGAGCCAGACCGCATGACAATGAAGGAGAATGGAAAGTTTATTGATATTTCCATGAAGTCTACTGCAGAAATGAGCGATAACTTTAACGATACACCCGAAGCAATCTCAAATAGCCAACTAATTGTTAATAAATGTGAATTTGAGCTAGAGCTTGGACGTTACATTTTTCCTGCATTCCCCTTACCTGATAAAACCACTCCCGATCAATTTCTAAAAGAGGAATGCATTCGTGGTTTTTATGAAAAAGTATTAAAAATTGAAAATACTTCAGATAACAAAGAATACCCTAAAGAAGCATCAAAAGAATATACTGAGCGCGTCGAATACGAATTGAGCATTATTGCAAAAACAGGTTTTGCCAGCTACATGCTAATGGTTGCAGACTACACTAACGAAGCAAACAAACGTGGCATTTTTACCAATACAAGAGGGTCCGCGGCCGGATCTTTAGTGGCATACCTGACAGGAATTACCAATGTAGACCCAATGCCATATAATTTGTTTTTTGAAAGATTTTTAAATCCAGAACGCATAAGTTGGCCTGATGTAGACTTAGATATTGCCGATGTTCGTCGTGGTGAATTAATTGAGTATGTTACTGGTAAATATGGGGTTGATAAGGTAGCCCAAATTATAACATTTGGCACCATAGCTGCTAAAAATTCAATTAGAGATGTGGGTAGAGTATTAGGAATGCCATATAGCGAGGTAGATGCAATATCAAAACTAATTTCACTCGGTCAAACCCTCCAAGAAGCACTGGATACCTCTGCAGAGTTAAAACAACGCTATCAAACCGAGCCAGCGGTGGCCAGAATAATAGATTTAGCTAAAAAGATAGAAGGGGTAGCTCGGCATGCCTCTGTCCATGCTGCCGGGGTAGTTATATCTGATAAGCCGCTAGAAGAATATGTTCCTCTACAACGTGTTAAAGAAGAATCTGGCATCGTGACTCAATATCCTATGTACGATTTAGAAGCGGTCGGATTAGTTAAAATGGACTTTTTAGGATTAGCAAACTTAACCATTATTGAGCACTCACTCGATATTATTCATGCAACTAAACAAGTAGAGATCAAAACTGCTGAAATTCCGTTAGATGATAAAGAAACGTATGAGTTACTATCGCGGGGAGATTCATCGGGCGTATTCCAATTAGAATCAGACGGTATGAAAAGATATTTAAAAGAGCTCAAACCAACCGAAATTAACGACATTATTGCCATGGTAGCGCTTTATCGCCCAGGTCCAATTGAACTTATCCCCGATTATATTAACGGCAAACATGGCAAAAAACGCGTTACTTACCTTCATCCTAAACTTGAGCCAATTTTAAAAGGTACGTATGGTATCGCAGTTTACCAAGAGCAAATCCTGCAAATTGCACGCGAATTATGTGGCTTTACATACGGAGAGGCAGATGTTTTGCGTAAAGCAATCGGAAAAAAGAATAAAGAGCTACTTTTGGAACAGCGAAATAAATGGATTGAGAAAGCTCAAACAAACGGCATCGATAAAGCACTTTCCGAGAAATTATTCGATTTCGTTGAGCCTTTTGCCCGATATGGTTTTAACAAAGCGCATGCCACATCATACGGTATGATTGCCTATCAAACTGCTTATCTTAAAGCACATTACCCAAGCCAATTCATGGCTGCATGGTTAACCAGCGAACAGAGCCGCGATATGGACAAAGTTTCATTCGCTCTTCAAGAATGCGAACAAATGGGTATTAAGGTGTTACCACCAGATGTAAATGAATCATTTGCCAATTTTGGCGTAGTAACAGATAAAGAAACAGGAGCTGAAAATATTCGATTCGGCTTAGGGGCTATCAAAAACGTTGGCTATGGTGTAGCTGTGCTGATTGTACAAGAGCGCAAGGAAAATGGCCCGTTCAAATCATTAACAGATTTTGTTCAGCGATTAGACCCTAAAGTGATTAATCGCAAAACTATAGAAAGCTTAGCTCAAACTGGTGCTTTCGACCGCTTTGAGGAGAGAAATGCCATCATGCTTGGCATGGAGGTAATTTTAAAATATTCTCAGGTGCGAAACCAAGCTAATACAGCACAAATTGGCTTATTTGATCTAGGTTCTGGTGTTGAAGAGTTAGCCTCATTTGTTTTGCCCCAAACAGCACCTGCGACAAAACAGCAAAAACTGCAATGGGAAAAGGAACTCCTTGGAATTTATATATCAGAGCATCCTCTCACCGAAATCCGTAGCAAACTAGGCGTTCCCGTCACATCGCTAAATCAAGTAACCGAAGAAATGATAGGTCGTACCATTAGAGTGATGGGCATCGTCACTACGGCTAAACAAATTACTACTAAATCTAATCAATCGATGGCATTTGTAAAGATAGAAGACACTACGGCAAATTTAGAAGTAATTGTATTCCCCAATCTTTTTGCCGAAACAAAAACATATTGGGAAGCTGATCACGTTTTAATCGCAGACGGCAAAGTTGATAACAAAGATGGATCGATGAAAATTTTAGCCAATGCTGCTTGGGATATTACTGGACAAGAAAATTTATCCGATCTCTCGCTACCGGAAATCAAGCACGATAATGGAGGAAAACAAAAAGGTAGCAATGGTAATTCTTCTTACCGACCAACAGCCAGAACAATTGCCCCACAAGTAGAAAATCATTTGAGAGTGTTAGAAATTACCATTCCCAAAGGATCTAAAGTAGATTTATTAGCCACCATAAAGAAAACGCTAGAAGAATTTGAAGGCGATTCAACTGTCATATTGCGTATACCAAGCAACGGAGATTTTAAAGAAATTCGCGCCAAAATATTAGTAGATGTCCACCCCCCCTTAATTCACGCTCTAGAGAATATTATCGGAGAAGAATATATCAAAATCAAATGATGAGAATTAAATATTATGTTATGTTAAGTATATGATTGACATTCAATTTGACGGACAAAAGAAAAATGAGAGCGTTGTGGGGGTGTATCGTATCAGCCCGCTACATTATATTAAAAGCATTATTGTATTAATGATCTTAATACTACTGCCAATTTTGATTACTATCTTTGGAGGAATTAAAAGCTACACAACTTTGCTGTTTGTTATATGCTTAGCCATTTTTTTCACCAACTTGTTTAGAACATGGTATTTATGGCACAACAATTTATTTATCATTACCAATGTGCGAGTAATTGCTTTAACACAAGAAGGATTTTTTGATCGCAAGTTACGAGAATCATACCTAGAGAGTATCTGTTTAGTTACAGCTAGTATAAAAGGATTCTTACATACAACCTTCGACTTTGGAAAAGTTTTAGTACAAACAGAAGCAGAGATGTGGCTAGAAGATATTGAAAAACCATACGAGGCCAAAGATGCAATATTCAACGCTATTCGAGATTTTAAAAAAAATGGAAACGAAACTAAATTAAATCTTGTTGACGACGATTAGCCTTAACTGAACTCCACCAAACTATTAGTAACACTACAGCTGTTGCAATAATAAATATCGTAATTTTACCAATACCGTTATTTTGCAATGCTGCAATGCCAAATAAAACCGAAAGACCGCAGAGCACTAATACCGTTTGGCGAACTGTGAGCCCTGCAGCCAATAATCGATGGTGAAGATGTGATTTATCGGCATGAGTCATAGGATTTTTACCCTTAACTAATCGCCCTATTATCACAATCATTGAATCTATGATTGGTAGCGCAAGCACGACCAATGTCGTAGCCAATTTGGCACCTGCGATAATTGCTAGAACAGCTGTCAAATAGCCCAAAAACATAGCGCCAGAATCGCCCATAAATATTTTGGCAGGTGGCAAATTCCATACCAGAAATCCAAGCACAGACCCTAACCCTATCAAGGCAAGCAGCATAGTTGCTGGTTGATCAACAGGCAGCCTGCTACTTAAAATTGAAATTACTAAAAGTGCAATTGCGCTAATTGTGCCTGCTAATCCATCTATCCCATCAGAGAAATTGATAACGTTCATCAGCAATATTAGCCATACCACTGCCAGCAAGTCTGCCCATAAGACAATGTGATAAACCACCCCACCCAACGTAACAGGGATAAGCGTGCTGTTAAGATAAATTGTAGGGCCCAGCAGTGGATTGTTAATATATGTAATGCCAATGCCACCCGCAATAACGATAAATGCCACCAGAATCTGCGCCAGTAGCTTTTTACTAGCAGATAGCCCTCTTATGTCATCTACAAACATAAACGCAACCAACACCGCTCCACCAGCTAATACAGCTAATAGGCGTTTATCGATGCTAAACCCTAAAACTGCAAACGGAAAACCGAAACCTGAGAACGAGCTCGAATCGTGTAAGTGATAGGCAAGCGCCACAAATAAGAAAGATAAAAAGATAGCCACGCCACCAATACGAGGTATTAGTTTTTGATGCACGTCGCGCTCTCTAATTGGCAACCCAAGTTTGTATTTTTGGCCTATCTTGAGCACCACATAAGTTAAAATAGCCGATACCACAAAAGAAATTACCACTGGCACAATTTTATCTAAATAATTCATAAGCAAATTATATCATATTTTATAAATGAGATTCTAAAATTACTTAAGTGACTTAAGCTGCTTATATTGTTGCTTAAGTTTCCCCACTACCCAAATTGTGATATAAGAATATTGGAGCCTCAATTCCCCATGAAAGGACACTCAAGATGGATGGTGGTTCATGCATTCCTGCTATGCCAACCAGACGTCCGAACAGTGGCATTCTCGATGAGATGAGGGCACAGAAGCAGACGACCAAAGTAACGTCGCAAAGACGCCCCGGAGGATGGATTGCGCGCATGCTGGAAATGGACATATTCCTCGGAACTTCTCCAAGCAAAGAAGCCGATGACATGCGTGCAGGCACAGCATCACCGTTCGGTGGCCAACGCGAAGGACCCCTCCCACCACACCTTATGGACCCAAGCCCACGCGGACCTGTAATCGGCTACATCACCCTGGGTAAGGATGACAAACCAGTCATTCTTCGCGCGGTCGATGAAAAGCCGTGACCGCGCTATTGCCGCTACAAAGTCGTGCCCCAGCCGCTTGGCCTGGGGCACTTCCTTATCTAAAATAATTCCGTATTCAACCTACAACCTACCACCTACTAGCTAAACATCGCTCAAGGCGTGTTTTGCAAAACGTCGCTCGTAGCTAGTTTAGCTAAACATGACGTCTTCATCACTACGTTTGTAGCTCATTAGTTCATCGGCTTTAAACCAGTGTTTAATTTCATGCTCGGCTTCTGAAGGATCGCCAGAGGCGTGCACAATATTGCGGATTGCGCGTTTGTCTACATTGGCAGCAGTATTAGTATCAATCGAATAATCGCCACGAATTGTGCCTGTTTCAGCCAATATCGGCAAGGTGTTACCAACAATTTTGCGCACAGTAGTAATTGCGTGCATGCCCTCTAATACAATTGCTACAACTGGGCCCATTGCCAAGTAATTTACGTTCCACTCTTGCACTTTTTTGCCAATCTCAAATGCATCTGATGAACCCATCTCTTTAACGACATCTATACCATATTTCGCAAAAGTTTCGATAGTTTTATTACCCATTCCCTTTATCCAATCATCAGAACCAGAATAATGGCCAGCAGCGTGCTCACGGCTTGGATAAACAAGCTTTAGCGCCAATATTTTTAATCCCCTACGTTCAAAACGGGTTAATATCTCCCCCACTAATCCACGCATAACTCCATCTGGTTTAACTAATACTACTGTTCTCTCTTCTTTTGGATGAGCCACAATAACTCCTTTCAATCATTAAATTCCTAATTTCTAATAAAATTTAATTCTTTATTACTTCTACAACCTACCAGCTACAACCTACAAGCTCAAATGCGAAGCTAGCCACTCGCTATAATCTACCGAAGAAATTGCTGCCAATGTCAATCTGTCGTTCGTGATAATCTTTTGTGCAACACGCTTCACATCATCAGCCGTAACTGCATCGTAACGATGTGCAATCTGCTCTGGGGTTAAAATCTCTTTATGTAATATCTCCTGCAAACCAGCCATCTCGGCCACATTCTCGGAATTCTCTAAATTCAAGGCCATTTTACCCTTAAGGTACTCTTTTGCCTTTTGCAGCTCTTTAGCTTCCACGTTAGTCTCGCGAATATTTTTCATCTCAGCCATAATAGCCAAAACTGCTTCATCAAACTTTTCTGTCGTTACACCCGCCGAAGCAACCATATAACCATTATCTAGGTATAATTCGCTGTGGCAGCGCACATAATATGCCAATCCTCTTCTTTCACGCACCTGCATAAATAATCGTGAACTCATGCCACCGCCTAATATGGTCGAGATGATCTTAAGAATGTATCTATCTGGATCTTCAGAGGCCATAGCTTTAAAGCCAAGCCACAAATGGGTTTGTTCCGTCTCTTTTGTATGCATTAAAAATGATTTTTCAGGATTCTTAACTGCAACACTTAAATATTTTGGCGGTTGCAAATCATTTTGCGCATTAAAGTACTGATCTACTTTATTCTCTACTTTAGATACATCGCCCGCTAATACAATTACCGAGTTTGTGGGATTGTAATGGGTTCGACGATACTGTAAAAAATCGTTACTCGATAGTGCTGCAACGCTGGCCCTACTGCCAATAGTTTGTCGGCCTAGGTCGTTTTTACCAAATAGATGCTCTTCAAAAAGCTCACCTACATAAGCCATGGGCTGATCTTCGTACATCTTAATTTCTTCGGTAATTACACCGCATTCCCTAGTAATTTCTTCTTGATCTAAAATTGGAGTTTGTAACATGTCAGATAATACATCTAAAGCTAACTCGCCATGTTTACCATCTACTTTGATATAGTACCCTGTGTATTCTTTGCTCGTAAAGGCGTTTATTTCACCACCAACATTATCTACTGTCTCTGAAATTTGCATAGCAGTTGGTCTTTTTGCTGAACCTTTAAAGTGCATATGCTCTAAAAAGTGTGAAAGTCCAGCGATTTTATCATCTTCATATCTTGACCCCACACCAAAAAGCACTAACGTAGTTAGAGATTTTACTCCAGGCATAGGTATTGTTAATAACCGAGTACCGTTTTTAAGTTTTGTTAGTTCGTATTTCATTATGGTTAATTTAATCATATTTTTATCGTTTTATCAATTTGCCATAAATAAAGAACAACCCCGTAACACAATCAGCCGTTACGAGGAGAGAACAGAGTAGTCGACAAAGCAATCTAAGAGCAATAGATAAAAAGATTGCCGCGCATGGCCCTTGCCCCATGGCTCACGATGACTAAATAATCGGGATCATATTTGATCTATCAAGAATAATCTACTTATGTGATTTAGATTTTTTACGAAATATATAGTACCCTATCAAAACAATAATTGCCGCAACTACTACGTAATCGGCATAGTGAAAGTACTTTCGCAAATCTTCCCAATTCTCGCCCATCTTAAATCCTAGCCACCCCATTAAATAACAAAACGGAAGAGCACCCAAAATAGTATAAATTGAAAATTTGGTAAAGTTCATTTTGGCCAGTCCTGCCGGGAATGAAATAAATGTACGCACAATTGGTAACATTCTGCCAAAGAACACCGATGCATCGCCGTACTTGTTAAACCACTTTTCGGCAATATCTAAATGATGATGGCTCATTCTTACATACTTGCCGTATTTATCTACCAGCGGCCTCCCCCCATACGCACCAAGACAATACGATAGTGCAGACCCAACCCAATTCCCGAATACTCCTGCCATAACAACCCAAAACAAGTTCAGATCGCCTTTAGTAACTAAAAAACCCGCAAATGGCATAATAATTTCTGAGGGAATGGGGATATTTGCGCTCTCTAATGCCATTAATACCACCACTGCAAAATACCCATAATTGCCGATAAAATGAGTACTAAAATAAGCTAATTGATCTATGATAAAAGTAACCATATTTAACTCCGATTAAGCACAATAATTATTACAATTACAGCAAAAATAAATCTATACCAAGCAAAAATAACATAACTTCCCTTATTTAGGTAATTAAGTAGCCATCTTATACTGAAATAGCCAGTTATTGCCGCCACTAACACACCTATAAAAAACGGGCCGTTAATATCGTGCGCATGCAAATTGCTAATTTTTAACAATCCAGCACCAAGAATAATTGGAATAGACATTAAAAATGAAAATCTAGCCGCAGCTTCTCGCTTTAAGCCAAAAAGTAATCCAGTGGTCATAGTGGCCCCAGAGCGCGAAACCCCTGGTAATAGCGCTATCGCCTGAGAAAAACCAATTACCAAAGCTTCAACGATATTAATTTTGCCTAATTCTTCTTTTTTATGACCAATTTTATCAGCCCATACTAACACAATGCTCACAACACCCATGGCGATGGCAATAAGTAAAATTGCCGATCGTAACTTGCTATCGACAAAGTCCTCAAAGAAAAACCCTATTAGACCTGCCGGAATTGTGGCTAATATTACCAGCCAAAAAAGCTTTTTTTCAGCAGTTAAAGATTTTGAAAAGCCCGCTTTAACAAGTGTGACAATATCTTGCCCAAAAAAAGATACTACCGCAAGCAATGTACCAAGGTGAAGGGCAATATCAAATTCGTCACTGTGCCCAGCCCATCCAAATATATATGGCACTAAAATTAAATGTGCAGAGCTAGAAATTGGTAAAAATTCGCCCAAACCTTGTACTAAACCTAATATAATTGCCTGCAAATATGACATGCGTTCCTTTCAATTAGTAGCAAACATTGAGCAGCGAGCATTTAATGGAAGCCTGTTCACTGTTCACTGTTCACTGTTCACTGTTCACTGTTCACTGTTCACTGTTCACTGTTCACTACCCGTTTACCTAGCCATTTAAAAAAGGGCGATCCTTCATGTGCTAATATTAAAGCAGAGAATGTTCCAATAACAAAGCCCCCAATTAAGTCAGTTGGATAATGAAGCCCACATAGCATGCGCCCTGTTGCCACGAGTAAAGCAAGCAGAAATAAAAAAAGTCCCATTTGAAAATATTTTTCTTTTAGTACATAAGTAAGCGCAAAGGCAAAAACAATTAAACTATGCATGCTTGGAAACGACGTATTGCCAGGGATGTGACCAATAGGTTGAATTTCTGATAATGCAAGGTACGGTCTATTGCGACCAATTGCCCCTTCAAACAAATATCCAACTGCCAAAGAAAAAATAATAGCAGTCATCGCCCAGACAAAAACTCTTGCTTGGTTACTTCTCTCTACACTATTCTTAGTCATAAATATTGAGATAATCGGAACGAGCGGAATAAAATAAATTAAATAGCTCGATAAAAACAATGACAAATCACGCCAAATATTACTCGAGTTAGCTAACTGATTTAATAACAGAACATTGTTGGTATCGATGATCGAAAACACGCTTGCCCACTTCCTTCTTAAGTTAAGGCTAACAAACAATATTTGGTTTGGGAAGATTATTAAATAGAGTGTCAGCAATTTTCAATTAACAATTTTCAATTTTCAATGAAGGAATTATTTTTTATAAGCTTATTTGACCTATAGCCCATGTTTATCGTATCCTACAATTATGAAATTGTCCGACGCAATAGATCAATTTTTGCAACATTTAGAGCTCGAAAAAAATCGATCGCTTCATACTATTGAAAGCTATGCTCATTACTTAAACCGTTTTGCAGGGTGGGCAGAAGATCAAGGCGTAGTTAACTTGAATCAAGTAACGGAAGAACAAATACTAAGATTTCGTCAGTTTTTAAACCGTATCGAAATTAAGGGAGGCGAAACCCTATCAAAGTCTACCCAAAATTACCATTTAATCGCTTTGCGCTCATGGTTGAAATTTTTAAATCGCAAAGGATACGAAGCTATTCCCGCAGATCGCATAGATTTGCCAAAACCAGATGCTCGGCAAATTCAATTCTTAGAGCACGAAGAGCTAATGCGATTATTAAATCAACCCAAAGCTGCATCGCTTAAGGGTAAACGTGATATGGCAATTTTATACGTACTTTTTTCGACAGGGCTACGCGTATCAGAAATTGCCTCACTCAATCGAGAGCAAGTTAATTTAGAGCGCGGTGAATTTGCGGTTATTGGTAAAGGGCGTAAAGAACGCATCGTTTTTTTATCTGAGGAAGCAATTAGATTTATTCAAGAATACTTAGCAGCAAGGAGAGATGAGGACTCAGCTTTGTTCATTCGCATGAAAGACCCCGTGCCAGAAGCTGAGCAAGAGCTAGATCGCACACTTAGGCTTTCCGACAGATCAATTGAGCGCATCGTAAAAGCTCATGCTAAAACGGCTGGTATTACTAAAACCGTTACGCCTCATACTTTAAGACATTCTTTTGCTACTGATCTATTAATGAACGGAGCAAACATTCGCGACGTTCAAGCCATGCTCGGACATTCTTCTTTAAATACCACGCAAATTTACACGCATGTCACTAATCAGCATCTAAAAGACGTACATGCTGCTTTTCATGGCCGAAAGAAAGAGGTGGAGTCAGAAGTAAGTAGTAAGAAGCAAGAAGTCGATCAGAATGAGGAGAATATAGAATCTGAAATCTTGCCGAATTAGAAATAAATACAATTATTACTCATTAATACAAAAAACACTCCCCAATGGGAGTGTTTTTCAAATTCGACTATATGTCTACCCTGCTCGTTTATCCTCACCCTACCCCTCTCTTTCAAGGAGAGGGAACCTGTTCGCTGTTCGCTGTTCGCT
>CAJBMM010000030.1 GCA_903954185.1 uncultured Candidatus Berkelbacteria bacterium | reverse complement strand
TTTGCTGCAGCGATAGATTTCTTGCTCCTTCCATTCTTAACAATTGGATATCAGGTATCAACTAGGTTAGATAAGGCAAATATTTTCTTATTTATCTTCGATTTTATTTTAGAAGCACCGTTTAAAATTGTGGTGCAACTCTTAGAGCAATGGCTAGGATTCGTTAGGGCTAAAAAAGATGAGATGATCTCCTGAGGTTAGGTGGTAGCTGGTAGGTTGTAGTTTGTAGAGGCGGCTTGGAAGTTAAATTCAATTTGCGAGTAAGGGTTGTTCCCTGTGCAGCTTTGAGCGGAACAGGGTGCAACCCTAAACACGTTTCGTTGGAGGGTTGTTCCCTCATCGAATGAGGGAACAACCCTTTCCTACAACCTACAGCCTACCAGCTAGTCTATAACCATGTACTCTTTGGCTCCATTATTAATATCGTTAGCATCCCAGTTATGAATGGCATTTAATAAATTATCGTAAGTGTATCTAAAACCTTCACCTTTGCGCGTGCCTGGGTCGTTAGTAATCCATCCGTTCTTATCGTAACCTTTAATCACTAACATGTGATAAAGTGGCCCTGGAGTTTTAAAATTCGGGTTGTCTAACTCGCGCCCAGCGGCAGGTACTATTACTGGTTTACCATCGCTAAGTTCTTTTTGTATTTTTTCTTTATTAGCTGTGCCAATGCGAGCAGTTTTTATGCCGTAATGTTTGGCTACCTCTATAAGTTGTTGCAAAGTAATGCTATAACCTAGCTCGTTTTCAGTTTCCCACTTAACCATTTGCAAAATTTCTTCTTCGGCAGATTCTTTTGAAGTAATTTTGGTGTTGTTTATATAATGCATTACCATTATTAAACTTGCTTCTTCGCAAGCATCCTCGTGCAACGCATCCCAATTAGTATGGGGTGCTTGTGTAGTAAAAGGCATCTCGATTGATATTTTAGCTGGTAGTCCTACAGTTGGTGGGGTAGTCGGTAGAGGCGTATTGGAGGGTGACTCTGACGGCGAGATCGAATCTGGTGGGCCGATTAGTTCCGGAGTTTTTGTTGATTCGGTGGGCGTTGCAATTGGAGTAAGCGACCTAGTTTGGTTGGCATGATTATTTTCCACTCTAAATAATAAGATGACAATTAGGGCAAAAAAGATTAGAATTAGTAACTTCTTGGTCATGTGGTCATTATATCGAACTCACGCGAATCCATCCAATAAATTCAGCAAATTGAGGATGCATTTATGCTGGCAATGAAAAGGGTTGTTCCCTCGTATTACGAGGGTGCAACCCTCAAACAACTACATGCTTAAGGGTTACAACCCTAATTTTTAATTAGTTTGGGGAGTAGCCCTTTTCGCTACCCCTCCAGCAATGTGGCAAATGAGCATAATTTGGAGTATAAATAAACTAGCGAGGAAATATATGAAAGAATATAAATTTTTAGAAAATTATGTAGTTAAAGAGTATTGGAAAATGGAGCTTGGACAAAGCGCCACAGACACACTTACTTTAACACCAGAAATAGTGGCAGATTTAACCGAAATTCAGGTTTTAGGTGAGGTTAAAGTTAATTTGATTTGGGAAAAAGCCGAAAAGTTTTTAATGCTTAATTTGAGCGTTTTGGGAGAACTGAATCAAGAATGTTCAAAATGCTTAAAAGTAACCTTACACAAGATTGAAAATGAATCTGAGTTTGAATTTTCGCAATCGGTAGAAGATGGTGACGATAGAATTAAAATAACCTCCGATTTGGCAGTGAACTTAATTCAGCCAATTATTGATACATTTGTAACCGCTATAGACCAGTTTCCGGTATGTAAAAAAAGCTGTTTAGGATTGTGCCCTACTTGTGGTGTTAACTTAAATGATAATCCAGATCATAAAAAAGCAAATACCAATCATTTTATCTCGGAAGAAGTAGACAACAAACCAAAAATAGTGTAAGATATAAAAGATAATTCAAAGACCAAAGACCAAAGACCAAAGTCCAAAATTATTGAAGATCTATTATATAGATTCTGGTCAAAGCCAGAATGACAGAGATATTCCTTCATTGAAAATTGTAAATTGAAATTTGAAAATTGTTTTGCGATAGTGAAAAAGCTGAAAAGTATATCGCAATAAGTTAAAATCGAAAGGAACCACCCTCATGGCCATGCCAAAGAAAAGAATGTCACATGTTCGCTCTGGAACAAGACGTTCACAAATTAAATTAGAATTACCACAAATTACTTTTTGTCCACAATGTCATGAGCCAAGATTAGCTCATGCTGTGTGCCCCTCTTGCGGCACATATCGTGGCCGTCAAGTAATTGTGCAAAAAGAGAAAGTTGCGGCTGAAGAGCCTGTAGCGGATGTAGAGACACCTAAAAAAGAAAAGAAGCCTGCAGAGAAATCGTCTAGCGAAAAGAAGTCGACTGCAAAGAAAACTGTAAAAAAGACTGAAAAAGACGCTTAACTTATAAAAACTTAAAGAACGAATCGCCTCAGACCCCTGAGGCGATTCGTTTTATATTAAGATTAGTTATTAATTATTCGCTGGCCTTAGGTTGAATGTTGTCAAACGAAAAATTTAAAAGTTTTTTAACCTGTTCGTAAGAGGCGGTTGGCTTATCGGCAAAAGTTCCCGAAGCCACACCAATAAACGTGTAACCATTTTGCTCCAAGGCTGATACTAGCACATGTCCAGCCCCGCCCGATCCAATGTTCGATCCGGTGCCTGTTTTGCCACCCAAAATTCTAGGGTCATCAAAAGTCACAAATCTATTTGAGTTTGTAAGTGTGCGTGGAATCTTGCCGTCTACATTTGTAAACTCAATACTTTTTGTTTTCATAATATCTTTAAGGTTGTTAAATTTTAACGAGTAACTCATCAACTTGGCCAAATTATATGGAGACATAATGGTGCCACTTATTGGATTTTCATCTAATCCGGCTGGGTCACTAGCATGAAATTGCGTTAAACCAAGTTCGGAGCCGCGTTGGTTCATGAGTGATACAAAAGATTCTTCATTGCCAGATATATATTCAGCCAAAGCCATGGCAGCATCGTTGCCAGAATTTAGCATGAGTCCGTATAATAAATTTTTTACGGTAATTTGCTCACCATTGCGTAATCCTGCGCTAGAGCCTGGTTGGCTGGCTGCCTTGGGTGATATTGTCACTACATCGTCTAACTTACCACGCTCTACAGTTAATATTGCGGTCATAATTTTAATAGTGCTAGCCATTGGTCTTTTTTTATAACCATTTTTTTCAATTAAAACGGTGGCACTTTTAGGATCAAAAACTAAGTATGCTTGCGATTCCATAGAAAGCGAGGTTGTGTTTGTTAATTTGGGTAATGGCTTTGGAATAGGTAAAGCTTTGGTAGCAGAGTTATTGACAGATTGTGCACTGACGTTTGGTTTAATAATTGGTTGCTCAATTTTAGATGCTAAACTATTAGCACCTAAGGTATTGGCTAATAGTGACAACGATAAAATTAAATAATGAAACATAGTGTCGCTTTCGAGAAGTTTTTGTTTGGCGATATGATGCTAAAATTATCAAATGTTTAAGTTTACTAACTAGTTATCGGGCATTACGTGTGCAGTTACTGGGCCAGAATCTTCTGGCACTTCTAATACTTTTTCGTTTTCTTCTAATACTTTTTCTACCTCTTCTTCTTTAGGTAAATCGCTTTGGCGGTAAAGCGTTCCCAAAACTCCATTTATAAATTTACCTGAGTTATCGGACCCAAAGGTTTTGGCTAGCTCTACAGCCTCATTAATTATTACTTTAGGTGGGACTTTGCGATCTATCATTAATTCGTAAACCGCAATTCGCAATATTGTTTTATCGATAACCGCAATTTGCCCTACTGGCCAATCTGGGGCGGCTTGTTGTAATAGCGGATCTATTTTATCAATATTTTCAATAATTCCTTTTACAGTGATAGTAATATATTCTTTATCTGTTTCTGCGTCGTATTGATCTGTATTGCGCTCTGCGATTTCTACATAATCTCTGTCTTTCCTAAAATCCCATTCGTAAATGGTTTGCATGACGATGGTTCGAGATAAATGGCGATTCATAAGTTCCTCGTATAAATTAGTATTGTAATTATATTACCAGAAATAAGTAATATAATGTAGCAAATTTTAAAATTATTTGGTTTGGCTAGCCAGTGCGTTTGCGGCCGCTGCAATTTGTGCTGTTTGTTTAGAAGTGCCGCTACCTTCGCCAATCTGCTTTTCACCTAAATATGCACCAACAACAAACTGTTTGTTATGATCTGGTCCTTCTTCTTTTAGTACGCGATAATTGGGTGTAATGCCATGTTTTTCTTGTGTTAACTCTTGCAAATGACTTTTGGGGTCTAGGTGCAAATTATTAGATAAAATATCGTTTAAGTCAGATATTATGTAGCGATGCACGAATTTGCTGGCACAATCGTATCCACCATCTAAATACATTGCGCCAATTAAAGCTTCGAATGCGTTTGCCAAAATTAGCTGTTTTGCTTTGCCACCGCTTTTTTGCTCTCCGCGGCTTAAATACATCAAATCACCAAATTCAAGTTGCTCGGCTTTTACGGCTAAATGTTGTCCACGAACCAATGCCGATCGCCAGTTTGTTAGCTCGCCCTCTGGATTTTTGAAATTATTATATAAATATTCAGTGGAGATAAGTTCTAAAACAGCATCACCTAAAAATTCCATGCGTTCATTATTTTCTAAGTTTTCGCCACGATGCTCGTTTAAAGCCGAGCGATGTAAAAAAACACGCTGTAATAAATTTTGGTTTTTAAAAGTGTAACCAATTCTAGCTTCTAATTGTGAAAAATTTCTTTCTGGTAACATGGGTTAGCTTTCTAGCTATTAGCTGATTATCCTTCGACCCCGCTCAGGATAACCCTGAGCTTGTCGAATGGGTTAACTTATTAGTAGTGAATTTTTATAATTATCTTTCCGCAACTTTTAACTTTCTTTCTTGGATCCTCGAATAACTGCTCGTATACTCGCGTCGAGGATGACAACGTGGCGTCGTCACTTTTAACTTTCTTTCTTGGATCCTCGAATAATTGCTCGTATACTCGCGTCGAGGATGACAACGTGGCGTTGTCACTTTTAACTATTTAAGTAATGATAATTCTTTGCTGTTTAATACTTTGTATTTTCCCGATGCAATTTTAAGACTGTTTAATTCTAGTTTGCCAATTGCTATACGGTTTAATTTTAACACATTCAAGCCGATTTTTTGAAACATCTTACGGATTTGTCGGTTGCGACCTTCGGATAATACAATTTTTACTTCAAAGGTATGAGATTGTTTGTTTACGGGGTGCAATATATTAATTTTTGATGGGGCAGTTTTTCTATCATCAATAAATACCCCAGATTCAAGCTTGGATAAATTTGTAGCAATTTGATTTATATCGTATTTAGGTGGAATGCCAATGGTGGCTATATAAGTTTTAGATACATGATTTGAAGGATGGGTTAAGCGATTGGTAAGTTCACCGTCATTTGTCAATAAAATTAATCCCTCACTATCTTTATCAAGACGCCCTATAGTAAAAACCCGAGGGTTTTTGGGTGCTAAATCGATAACTAAATTCTTAGCAAACCTATCTTCTGCTGTTGATGTATATCCAGCTGGTTTATTGACAGCATATGTTACTGTTGTAGTGGGTGTAGATATGATACTCCACGTGCCACTCTTATTCACCTCTACAATGTCGGTTAAAGAAATTTCTAAGCCAACCTCTCGGATAATTATATGATTGACTTTTATCATGCCTGCCTTGACCATCTCGTCAGCTTTTCGGCGTGAACAAATTCCTGCGCTTGCGATAAAATGGTTAATTCTCATGGGCAAATTATAGCAGTTTATTGGGGAACAGTGAACAGCGGCCATAGAACATAGAACATAGAACAAAGGTCAAACAAAGCACTCCTGCGATGTGAACCTGCGCTAGCGTGTAGGCACATCGGAGGTGTGCGGGATGTCGGACAATTGCGTGAGGTTAAATGCGCATCAAAAGGGTTGTTCCCTTGTCTGACAAGGGTGCAACCCTCCAACAATTTGTGTTAAGGGTTGCACCCTACTACGCACGGAGCTGCGTAGGGAACAACCCTGCTCGCGAATATAATATTTTCAATATTGTTCACCCGATTACCAGACTTCGCGTCCTCTTGAGATTATTACACAATAAGCGTAAAATTAAGCCAGTAAAGACAGTTTTCAATTCGCCAGCTGGCGAATCAATTTTCAATTATCAATGAATTAAAAATTTATCAATTTGTAATAATTAAAGAATGTTTAATAGGTCATTCTGGCTTGGAACGCTTAGCGTTCTCCAGTCCAGAATCTAGAAAGCCTTTAGTAGACTCCGGTCAAACTGGGGTGACGAAAAAATAACATTTTAAAAAGGATGAATATGGAATTGGTGCGAAATTTTAAAGAGTTAGATAAGAACGATGTGGCCCTAGCCGGCGGCAAGGGTGCATCTTTAGGCGAAATGACAAAAGCTGGTATTCCGGTGCCACCGGGGTTTGTGGTACTATCTGCTTCTTTTGAGCAATTTATTAAAGAAACTGGCATCGATGTAGAAATAGAATCGGCATTACACAAACTAAATCATCAAGATATTAATTCTGTCGAAAAAATGTCTGAAGAAATTCGCGCACTGATAAAAAATGCACAATTTCCTGCCGATATAAAAGATGTGGTGCTGCAACATTATAAAACGCTAAATGCTGAGTTTGTTGCCGTTCGTTCATCGGCTACAGCCGAGGATTCATCTAGCGCTTCTTGGGCTGGTGAGTTAGAGTCTTATTTAAATACAACCGAGGATAAATTGCTAGATACGATAAAAGAGTGCTGGTCTTCTTTATTTACGCCAAGAGCCTATTTTATCGATTTGAGAAAAAATTGCATACCACTAAAGTGTCTGTGGCGGTGGTGGTGCAAAAAATGGTACAGTCAGAAATTTCTGGGATATGCTTTACGGTTCATCCGGTAACTCAGGATTATGATCAGTTGGTGATAGAAGCTGGCTATGGGTTAGGAGAAGCAATTGTGGGTGGAATTATTACACCAGATACTTACGTCGTCTTGAAGACGACAAAATCCGAAATCCGAAATCGGAAATCCGAAAAATTGGAAGAAGAAAATAATTTAAATGATCGTAGGGGCGAATCTGTGTGTTCGCCCGATGAACGTGCAAAAGCAGAACACTCCGTGCCTGTCATTCCTGCGCAGGTAGGAATCCACATAATGGATAAATACATTTCTCAACAAGAAATTATGATTACAAAACGAAATGGGGTTACAGAAGAATATCCAATTGAACACGCAAAACAAGAGTTGCAAAAACTTACTGACGAAAAAATTATTGAATTAGCCAACATATGCATTGGCATAGAAAATCACTACAAATTTCCGTGTGATATTGAGTGGGCAATGGAAAAAGACAAATTATACATCACTCAATCTAGGCCAATAACCACTCTTGGTTAGGAATTATTATGGATGAAAAAATTGCCATATTTGAAGGTAAAAAAATTAGAAAAGTGTGGGATAAAAATGCTGAAAAGTGGTATTTTTCGGTTGTTGATGTCGTTGGCGTGTTGTCAAATAGCCCTGACCCGAGAAATTATTGGAAGGTCCTTAAAAATCGTTTGAAAAAAGAAGGAAATCAGTCGGTTACAAAATGTAACCAACTGAAATTGCAATCGTCAGATGGGAAATTTTACACAACCGATACTGCTGATACAGAAGTAATGTTTAGAATTATCCAATCTATCCCCTCACCTAACGCGGAACCGTTTAAGTTGTGGCTGGCAAAAGTTGGGCACGAAAGAATTGAAGAAATTCAAGATCCGGAAAAATCTCTTAAACGGGCACGTGAGAATTGGCAAAAGTATGGCAGAAGCGAAAAGTGGATTCAGCAACGGATGATGGGGCAAGAAACCCGCAATAAATTAACCGATTATTGGAAAGAGCACGAGGTTACTAAACAAGAGGAATTTGCCATATTAACTAACGTTATTCATGAGGAATGGAGCGGGATAACTGTTAGTAAACATAAAGATTTAAAAAAATTGGATAAACAAAATTTACGCGATCATATGTCGGAGGCAGAGCTTATCTTTACTGCTCTAGCCGAGCTTTCTACACGGCAAATTGCCGAAAAAGATGAGGCAACAGGCTTTATTCCCAATAAAGTTGCTGGTATAAAAGGTGGCAGCATTGCCAAAAATGCCCGAAAAGAATTAGAAAGCAAAACCGGTAAAAGCGTAGTAACAGGCAGTAACTTTCTTACGAATGCAAAAGTTCAAATAGGTACTAGAGATGATAATTTGGTAGAAGTAGATGCAAATAAAGGAATTGTGCGAAAGGTTTAATGATTGAATTTATTATTGATGGAGCTAAACTAAATCTTGAAGTTACACGCAACATGTCTTTTTGGCATGAACATCTAAGCGATTATGGGCATTATTATTACAGTAAACTTTATGGTTTAAAAACGCCCCTACAGCAAACATCGATAGTGCGCGGTGGAAAATTAACCTCGGTATTTATAAATTGCGAAAACAGCAAACAATATAGCGATGATCTGTGGAAGTTGGTCACTGCACCTATAAAGCTTAAACGGCTGATTAATCAGTATCAAATATTGCGCCGAAAACTGATAAATGACACTGATCGTTTGGCGATTAATATTAATAAGCAGAATTGGCATAATTTTTGCCAGTCTTATGCCATGCTATGCGCCGGTTTGCATATTACTACTTCTCTTGGGCGAATTGGCACCGATAAATTAACAATGGCTCTGCAAAACGCCGGAGTACCGAAGGAAGTTGCTAATGAATATATTTCACGAATTACCTATCCAGACGAGAATACGCCATACATCGAGTCGCGCATTGAACTAATGAATATCGTGGTAAAATGTGGCAATGACCAACAGAAACGAGACGAATTGGTTGCCTTGTGGTTAACCAAATACAAGCATATTCCGGTGAACTTTTGCGGATCGGCATGGGATAAAAACTACGTTTTAACTGAAATCGAGAATATATCGAAACCAAAAGCGATGGCCGAAATAAAAAAAATACAGAATAATCATGTTGCCAATAAGGCTGCGAGAAATAAATTATTTAAGCAGATAAATGATGAAGAAGTGACGAAGGTAGCTACAATTTTGCAAATTACTGCAAACCTTAATGAACAGCGTAAGAATACTTTTTGCTACGCCTCAATGCAGGCACACCGGGTATTTGAGTTTGTTGCAAAGAAGATTGGTGCTAAATCTTGGGAAATCGGTTTTTTTCTCACTCCCGATGAAATTGGGCATATTATTGAGGGAGGCTATATTGACCCGATTGCGATATTGCTTGAGCGTAAGCAAATCGGTTGCGCCATTAATCATCGTGGCGTACTGAGAACGTTAACTAAGGCCGAAGTAGATAAAGGAATCAAGGTGCTTGAGGATGGTATTGCTATCGAATGCCAGTCAAATGAAATTAAGGGATTGGGCGCAAGCCGAGGAAAAGTGATTGGGGCGGTGAAAATAGTAAATAATGCGTCGGAAATGTCAAAAGTATCAATCGGTGATATATTAGTGGCGCCAATGACTTCGGTGGATTACTTAACGATCATGGGTAAGGCAGCTGCTTTCGTGACAAATGAGGGGGGTATTACTTCTCACGCTGCCATTGTATCTCGAGAATTAGGTAAACCCTGTGTTGTCGGCACCAAAAATGCCACACAAGTATTTAAAGATGGTGATATGGTAGAAGTAGATGCGAATAAAGGAATTGTGAGAAAGATTTAGTGAAAGGATAAAGCATGGGTGATGCTATGTTTGTAAACAATTTCTCGATAAAAAAATGCGGTTTTCATTTACTTTATCCCCCATTTAGTAAAGGGAGGAACGAATCGCAAATATTAATATTTGGTAAGGCATATGCCAAAGAATATTTTACCGTAATGCGTGGTTTAGAGTGCAAAAATGCATATTTTAGAGGTGATGAATTACATGAATTGATTAATGAAACTATAAAAATGATTTTGAATAATTATAGCTTAGTTAAGAAAATCCATAATGAAACCTTTGAATTGTACGAAAAAGTTCATGCGTTTGCGAATGAGCTTGCCGCATTAGATTGGACTAAATTAAGCAACAATAAACTTGCAAAATTATTTATTGATTTTGTGGACTTACAAGAGGTAGCACACGCACACGCGCTTGCAACAACTTGGTTTGTAGATAGTGAAGAGGATTTTAGTAAGTATTTGGCAAATTTAACTAATGAATATGTAGCTAAATCTGGGGTGAATTTAGATCCGGCTGATGTGTTTAGCATTTTAACCACTCCAAATAAGAATAGCCTGCAGATTATCGAAGAAATTGAGTCATTACAAGTGCTGAAAATAATATCTAGCAACCGATCAGATAAAAAAATTATTACAAATTTGACTGACTGCACCACAATTCCTGTGGGGTTGTCTGATAAATCAATTGAAGCCATAGTCCACCATTTTGAGAAATGGCATTGGGAGCCATACGGATATTTGGGACCAGCGTATAAAATTGATCATTATTTGCAAACTTGGGTTTCGCAGTTAAATGCCGGATTAAATATTTCTAAAGAGATGAAAAATTTAAAGGCGCGGCCAAATAATGTAAAACACGAAAAAGCAGATTTATTTAAAAAGCTAGGTGTTGCTCCAAAAGATAAAAAAACTTTTGATATGGCTGCGGACATTATTTTCTTAAAAGGTTATCGCAAAGATTATGCTTTTAATTTTTTCTTTGTTTTAGTTGAACATATATATGCCGAGTTAACTTATAGATTTAATGTAAGTCTTGATGAGTTGCTGATGATGTCTAACCCAGAAATTAAGGAATTAATTATTAGCGGTGGAAGGTATAATAAAGATTTGGTGCGCGAAAGATACGCTTTATCTATAATGTCATTTAATAATGGCAAATTTGAGATATTAAGTGGCAAAAAGGCTGAGAAGTTTTTACTAGATAAAAAGGACGAAATAAAGATAGATGACGTAAATTACGAACAAACCGAATTTAAAGGAATGTGTGCGTGTGCCGGTTACGCAAGAGGTGCGGTAAAGATAGTAAATGATGTGTCCGATATGCCCAAGATGGAAAAAGGCGATATTATGGTTGCTCACACTACATTTCCCTCGCTAGTACCTGCTATGAAAAAAGCTGCTGCAATAGTAACAGACGATGGTGGAATAACTTGCCATGCTGCAATTGTATCTCGCGAATTACGGGTGCCTTGTGTGGTTGGGGTTAAGGTTGTAACCAAAGTTTTGCATGACGGAGAATTGGTAGAAGTAGAAGCTAATAAGGGTATAGTACGAAAGATTATCGATGTTATCTAAAATTCACATTGTAATTAACGAAGAACCTGGAATTAACTTATTTACGGCACAAAATATTTTAGACGGTTTTCATACCAAAAAGCTAAAAAACACCTTTGGTTTTGAGTTTAGTGAATCGCTCGCTTTATTTGAGGGTGGCTATGTAAGATGGTCTGTTAATAAAGATAATTGGTGGGAAATAGGGCAAAAATTATTAGAAGGCATTAAATCTTGTGAAATTGATTTTAGATTAATCCATAGGGGTGCAATCTCATCTTGTGAAGAGGCTTTAAAAGCATCTTCACTACAAGCATTAGGAAAAGCAAACTTTGCAGATGCTAGCAACTTGGAATTAGTGAAATTCTTAGTTACTGCATGGGAGAAATCAACCGAAATGCATTATTGGGGTTTCACACCCGTTGCCATAGATTATGAACATCATATGCTATCGAATGAACTGCTAAGAATTGCTAAGTCGAGGATAGCAGAAAACAAATTAGACGTTAGTACATCAGGGGCAATCAATATACTCACTTCCCCATCTCAAGATACAGCAGCCATGAAAGAGAATCGTCGGTTATTATTTTTAGCAAATGAAATTACCAAAAAGTTTGGAACAATAAATTCTATAGAAGCTACAGAAAATGCGATTAACAGCGAGGCTGACTGGATAATATTTTTGCAAAATACGGTAGATGACTTTGACATTTATAAATATGAATATGAGGGGCCAAGAAGAAGTTGGGGAGATTTTATTGAATTGGTATATAATTTGTTGCAGCATGAAGATATAGAAAATAGGTACTTAGAAGCTATGTCGTATATTCATGATATTCCAATTAAGAAAAAAGATCTCGTCCAAAAATTAAGCTTAACCGATCAAGAAGAAATGATATTTGCCGTTGCCGCTGACTTTGCATATTTAAAGACGTTGCGTATGGAAACCAGATCATTAATTAATGATACTTTCGATTTGTGCCTTACAGAGATAGCCAGTAGATTTGAGGGATTAACATTAAACGATTTAAGGTACTATACATTCGAAGAAGTTATAAAGCTATTAAATAGTAATAAGCTGCCAATTTTACTATCAGAATCTAAGCAACGTCGCCAAAAATGTTTATATGTTGCCGAAGGTTATAAACACAAAGTGCTAATTGGTAAGGATGCGGAAAAATTATTTGATGATGCTCAAATTACCATCGACGCTAGCAGTGAAGTAACTGAGATTAGCGGTCATGTAGCATGTTTAGGATATGCAAGGGGGATTGTTAGAATAATCAGAAATAAATCTGATATCGGAAAAGTACAAAAAGGCGATGTTTTAGTAGCATCGGCCACAAGCCCAGATTACTTGCCAGCAATGCACAAAGCATGTGCATTTGTAACGGACCAAGGCGGAATATCGTCTCACGCTTCTATTGTAGCTCGCGAGATGAAAAAGCCATGCATTATCGGTACAAAAGTTGCTACAAAAGTATTTAAAGATGGTGATTTGGTTGAAGTAGATGCTAATAATGGAACAGTAAGGAGAATAAATGGGTAATTTATTAGATAAAAAATGGTACAACTATTCTAGCAGACAACGGATGAGTCCTTTTCCGAACTATTTATCGATGGAGTCAATTTCCAATCAAATGAAAGATATCGCTGGTTTTGCATACACTGCGGTACCAATGGTTTATCAAAATAATATGCAAACAATTTTTGTTGAAGAAAAAGAAATGAAAATTGCTGCAGAAATTGTTATGGAAGTAGTAAAAAATAATCCGCAATTCTTTAAAGAGAGATCTAAAGAAATGAAACAATTGGGTGATGAGTTTATAACTAAACTTAAATCCATAAATCCAATTGACCTTACAGCAATGACAAATGATGATCTTGCGGGTTTATTCGACTACTACAAAAACAGTTATCAGCAAATTTATCCACGCTACTTTCCTATTCTTTGCATTGAAACCCACTTAATGGAAGATCTAAAAAGTATTATTGATAAACGTAAATTGCCCGAAGAAATATCGAGCGAATATTTTACTATATTAACTACACAGCCCAAAGCAATGGTAAATTTGCATGAAGAACTTGCTCGGTTAAATATTCTAGAAAAAATACTGTTAAACAAACAATGGTTAGACTTATTTATGCATAATGTGAGCTTCGAAAAAATTCAAGAATTTCCCGAATTAATGAGGTTGATAGAGTGTCATCAGAAAGAGTTTTTTTGGGTAACGCGAGACTATGAAGATCCTATTTTAACCATTCAAGACGTGATTATTCGCTTATCAAACAATGTAAAAAATAAGGATATTGAAATAATTAGGAAAAAACGTGAAATTGTCGATAAGCATGATGAGAGAGTTGGGGTTGCTCAGAAAGAATTAAAGATGACGGCAGCGGAGGTTTTGAAATTTGAAATTATGCGTGATGGTATGTATAACAAAGAGCAGAGAAAAACCATTGTTTCGCAAAGCCTTTACTACTTTGACAAAGTATTAGAAGAGGTGGCAAAAAGAACAGGTATAACATTAAAATTAATCCGATTTATGAAAATGGATGAAGTTTTAGGTGCATTAAATGGCAAGGAAATAAAGAGAACATTAGAAGATAGGTATGAGCTTTCTATATGGTTACCTGTAAAAGGTGGAGAGACGCAGGTATTAACTGGTAAAGAAGCAAAGAAGTGGGAAGAAAAATTATTCGGTATAGATGTGAAGGCAGACTTTATACAAGGCATGGGAATATCAAAAGGAATAGTTACTGGTACCGCAAGGTTAATGATGAATCCAAATGAAGCCAATAGAATAAATAAGGGAGATATAATTGTTACGGTTCAAGCAGTTCCTAGCTTCTCCCCTGCTATTTCACGTGCGGCAGGCATAGTTGCCGATGGCGGAACTGGCTTAACATCGCATACTGCAACGTTAGCCCGAGAGGCAAAAATTCCAGGGGTTACCTGCGCTAAAATTGCCACCAAACTAATAAAAAATGGTGATGTTATAGAAGTTAATGGCGATACGGGTTTAGTAAAAATAATTAAACGAATTTAATCCTATAAAATGCGAAGACCCTCCGCGGCTGGATAGCCAGGAGGGTCTCGTTGGGGTGCCTTTCTTGCACCCCAGATACGTTGCCAGCCTATGGGGCAGGCGGCCAGGTGGTCTTGTCGTCGACGATGCCTAGGTACTGGGTGTCGACGTAGCTGCCGTAACTAAATATTGTTACGGCAACTGACCCTCTTTCCATCATAAAGGGCGGCGTGATTGGGATATTGGAGTCGGTATCCTCACCCAAAAACTTCCTCCCTCGCATGGACATGATGGCCAGCTCGAGCGCCGGGCTATGACCCGGCACGAGCAATACGCCGCCCGGTCCAGCAAGAGTTGCTTTCGCAATCTCGACTTGCTTTGCAGCGAGGCGTCCGATCTCGAGAATTCGTTCACGGACGTTAACGTTGTTCATCTGCAACGCAAACGCCTCCGCCTCCGCGCCCTCTGCCGCCGCCGCCGCTTTGATCATTGGCACCAGGGGGCCCAGCCCAGGGTTGGTGGTGAAGTCGCCGAGAGCGTTGTGGGTATAGATCTTGGCGACGCTGTTGTTACCGGCGGTCAACATCAACGCGCTGCGTACTGCGCGAGGAAGCGGGGACCCGAAGACGACATCGATCTTGATCCCGAGTCGTTCGAGCATCATTCCCTCGTATGCCAACTCGGCGTACGCGCTCTCTGGGACGATCTGATTCTCATGCCTAGCATGGCGAAGCCATACTACCAGCGTAAGGTTGGGATCGAATGGGTGTGGCATGTGCCACCTCCTTGATGAAGTCGAGGCGCGCAGTCGCGACTCGCTTGGGTATAGCGCTGTAAATACAAACTATGTTGTACTCACGGTGCTACACGCAAGCGCAGATAATATACGAAATTAATGTGTAAAAGTGCTACAAAGCTAAATAATAGCCACAAGCGTATATATTAGCATAAATGCGCATAAATGTCAATATTAAGCAAACTAAACTACAAAGTATACCGCTAGGTAATACCAACATTTAAAACGGAGATTCTACAAAGTGTATTAGATATGCGGCATTAGTATTTTAAATTATAGAATTACTCTTTAATGCGTTTGTGAGTGCGGATGAGTTCGAGTTCTAATTGAATGTAACCAAGTGCAATTACGACAAGGCCGCCGATTACTTTTGCAGATGGCATGGCAAATGCGTAATCTAGGTACCACCAGTTATAAACCCACTGGCATAATCCTATTACCAAAACAATTACTCCTAGCAATATAATAAACATGGCAACACCCAAGAATGTTTTTTCTTTGTGGCTTTTATTGAACATAATTCCTCCCCTGCGGTCATGGATCATGGAACTTGAAACATGAAACGCTATTAATGTATTTAATTTTATTATATTCCGAGTAGTGGCGATGACAAGTATGTAAGAGAATTTAACAAAAATTCGAAATTAGAAATTCGAAAAATAAATCAATTTATTAATTTAACAGAAATCAGAAGCACGAAATTTGAAAGAAAAGTGTAGGAAAAAGTGAGAAAAGTGGCAAAAGTAACAGAAAATGGTGTGAAAATAGGTATTCAAAATTATTTGTCATCCCTGCGCAGGCAGGGATCCAATCGGATAATTTATTATGTAGATTCCTGCCTGCGCAGGAATGACAATTGATATAAAGTTTTCGAATAATTTAATTAGAAATTAAACGAAAAATTGAAATTAGAAATTCGAAGCATTCTTCCTGATTTTTAGATTTCGTGCTTCTGTTTACTTTCACTTAAGCTATATTCGCAGCCGCAATAGTTTTGGCGGTAAAGATTGTGAGCTTTAGATAGTTCGATTGATTTTAAATAACCGTTTTGTTTTTTAAAATCTGCCTCAATATATTCTAACCCTGCATTAATGCTAGATTTCTTTAAAGCATTATTTACTAATATGGCAGATTTCTTTGGAGAAACAGTTAGTGTGGTGGCAACTCGTTTATACTTCTCTTTTTTGGCAAACTTAGTCATTTTGTTTAGTCGAAAATAAATACATTCGCTGCAACGTCTTTGGCCTTCTGGCAAATGAGCAAAACTCACCACAGACTGTTTCCATTCGACAATATCGTCATCATTGCACGGTAATTCTATAAGATTAGCCTTGACCTCGCCCGCATATCGTCTTAACTCTGCCAAGCGTTTCTTTTCTTCGTCAACTGGATAAATATTTGGGTTGTACCAAACAATATCTATATCGTATTCAGATTTTAACCTGTCGTGCGCTGCCGTTAAGCAAGGTGCGCAACAAGCGTGTAATAAGATTTTGGATTTAATCATATTAATTTAACAAAAATTCGAAATTTGAAATCAGAAACAGAGGATCGAATAATATGTTACGATTTTCGAATTTCGTGCTTCAAATTTCTGTTACATTATTTGTCTTTGCTATTAAGTAATATTTTTGAAAGGATTAAGTTAAGTTCGGTTGCTTCTTTTAGTAATACTATTATTTCAGGCGTGAATTCTTCAAATGTTGTTTTCATAATCTCTAACCAATAGCAGGTTTCTTGCGATTCTTTTCTCGATATTGATATTTTATGTCTAAAATCAGCTTTTGACTCTGCATTATTAGCTTCACAATAGTTAGCGCCAATGCTTGATGAGCACTTAATGTATTGTGTAATAATCGGGCGTGATATGTGATTAACTGGCAACTTTTTTGCAAAAATTATTGAATTTTTGCTAAATTCGATTGTCCGTTTTTGTAAATTATAATCCATCATAATAATTAAACATCTTTTTTGTTTCGAATTTCGAATTTCGTATTTCGAATTTCCGTTAACTTCTTTAATCAACATTATCATCTAATTTCGTATTTCGTATTTCGAATTTCCGTTAACTTCTTTAATCAACATTATCATCTAATTTCGTATTTCGTATTTCGAATTTCCGTTAACTTCTTTTTAAATGTAGTTCTTTCAGTTTTTCGTCAGTTATTATGCTTGGGGCGCCCATCATAAGGTCGCGACCATCGCCTGTTTTTGGAAAAGCAATGACTTCGCGTATATTTGGCGTATCGGTTAAGAGCATCATTAAGCGGTCGAATCCCCAAGCAATGCCGCCATGAGGAGGTGTACCATAAGCGAATGCCTTAAGCATATGACCGAATTTCTTTTCGATCAATTCTTCGGTTAACCCCATTATTTCAAAAACCTTATGCAATGCACTTGCCTGATGATTTCTAATACTTCCGCCACCAATTTCAAAACCGTTTAAAACAATATCGTATTGCGTTGTTTTTATATCGGGGATATTCTTTTTTTCCATAAGATCGGCCATATTTTCTGGCACAGGGGCGGAAAATGGATTGTGAGTAAAAGTCCAATTACCATTATCGGATTTTTCGAAAAATGGAAAATCTACTACCCAGCAAAACGCCAATTCGTTCGGGTCGTCTTTATTAACCCGTAAATCTGGTCTATCGGTTTTATATTTTTCCATAGCCTCGGCATAAGTCATGCGTGGGAACGGTTTGGTTTGAATATGCTTATTTGGTGCTAACTTTTCGATTAAATCGATAAGCAAAGCTTCATTTAACTTCATCACGTCTTCTTGCTCTACAAAGCTCATCTCCATATCGAGTTGTGTAAACTCTGGTTGCCTATCGCCTCTTGGGTCTTCATCGCGTAAACACTTGGCAATTTGAAAATATTTTTCGAAGCCAGATACCATTAACAGTTGTTTAAATTGTTGTGGCGATTGTGGCAAGGCATAGCCTTTCCCCGGTTGCAATCGTGATGGAACAATATATTCACGCGCACCTTCTGGTGTATCTTTGGTAAGCATGGGGGTATCTACTTCTACGAACTCTTTTTCAATTAACCAATTACGAATAAATTGCAGAACTTTTGATCTAAGTTTAAATCTGTTAAGCATTGTGGGGCGGCGTAAATCTAGGTAACGATATTTCATACGCATTTCTTCATCTACATTCAATTCCTCTTCAATTTCGAATGGAGGGAATTCGGCTGCAGAAAGTACCTCAATTTTTTCGCATTGTAATTCTACCGTTCCAGAAGGAATTTTATCGTTTACTAATTTTTCTGGTCTGGCTGCTACAGTTCCGGTAACAGAAAGCACATATTCGCGGTTAATGGTTTGATCTTCTATTTGTTTAACTAAAGTAGAGTCAAATATTACCACCTGCAACAAGCCGCTTGTGTCTCGCATATCTAAAAATACTATTTTGCCGTGATCTCTGCGGGTTTGTACCCAGCCGCAAACCGAAACTTTACTGCCAATATGCTTTACTGTTTCACTGTTTAAAACTCTTTCCATGCTATTCCTCTCTTATCTTAACTTTGTATTCTTGAGTTAAGTTTTGTTCAATTTTTGCCATTATTTCGTTAATTTGGGCATCTGTTAATGTGCCCGAATCGGATTGAAAAGTGATATGAAATGCTAACGATTGTTTACGTGCGCCAAACTTAATATCGCTAAATTGATCAAACAACTCTACAGAAGTAATTAATTCAGACTTTAATTTTATAAAGTTGGCTAAATCGCCTAATTTGATAGTATTTTCGGCGATAAAGGCAATATCGCGTTTAATTTTGGGGTATTGTGAATAGTGGTGATATTCAGGTTTATTATTAGCAATTTTACGTAGCTTTTCTAGCTCTAGTTCAATTATAACTATTTCAGTTTGGCGAATTTTATGGTTTAAAAATTTGCCAATAACCGTACTGTCAAAGCTAATTAATCCTTCGCCATTTAACTCGTCAAATTTTACTTTTGTGATGTTAATCTTTAGCAGGTGAAAAATGGTGGCAAGCTCCGATTTTGCATCTTCTATTTTTAGCGACGATGCGTAACTAAAAACCTTTAGTTCGTTCGATTTATTTTCATCTTTAGAGTAGACGTTTGTAATTTCGAATAATGAGAAAATTTCAACGCCGCGATGAATAAAGTTTTGTGCCGCAAGTTTAATGGCTTGCAAATTATCTTCTTTTATATATTTATTGTTACCGATAGGATTTTTAACCTCAAATGACTTGGCACTATTTATATTTGAAAAAATACTTGTTTTTACTTCATAAGCGCTTAGTGCAGCAAATTTTCGCAAATTTTCGGCAAAAGTATAGGTTGGGGAATCAATAGCGCTGTTATTTATTAAATTAGGGATTACCATTGGCACATTGTTGTAGCCGTGTAGGCGGGCAACATCTTCAATTATGTCGGAAATACAATTAATATCTTTGCGCCAATATGGAGGAACGCAATTATTTTTAGCTATGTTGTAGCCGAGCAATTCTAAATAACGATTAATTTGCGATTGCTCTAAACGTATTCCCAATATTGAAAAAACTAAATCTGGGGTTATTGTATAACTATCATCTTTGGGGGTTTTATCACTTAATATATTGAAGTAAGTCAATTTAGCCCCATTGGCTGTAAATAGCTCCACAAGGCTTATGAAGGAATTTGTGACAAATTGTGGTGGTAATCCCCTCTCAAACCGAGCAGAAGCTTCTGTGCGAACACTAAGCCTTCTAGATGTTTTTCGTACGCTTATTGGGTTCCAAGCTGCAGCTGTTAAAATAATTGAATTAGTTGTGTTATTTGTTGCGCTTTCGGCCCCACCAATTATGCCAGCAATATCCATCGCTTTATCCTTATTGGCGATGACGATATCCGCGCCTTCTAACTTATACGTTTGACCGTTTAATACCGTTATTAATTCATCTTTTTTAGCGTAGCGAATTGAAAGATTATTCGCGGCATAGCTTTCGTCAAACGCATGGGTTGGCACGCCTTCTAAAAGCATGATGTAATTAGTTAAATCGGTAGAAAAATTTATTAATTTAACATTATTATCTAATAGAAATTGTTTAATTTCGGCAGGGGTTTCAATGCCCTTTACGCCTTCAATTTTGGCGATACAAAAACAAGCTGCCAATTGTAGATCTAATTTATCTACCATCATATTTCCGTCCAGTTTATTTTCTGGAACAGGGTAATTTTTGGGCTCAATTTTAATATTCTGCGCGGCAGAAAGTTCTAGCTCAATACCTTTGTATGATAATAAATCTGGACGGTGTGCTGTGCCTTTATCGTCGGTTTCAATAATTTCGGTTGTTGGGATAACATCCTCAACTTTTTTGCCTAAAGGTGTATTTTGGGGAAAAATATACAATCCACTGGTTACACTATTAGAAATTCCCAATTCATCTGGGCCGCAAACCATCCCCGGCGAATCAACTCCTCGAAGATTAACTGTTTTGATTTCCATAAATTCGGCTTGATTAATATCAAAATTTGGATTGTAATGGTCCACAGCCAATATTTTAGCTCCAGGTTTGGCAAGCGCAATGATTTGTCCGACTTCAATATTAGGGGCACCTGTAGCAATATCGGTCAGGGTTTGGCCATCGTCTACAGTAATAATACGAAGTTTATCGGCATTGGGGTGTTTTTGAATATCGATAATTTTAACTGTAATTACGCCGCTTGCTTTTACGCCAGTTGATATTACCGCATCTACTTCTTGAACGCTTTGATTAATAATTGCGGCAGCCTCTGCGGCTGCAAGTTTGGTGTTTAAGTATTTTTTAACAAATTTCATATTTTCCTCTGTTTGATTTAAGGATATAATTTCGCTGTCATCCTGCGCCTGGATCGAATGACGATCCTTGCCGAAGGATCTAATCATTATAACGCGTTAAGTTAGCTGTTCTAAAAACTCAGGATTATTTTTTACTAACTCTCTTATGTCATCCATCTCAAACATGCGCATGGCAATTCGTTCAACTCCAATACCAAAAGCAATTCCGTGGTAAATATTCGGGTCTAAACCAGCAGATTCTATGATTTCTGGATGAGTAATACCGCATCCAATTATTTCTAACCATCCACTATTACCACAAGCTTTACAACCAGACCCTTTGCACTTTAAACACATCATATCCATTTCTGCCCCTGGTTCTACAAACGGAAAAAATGATGGTCTAAATCTTACTTTAACATCGTTGCCAAAGAGCTGACGTAAAAAGTTATATAATACACCTTTAAGATGCGTAAAATTTAAATCGGTGCCAATAGCAAAACCATCTAACATGTTTAACTCTGACAAGTGAGTTGCATCTTCAGATTCAGCACGAAATACTTTTCCGGCTTGAATTACTGCAAAAGGTGGTTTAAATTGCTCTAATGCACGACGTTGAAAAGCGGTAGTTTGGGTGCGTAAAACTTTTTCGTCGGTGGTCCAAAAAGTATCTTGCATATCTCGCGCTGGATGATCTTTAGCGACACGCAAGAATGAAAAGTTGTCGTTTTCATCTTCTATTTCCGGTGTTTCAAAAACTTTAAAACCTAATTTGCTAAAAATGTTAATCATTAAAGCCATGGTGTAATCTGTTGGATGGCTATGACCGTGTTTGTGTACTTTAAGTGGTGCGGTATAATCTTGTGATATTTTGGATGTTTTTACATCTTCTTGTAAAAGCAATTCTAAATTGGCTTTTATACTATTTAATAAAGGCCCAAATTCCTTTTTTTCATCTGATGAAAGTGAGGGCAAAAGTTTAAAAGATTTAAATATTTCGCTATTTTTGCCTAAATATTTAATTCTTAAATCGTAAGTGCTTTGACCAGCCTCAAGATCGCTCTTGGCAGAAATAATTAGATTATTTAAAGAATTATTATCCATCATGACTTTCTAATTGGCATTCTAACATGAAAGAATAGCTCAAAAATTAACGCGCTTATTATGATTAATGATACATCAATAACGCCTATAGATGTTATAGACATCAAAATAAGAAATAATATTATTACAGACGAAAAAATCATCGATTGGCGGACAAGTGCTAACCATTCATTTTGATAAATGACTTTATGGAAAAGTTCAGGAATAAGATACGATCGGCAGAATAGCGAAAAAGAAAAAACGAATGAAAAAAGTATAAAATAGAATACAGTTAAGTAATAATTACTTATTGAAAACGGGCTTATGGTGGTAATTATCAGATATGTGAGAAATAATGAAACGCATGATATACAAAATAACAAGAAATTTAGTCTTTTCATGAGATGATAATAACATTTTATTACGTATTTGGTAAGAGAGATAAGAGTTTATGTTTATGAAAAGCCTGATATTGTTCGAGCATGGCGAAACGCTAAGCGTCTCAAATGCCCCGCTTAGAGGGGCGAGAACTCTATCTGGTATATAGTTCTCGTTGTACGGACTCCTCGAACAATATTTTTTCAAGGGTGTGAACACCTACGATGAGAAATGACGAAATATACATTATAAATGACGAATCAATTTTGAAATATTAAATAATTTTGAATCAATCAAAATTCAATGCGACCTATTCTTTCGCTCGCACACCTCCGATGCGCCTACAGACTGCGTCAGGCTCACATCGCAGGAGTGCTATGCATGCTTCAAGCTTCATGCTCTCTGTTCTATGATCTCTGCTCACTGCTCACTGTTTCTTCAGGTCTTCTATCATATTGCTAATCTTATCGGCATAAGCAATACCGCTATCTACCTTTATATCAATATGAGGCATAGCGCGAATACTTAAACGCGAAGAGAGATATTTGCTTAAATTGCCAATATCTTTGCGTAACTCAGATAAAGTAGAGCCTGTTTTTACAATAGTACTAACCCAAATGGTGGCCGACTTCAAATCGCGGCTAATATCAACTTTAGACACAGTAATAATATTATCGGATTGAAATTTGCGCCAATAATTAGATATTTCTGTCGTGAACAAAGATTCTAGCTTTTCAATTCTGTTTGACATATGCGTTAGGTTGTAGATCGTTATCCGCCAACTGGCTTGAGGCGAATTACAAGCATAAAACTCCTGTTAGCGCTTTGAGAATTGAGGTGCGCGACGAGCGCTCTTTAAGCCAAATTTCTTACGTTCTTTCTCGCGTGAATCTCGAGTAATGAATCCAGCTTTTTTAAGAGTTGTTTTAAAATCTTCATTTATTTTAACAAGAGCTCTGGCTATGCCATGTCGAATAGCGATTATTTGTCCTTCTTTACCACCACCACGTACTATTACGCTAATATCGTATTTATCACTAACCCCAACCATTTCAAGTGGTTCAGCAAGTCGTGGATCTAGTGCTAATACTTTATTATTTAAAGTTAGAATTCCACTACCCTGCATTAATCTAACTTGAGCGATGGCGGTTTTTCGACGACCAAGGCTGGATGTGTATTTTAAAGCTGATGTTTCTTTTTTAACAACCATGGTTATCCTTTAATATTAGCAGTGTGAGGATGCTCACTACCAGCGTATATTTTTAATCTTTTAATGAATATTTCGCGGAGTTTGTTTTTGGGCAACATTCCATATATTGCTTCCCAAATAATGCGTTCAGGATCTACTTCGAGAAGTTTACCGGCTGTGGTTTCTTTAAGACCGCCAGGATAACCAGAATGCGAGCGATACATTTTGTTTTCTAACTTGTTGCCAGTTAATTTTACATGTTTAGCATTTATTACAACTACCATCTCGCCAATATCTAAATGGGAACGATATTCTACTTTGTTTTTACCCATTAATAAAACGGCGGCTTCAACTGCAATCTTGCCCAATACTGTGTCTTTTGCATCTATTAAATGCCAATTATGTTCGGTGTTATTTGTCTTTGTCATCATTATCCTTCTTTGGAGCAGATATCTTAGCAGTTTTAATTTCTGGGTTAATTAGCTCTACGCGGCAAGTCATTGCTCCGTCACCCTTGCGAGATGCAATTTTTGCTAAAGTAGAAAAACCGCTGGAAATGCTGGAATATCTTGGTACTAGAACATCGAACATTTTATCAACAGCATTATTGTCGAATAAATATGCAGACATAGCACGTCTGGCACTAAGATCATTCTTTTTAGCGGTGCTAATTAATTTATCAATCAGTCGTTTTAGCTCTTTGCTTTTAGCTTCAGTAGTATCTACTTTTTCATACAATACTAAAGAAGTAGCTAAATTTCGATATAAGTGATTTCGATTGTCGCTTTTGCGACTAAGTATTCTTTGCGATGCCATATTATGCTCTTATCTTATTAATTTCTGTCAAAGCTTTTTGGGTTAAGCCAGAAAGCGCATCGATAGTTTCTTGTGATGCATTTTTGATATCATCTAATGAGGTAATATTATTTTCTGCGAGTATTTTAACCGCTTTGGCGTTAAATAAATCCTCAATTTTAGTGTTTTCAATACCCATGCCAACCTCGCTATTTACAGCAGAGTCTGGTGTAGAAACCTGATCAAACGTAGCTAATAAATGAAATTGATCAACTAAAATTGCAGAAGCGAATTTTAGCGCATCTTTTGGAGCAACGGTTCCATTGGTAGAAACGGTAAGTGTTAATTTATCGTAGTTGGTCATTTTGCCAACGCGAGTATTTTCTACATTTAATCCGACAGCTACAACTGGGCTATATAATGCGTCGATTGCTATACGGCCAATTTCAGTGTTTTTACCCTCTCTTTTTTCTACTGCATCGTAGCCGCGTCCGTATTCAATAGTGGCCTCTAAGACAAGAGAAGATTTTTCGGAAAGCGTGCAAAGATAAAGATCTGGGTTGGCAATAGAAACTTTGCTGTTTTCTTTAAAGTTTGCGGCTGTGACTACCCCTGGACCTTTAGCTTCTAATCTAATTACAACCGGTTCAGACGTATCGTGAAGGTAAATTTTAACTTGTTTTAGGTTTAATATTAGTTCAACAACGTCTTCTCTCATTCCTTTAACAGTTGAAAATTCATGTTCTACGCCATCAATCTTTATTGATGAAATTGCTGAACCCGGTAAAGAAGATAAGAGCGCTCTTCTAATGCTATTACCAACCGTGTTTCCATATCCTGGAAACAAAGGAGCGATAACAAATGAGCTTTTTTCTGGGCTAACAACACTTTCTATGACTTGTGGTAATATAATTTGTTCCATGAAAAATCCTTTTTTGATTATTTAGAATAATACTCTACGATTAGTTGTTCATTGATATCTTGGTCTACATCATCTCTTGCGGGTAGGTTAGAAATTTTGATGGCGTAAGATTTATTATTCTTATCTAACCATTTAGGGGTCATATCACTATTTAGGCTTTCCATGCGTTCAGTTTTTTTAACAGGTTCAATTTCATCGCCAGTTTTTACAAGAATTGAAGGAATATTTACTCTTCGTCCGTTTAATTTAATTAATTTATGTGATACCATCTGTCGAGATTCTGCACGCGTAGATGCAAGCCCAGCCCTGTAAACTACATTATCAATTCGTCTTTCTAAAATCTGCAACATAGTTTCGGCGGTATTTTGACCTGCTTTGCTAGCTAATACGTAATATTTTTTAAATTGACTTTCGCTAATTCCGTACAATCTACGTACTTTTTGTTTTTCTATGAGCTGTTTTGCGTATTCAGAAGCTCTAGAAGTAGATCCGGCAATAATTGCTCCGACTGAAACAATTGATGGGTTCTTAGATTTAAGGCTTTTTTCGCGTAAAAAAAGTTTTTTTGCAGATTTGCGATATCTTGGACTTGTAGGTAATTTTAGTGACATTTATACTCTCCGTGGCTTTTTAGCGCGAACGCCGTTATGTGCAATAGGTGTTTTGTCTTTAATTGATGTAACATCGATACCGGAATTTCCTAGAGCTCTAACAGCAGATTCTCTTCCTGGTCCAACGCCTGAAACTATAACGGATATTTCTTTTAATCCAACCTGTTTGGCACGATCTAGGACAGAAATCATAGCGGTTTGGGCTGCATGTGGAGTAGACTTACGAGCTCCTTTAAAACCAGAGGCACCAGCAGATGCCCAAGCAATGACATTGCCCGTAGCGTCAGTGACGCTGATAATCGTGTTGTTAAAAGTAGATTGAATAAATATCATCCCTTTTGGAATAACTTTTTTAATCTTAGATTTTTTTGCAATATTTTTTTTAATTACATTTGCCATTTACATATTCCAATCATTTATGTTTTTTGTGCGGAAACTTTTCTACCAGAACCAACAGTTATCTTACGCCCTCTTTTAGTTCTAGCATTATTTTTAGTATGTTGTCCGCGAACTGGCAAGGCTTTGGCGTGACGTGAACCGCGAAATGTCCCAATTTCTTTTAACCGTTTAATGTTTTGGCCAACTTCTTGTCGCAAATCGCCTTCTACCTTGTAGTTTTTATCAATAATTTGACGAACTCGTTCAATTTCATCTTCAGACAAGTCACTTATTCTTGGATTTCCTTCAACTTTGGCTTGTTTTAAAATATCGATTGCATTCGAAGGACCAATTCCATATATATATGAAAGGCCAATATTTACTCTTTTATTATTTGGGATGTTTATTCCGACAATTCTGGCCATAATTTAGCTTATTAGCTTATTAGCTTATTAGCTTATTAGAAAGGGTACAACCGTCACTAATAGCTAATCTCTAATTTCCTAAAAGCTCTCCTTTCTTAATTACCTTGTCTTTGCTTGTGTTTAGGATTTTCGCACAAAACTCTTAAAACACCTTCTCGCTTAATAATGCGGCATTTGTTACACATTGTTCTAACTGATGGTCTAACTTTCATCTTTGCTATCCAATTCTTTTGTAGCCTCATCTTTGTCGTTACTGTCTGTAATAGGCTCGGGTGTAATAATAACTTCTTCTTGATAATCTCTTTTTACCGGTAATCTTCGGGTAATCCTACCCTTGGTTAAATCGTAAACACTTAATTCTACTAAAACCCTGTCACCTGGAAGGATTTTTATATAATTAACCCTCATCTTACCTGAAAGATGAGCCAATACAGTTTGTCCACTCTCTAAACTAACTCTAAAACTAGCATTAGGAAGTGCCTCTATTATAAGACCTTCCGATTCGATTACGTTCTCTTTTGAACTCAAAAGATATCCTCTATTTCGCTATTTTCAACTACAATCTTAACATATATCCTAATATAATGCAACATTATATTGGGTTTTAGCTTATAGCTTATGGCTAATAAATTATTTGAAAGAAAATAAAGAATATCCGATTGATTAACATATTCTAGGTTAAGATTATTGGGCCTGAATCTGAAATATAAATTGTATGTTCAAAGTGAGCCGATAGCGTGCCATCTTTGGTGGCGATGCCCCAATTATCTTTTAATACCTCTACGTGCCAATCGCCCACCGTAACCATTGGTTCAATAGCTATGGTTTGATGTTCTTTTAGTATTGACCCAGTATTTTTAGATCCAAAGTTAGGAATACTTGGATCTTCATGAATATGCTCGCCTACGCCGTGCCCTACCAGCTCTCGCACAACGCCAAACCCATATTTTTCGATATATTCCTGAATACTCTCACCAATATCACCAGATTTGCCACCAATTTTAGCTTGATCAATTCCTATATATAATGATTTATAGCAGACGCAAATTAATCTTTCTTTAACATTTAAATCGCTAAAATCTGATTTATTAGATATTTTTATGAGTTCTTCTGCAGTAATACATCCTGACTCGGTTACGATAACAGATACGGCACTGTCGGTATGATATTTACTATAAAAAACACCTAAATCTAATCCTACTAAATCGCCGTTTTTTAGTTTGTAAGATGATGGAATTCCGTGAACAACGACATTATTTATCGAAACGCACAATCCAGCAGGAAATCCTTTGTAACCCTTGAAAGAGGGTTTAGCGTTTTGGTTGATGATATAATTTTCGGCAATTGCATTTATTTCAAGTCCGGAAATACCTGGTTTGACACTTTTTACAACTAGCAGAAGTGCTTCATGTAAAATTTTGCCACTTTTCTCCATTGCCACTAATTTATCTGTTTTCATTTAATATTCTTTCAACCTCTTCGTTTATAGCACCAATATTTTTTCTTGCATCTACGGTAAATAATATATGTTTATCCGAATAATAATTAATGAGCGGAAAAGTATCTTTGCGGAATATTCGAAGACGTTCTTTTACTGCCACTTCATTGTCATCGGCTCTAATAGCCAATTTATGATGGCAGTTAGGACAAATTTTAAATATTTGGTACAAGGAAATTCGGCTAGGATATGTCACGAAACCACAACTGACGCATGTTAATCTTTTAGAAATTCGACGAATTGCTTCATTATCGTCTAATTCAAAATATATAACCATCGATTTTTTTTCTTTAAAATGATCATTTATATAATCCGACAAAAATTCGGCTTGCTCGGTAGTTCTTGGGTATCCATCGAATATAAAATTAGCGGTATGGTGTTTTTGCATCTCTTCTTCAACTAAGCCGTTGATAACTGAATCTGGCAGCAGTTTGCCATCGGTGGCTTTTAGTTTATCGCCATTCTTGGTATGCTTTGCCATCTTTCTTAGTAATGAACCTGTTGAGATATAGTGGATATGATGGTTTCTTTTTAGCAATTGACCTTGAGTTCCTTTACCACTTCCTTGTGGACCGATTAATATTATTATCATATGAATCCTAGTATTGTACTTTGACTGGTGTCCAAATTGTATTGGCGCCCATATTTTTTTGAAACGAATTAAGAGTAACCGTATAAAGTGATTCGTCGTGTGTAATTTCTACAATGGCTATGCCCGCTTCTAAATCTATTGATTTTTCAATATATATATCATTGGCAGTAAAATTGTATTTTATTAGTAGTCTAGATTTTTTAACGACCTCTGTTGTTATTTTACGATAAGATAACGTTTCTTTGCCAGCGAGTGCATATTCTTGAGCAGATTTGAGATTGTCTTGTTCTTCTTGGTCTGCAATTATCGTATCGGTTCTAGATTGTACTGTTTTGGCTTCATTCTCAGATGGAATAGTTAAATTTTGGCCAACGAATAATGTGCTATTTTCTTCTAAATTATTTACCTTAGCTATCACAGTCCACAACATATTAAAATTCTTTCCTATGCTATAAAGCGTGTCACCTTGTTTTACGCTGTATATTTGCGAATTCACAATATTGGAAATTGACGGTTCGGAAACTTTAACTATATTGGATGGTTGTTCTGCGGTATTAGTTTGTGGAGTAGTAAAGTTACTATAATTCTTATTAAATAAATAGATTAACGAAATTATTGTTGCGAGTAAAATTGGATAATAAATATGCCTTGCTTTCATTTAACAATTATACAGCTTAATATTTTTCATAACTAGTCATTACTAGCTGAGCTTGAACTTGACGCATAGTTTCGATTACGACAGAGACGACGATTAAAATTCCAGTCCCGCCAAGAATGAGTGTTTGATCACCTGTCCATAATGGAATTATTATTGGTAAAATTGCAACTAAGCCCAAAAATATCGATCCAACAAATGTTATTCGAGATATAACGGCACTAAGATATGTTACCGTTTCGCTACCTGGACGAATTCCTGGTACAAAGCCACCTTGTTTTTGCAAATTCTCCGCAATCTGTTGAGGGTTAAAAACAATGGATGTATAAAAATAAGTGAAAACGATAACTAACAAAAAGTAAAGTATGCCGTAAACTAGTGCATTTTTTTCTGCCGAAACTGTTGAAGAAATCCAAATTGCAAAATTACGAACCCAATCAGTTTTAGCGCTTTCAAAAAACTTGCCGATAAGTTGTGGAAACATAAGCATCGAAACGGCAAATATTATCGGAATTACGCCTGCCGTATTAACTTTAATTGGCAAAAAACTATTGATGCTATTCGATAGGGTTTCACCACGAGTTCGCCTTGCATATGACACGGGTATTCGGCGAACAGCATCATTCATTAAAACAATTATTGCAATAAGTAATATTGAGAATAGAATAAATATCGAAAAACTTAAAAGCTCTTTGTAGTCAATTATGCCACCAGATACTACTAAAGAATATTTTTGAGCAAAGGTGGCAGGTAAGCCTGACAAAATGCCTATGGTAATGATGAGTGAAATACCGTTTCCAATACCACTTTCAGTAATTATTTCGCCTATCCACATCAACAAAATTGTGCCCGCCGTAGAAACTACAAGCATACTTACTAATTCTTGCGCATTCCATGAAGAGATTACATCTTGGCTTTTTAGCAATAGAATCATGGCGTAACTTTGAAGAATAGCTAAAGGCACGGTGATATAACGGGTATACTGATTTAAGCGATTTTTACCGTATTCGCCTTCTTTTTGTAATGCTTCAAACGAAGGTACAATAACGGTTAATAGTTGAATGATGATAGATGCTGTGATGTATGGCCCGACGCCCATTAAAATCACTGAAAATCTTGAAATTGAACCTCCGGAAAATATGTCGAGTAATCCGAATGCTTGGTTGCTACTGCCAGTAAAAAAAGATTTTAATTTGTCTGCAGAAACTGCGGCTAACGGAATATGTACAAGAATGCGGGTTACAAGTAATAATCCGAGAGTAATTAAAACCCTTTTTCTTAATTCTTTATTTAAGAATAACCTATTAAGGGCTTGCATGACGTTCCTTTAGATTATTATAGTGAATCTTTTAGTTTTTTAGTAAGCAAAATATCCTCAGAAAAGGTAAATTGCTTTTTCATATCCAGTGAACCGATAATTTTTACAACATTGTGTAACTTGTTAATTAATTTATTTTCTAACAATAAATCTTTGTTAATTAATTGTTTGTCATTAAAATGCAATTCTAGTGTTTTAAAAGATATTACAATCGGTTTAACCTTGTAACCTTTTGTGCCATGCATTTTAGGTAGGCGTTGTAAAAGTGAAGATTGACCACCTTCAAATCGCTTTGGAATATTGTGGCCGGATCTTGATTTCTGACCTTTTGTGCCTCGGCCTGCGGTTTTACCACCACCTGCAGATATGCCTCTTCCAACACGTTTTAATTTTTTTCCAATATTAGGTTCTAGCTTATTTAACATTTTCTTCCTTAAGTTTAGGAGTTCTTGATTTTAAACCTTTTAATGCCTCAAAAGTAGCGGTAACAACATTTATAGCATTACTTGATCCTAAAGATTTACTAAGAATGTTTTTAATCCCAGCTAATTCTACAACTGCCCTGACTGCTCCACCGGCGATAACCGATGTGCCCTTACCGGCCGGTTTAAGCATTATAATTGCACCAGTCGATTTTGCTGTAATTTCATGTGGGATAGTGTCATTAAATATCGGGACGGTAATAATATTTTTCTTAGCGGATGTGATCGCTTTTGCATTAGCCAAAGAAGCATCTTCTGCTTTACCGATGCCAAACCCAACTCTCCCTTTTCTATCGCCAATGACCACTAAAACACGGGTACGTTGTCTGCGACCGCCTTTAACCACACGAGCTACTCTATCGCGTACAATTATTTTTTCTTCAAACTCTTTAACTGGTTTTTCGTTTTCATGCATTTGATTTACTCCGTGATTAAAACTCTAATCCATTTTCTCTGGCGCTTTCGGCTAATGCTTTAACTCTACCGTGATAAAGATAACCGCCTCTATCAAACTTTACTTTTTTAATATTCAATTCTTTAGCTTTTTCTGCGATCATTTTTCCAATTATAACCGAGCTCGCCATTTTGTTTAATTTAGAATCCTTTTTTATGTCTGATGCTGAGGCTAAAGTTTTTGCGCTGACATCATCAATAATTTGAGCATATATAAATTTATCTGAGCGGAATACAGCTAACCTAGGAGTGATTTTATCACCCTGCACTTTGAATGAATATCGATTTTTCTTTAATTGTCGGTTTTGCATGGTATACCTTTATGCCTTTGCTGTCTTACCAGCTTTACGTCTAATTTTTTCTCCAAAGTATTTAATACCTTTGCCTTTATACGGCTCTGGTTTTCTGTAAGAACGAATTTTTGCAGCTATCTCGCCAACTAATACATTGTCAATTCCAGATACTGTAATTGTATTTTTCTCAACCTTAAAGTTAATTTCTGGTATAGCTTGAACAACAATTGGGTGTGAATAACCTAAGCTTAAAACCAAATTAGAACCATCTAAAATTGCTCTGTATCCAACCCCGTTAATTTCGAGTTTTTTGCTGAATCCTTCGCTCACTCCAATAATTTTGTTATTGATTAAAGTGCGAAGTAAACCGTGTTTTGCTTTTTGATCGGCAGTGTCATCTGATCTGGATACGGCTAATATGCCATCTTTTTGCTCAATCGTAATTCCCTCTAAGAGTTTAAGCGTTAAAACACCTTTTTCACCTTTAAACTCTAGAGTATCGCCAATTTGGCCGATGCTAATAGATGATGGAACTTTAATAATTTGTTTACCAATTCTAGACATGTTTACTCCTACCAGATTTCACAGAGAATTTCGCCACCAAGACCAAGTTTCTTGGCCTGTTTGCCAGTAATAACACCGCCAGAAGTTGAAACAATAACTGTTCCAAGGCCCCTAAGTGGTCTGGGTATGTTGGTCGATTTAACATAAACTCTTCTGCCTGGTTTGCTTATGCGTTTAATGTGAGTGATTACTTTGCTACTATCCTCACCAAGTACAATTTTTAATGCCTTAGTGTTAACTAGTTCGTCATTCTCTGTTTGAACATCAGCGATATAACCTTCATTTTTTAAAATGTTGGAAACATTCAATTTCAAATTCGAAAAAGGACAACTAAGTTCAGTTAAACCTGCCATAGAAGCGTTGCGAATTCTTGTAAGTAAATCTGCTACTGGATCATTTATCATATAATACTCCTACCAACTAGCTTTTGTTATACCAGGAAGTTGGCCCCTGCTAGCCATTTCTCTAAAACAAATACGACATAATCCGAAATCGCGTAATACTGATCTTGGTCTACCACAAAGATTGCATCTGCGAATAATCCTTGTAGAGAATTTTGGTTTTCTTTTCGATTTTACAATCATTGATTTTCGTGCCATTTTATCCGCCTATTCATCTTTCTTAAAAGGAAAACCAAGCAATTCAAGTAATAACTTGGAATGCTGATCATTTTTTGTACTTGTGTTAATAACAACCTGTATTCCGTGTGGTTTACTGTTTGTTTCGTATGGAATTTCAACAAATATGGTATGCTCTTTAAATCCAATACTATAATTACCCATACCATCAAAAGATTTATTAGACATGCCTCTAAAGTCTCTAATGCGAGGGATAGTTATGCTGATAAGCTTATCAATAAAATCGTACATTCTATCACCGCGTAAGGTGGTTTTTAATCCAACGATATTGCCTTCGCGAACCTTAAATGCTGAAATGGCTTTTTTAGAAATTGTGCTAACAGCCTTGGCGCCACTTATTTTTGACATATCTAGATGCAGTGATTCAAGCATTTGTTTGTTACTATGGGCATCGCCAGCACCGATATTTATTGTAACTTTAATTAACTTGGGAATTAATTCAATAGTTTTAATTCCTAAAGTTTCTTTAAGCTGTGGGGCAATGGTTTTAAAATATCTGTCTTTTAATTCACTCATTTTATTATCCAATTAACTCATTACATTTTTTACAAAAACGATTTTTTTTATCATTGATGATTTTGTTAGCAACTTTAGTAGATTTTGAGCAATTTGGGCAAATTAACGAAACTTTAGCAATACTGATTGGTCGTTCGATGCTTTGAATGCCACCATGTGGTGCACTTTTTGTTGGCTTTAAATGCTTTTTCACTAAATTTATCTTTTCAACAAGAACTGTGTAGGTTTTAGGATAAGCAGCAATAACTTTTCCAATCTTACCTTTATCTTTTCCTGTTGTGACATAAATGCTATCTGATTTTTTAATATCCATAATTCCTCACAAAACTTCTGGTGCTAATGAAATAATTTTCATAAAACCGTCGCGTAATTCTCTTGGTACCGGCCCAAATATTCTGGTTCCTTTTGGCATCCAACCCGTTTTTTCTTTTGTTACAATAGCCGCAGCGTTTTGATCAAATTTAACGTATGAACCATCAGAGCGACGATGTTGTTTTACAGTTCTTACTATTACAGCCTTTACAATCTGCTTCTTTTTGACCATTCCGTTTGGGGTGGCAGACTTTACTGAACATGTAATAATATCGCCTATACCTGCTCCGCAAGCTGCAACGTTGCCTACGACAGTAATTACTTCAATTAATTTTGCGCCAGTATTATCGGCTACTTGTAACTGGGTACCTGGTTGAATCACTTTATCTCCTCGGTAGCTTTATTCTTTGTATCTACGGTAATTTTTGCGTCAACTATATCAATTATCATCCAGCTTTTACTTTTAGATATTGGTTTGGTTGAATGTATTTTGACAATATCATTTGGCTTTGGTAATTTACCATCGTTGTCTACAAGTAATTTCCTGGTTCTTTTGTAGTATTTTGAATATTTGGAATTATAAACTTCGTCTTTTATTGAAACTCTTGAAGTACTGCTATCAATGACGTTGATAATAGTTGCAAGTATAAAATCATTGGTTTTATTGGCCATATTTTACCTTTGTCAAAATTGTATTTATTCTGGCTATTTTATTTTTTAATAATTTATATTTACGATTATTATTTTCTTTACTGACAGATTTTTCTAGATTATATTTTGATAATTCTTTTTTTGCTTCAACTAAGGCTTTTAATAAAGCAGCTTTGTCTAATTTTAATAAATTTGCAATAAATTCCTGTGACTTATTCATCTGATTTGTCCTTATTAATAAATTTAGTCGCAACAGGAAGTTTGTGTGATGCTAACCTCATTGCTTCTTTGGCAACAACATCCGACACGCCATCCATTTCGAATAAAACGCTTCCGGGTTTAATCTTAACTGCAAAATGATCTAATGTACCCTTACCTCCACCCATTGGAGTTTCGGCTGCTGTTTTTGTAATTGGCAAATCTGGAAATACTCTGATAAATACTTTGCCGCCTCTTTTAATATATCTTGTCATGGCGCGTCTGGCAGATTCAATTTGTCTGGAAGTAAGCATGCCGCGTTCTTGAGCTTTTAAAGCAAATTTACCAAAATCTATACTATTTCCGCGTACGGCAATACCTGGATTCTTACGTCGCATTTGTTTTCGGTGTTTTATTTTTTTAGGCATTAACATATGGCTCTCCTTTATAAATCCATACCTTAATACCAATTACTCCATACGTAGTTTGAGCGGGTGTGTAGTAATAATCTATGTTGCTACGCAAAGTAGCCAATGTGACTGAACCTTGACCAATTTTCTCACTTCTGGCAATTTCTGCACCATTTAATCGGCCTGATACGCAAATTTTAATACCTTTTGCTCCTGCAGACATAGCTTTTTCTACCGCTTGTCGCATTGCTCTTCTGTAAGAAACGCGTCTTTCTATTTGGCTTGCAATACTTTGAGCAACTAGGCTGGACGAAGTATCAATCTTTTTAACTTCTTCGATACTCAATCGAACATGTCCACCAGTAATCTTTTCTAGCTGTAATTTTAGGTCGGTACTACCCATTCCACTACGCCCAATAATCAATCCTGGTTTTGCAGTTTTAATGGTTACGAGTACTTCGTTTGTGCCACGACTAATAATGACGCATTCAATCCCAGCATTTCGATGTTTCTTCTCAACAAATTTGCGAATATCAACATCTTGAAGTAATAATTTTGCATAATCTTTACCAGCAAACCATTTGGATTGCCAATCTAGGTTGAGTGGAAGTCTGTAACTGACTGGATTAACTTTATGTCCCATTTTATGCTCCTTTTACTTCTGGATTTGACTTTGTGGGCTTCGATTTCATTTCGGAAAGAATGATTGTAATGTGTGACATTTTCTTGACTATCGGCCTTGCCCTACCGCGAGAAGAAACGATTCTTCGTTTTAATTTAGGACCTTCGTCACAAAATGCACGAGTAATAACGAGTGAGGAGTCATCAAAATTCTTATCTTTTGCTGAAGCAACGGCAGATTTGACAGTTTTAAGTACATCAATAGAAACCGAGTTTGGTAAAAATGTAAGTTTAGAAATTGCTGCGATAGGATTTAATCCTACTATTGCATCCAAAACTAATCTTGTTTTTCGGGGTGCACTATGTACAAATTTATTAATAACTTTAATCATTTTATTTTGCCTTTGATGTTTCTGCGGCTTTTTTACCACCATGTTTTTTAAATTTACGTGTTGGCGAAAACTCACCTAATTTGTGACCAACCATATCTTCAACTACAAATACAGGTACATGAATTTTACCGTTGTGAACCTGAAATGTCATACCCACCATCTCTGGGAAAATCGTTGACGATCTGCTCCATGTTTTAATTACAATACGCTCACCTGTTTTTGCAGATTGGACTTTTTTTAATAATTTAGGATCTATAAATGGGCCTTTTTTTAGTGATCGACTCATTTCTCCTACTTTCTTCGTCTGATTATTAATGACTGACTTAATTTATTCTTATCTCGCGTTCTTCGCCCAAGAGCTGGCAAGCCCCATGGAGTTTTTGGATATTTCATACCAATTGATGTATTGCCCTCTCCACCACCATGAGGATGGGTATTTGGGTTCATCGCTTTACCTCTAACAGTTGGGCGAATACCTAACCATCTTTTTCTACCTGCTTTTCCCCAAACTATGTTTTCATGGTTTGTGTTTGAAACTTTACCAATAGTAGCTTTGCATCTTGAATCTATTCTGCGTAATTCACCGCTAGGTAATTTGATAATAGTTTTATTATTTTCGTGCCCCATTACTGTTACAGACAATCCTGCGCTACGAGCAAAAACTGCTCCTTTGCCTGGATTTAACTCAACATTGCTTACTAAAATTCCAGAAGGAATGTTGATTAACTCCATGCAGTTACCAATTGATACGGTGGTTTTGACACCATTTTCAATGATCATTCCAGGCTTCATATCTTCTGTCGCAATTACATAATATTTTCTGCCCGCTTCGTCTTCTGTCAGGGCAATTCTAGCACTGCGGTTTGGATCGTATTCAATACTTTTAATGGTCAATTTTGCTTCAATTGCCCGTTTAAAATCTATCATACGATAAAGATTCTTATTTCCGCCACCAATATGTCGAACAGTAATTCTGCCTTGAAAGTTTCTTCCACCAGTTTTCACTTTTGGCATAAGTAATGATTTTTGCGGTTTCTTTGCGGTTATACCAGTAAAGTCTTGTTTGGAAAAACCTCTTCTACCTGGACTCGTTGGTTTAACTAAATTTGATTTCATATTATTTCTCGCTCAGTTCATAATCTGCTATTTTTTGACCCTTTTTAAGAGTAATGATCATTTTTTTATAGTCTGGCCTTTTTCCGCTAATTCTACCACGTGATACAGCCTTCCCTTTGACATTTAAAGACTTAATTTTTACAACGTCTACAGAGTAAACATTTTTAATATAAGTAATAAATTCAGTCTTAGTAATGTCTTTTGTCGTTTTGAACGTATATTCGCCACGGCCAAGGCCTGAGTATCCTTTTTCGGTCACTCTTGCCGATGCTTTAATCATTTTTACCAGCCTTTTTAGGAGTTACGGTTTTTTCAAAAACAGATGATAAATAATGCTCTTGAGCCTGTTTATCAAGTACAATAAAATCATAATTTAATAGATCGACAAGTGAAGCGTTAAAAATTGGCACCATTTTAATATTTGGTAAGTTTCTTGAAGCAATACTATATAACTTGTATGTTTCTGGGCTAACTACGATAAGACATGAATATGATCCTGTTAAGTCGATAATAAGCTTTTCTAGCTTTTTCGTTTTAGGGAATTCTAAGGCTAAGCTATCAATTTTTACTAATTTCTTTGCCTCATCTTTAATTTGAAATGCGTTTTTGATGGCCAAGCCTCGCATTTTTTTAGGCATCATTAGAGAAAAATTATCAGTGCTTCTTGGACCAAAAGTAATGCCACCGCCACGCCAAATTGGAGATCTTGAAGATCCTGCTCTTGCTCTGCCGGTCCCTTTTTGTTTCCATGGCTTTATTCCGCCACCGCTAACATCGCCTCTATCTTTTGTATGCGCCACTGTAGTGCGCTTATTAGTTAGAGCCGTTCTAACTGCTTGTGAAAGAACAGATAGGTTAATTGTCGATTTATTTTCTTTAATATCACTTTTTGTCATTTTAATTGCTCACTATGGTTACTAAATTACCGCGGCTACCCGGAACAGCGCCTTTAACAGCCAAAAGATTATTTGTTTTATCTATTGATACAATTTTTGAGTTTTTAACAGTAATTTGCGCATTACCCATATGACCAGGAAGTTTTTGTCCTTTTAACACTCTTTGTGGAAACATGGCGCCAATAGAGCCTGGTTTGCGATGATGATCTGAGCCATGTGTTTCCGGACCACGACTAAAGCCGTGTCTTTTGATAACTCCTGAAAATCCTTTGCCTTTAGAAATTGCAACTATATTTACAAAAGGAAGATCTTCAAAATCTGTAACTTTGACCGAGGATCCAACTTTTGCAGGTTTTTCATCTTCAGTAAGCGGAAATTCTTTAATATGTTTTGGAGTGTCTAAAGATTTGTATTGGCCAGCAACGGGTTTGCTCGGTTTTTTTGCAATACCTATACCTAATTGGATAGCCGTTGAACCACTTTGCTTATCTTCTATGACTTTTGCTACAACGCATTGGCTACAATCAATAATGGTGACAGGTACGATTTCACCGCCATCTAGATAAATCTGCGTCATCTCAAGTTTTCTTCCTAATATCCGTAATTTCATAATGTTCTCATTTTACAAAACTGATTGCCCAGGACTTAATCTCATCTGAAACAGGAATTTGAGGTTAGTATCCTTGGGCTGTGATAAAAATCATCACTTTGATAATTTACATTTTAATTTCTACATCTACTCCGGCTGGCAAATCTAAACTGGTTAAGGCATCGATGGTTTTACTTTCAGGGTCAACAATATCGATTAATCGCTTGTGAACTCGCATTTCAAACTGCTCTCTGGAATCTTTGTGTACGTGTGGCGAGCGAATTACTGTAATTACCTTTCTATCAGTAGGTAATGGAATTGGCCCTGTAACTTTTGCGCCAGATCGTTCGGCTGTTTGAATGATCTGCTCAGCAGACTTATCAATAATTCGATAATCGTATGCTTTTAAGCGGATTCTGATTCTTTGCTTAACTTCGTCTGTTTTTGCCATTTTAATGTGCCATATCTCTTATTATTTGGTTATTTTTGTTACTGCGCCTGCGCCAACTGTATGTCCACCCTCTCGAATTGCAAATCTCATACCATCTTCCATTGCTACAGGAACTATTAGCTTGACGTTCATTTTAACTGTGTCGCCAGGCATTACCATTTCTACATCTGCTGGTAAAGTTACTTCGCCAGTAACATCTGTAGTGCGTACATAGAATTGAGGTTTATAGCCCTTAAAGAATGGTGTGTGTCTTCCACCCTCATCTTTGGTGAGAATATAAACTTCAGCGTCGAATTCGGTATGGGGGGTAATTGATCCTGGTTTGGCAATAACTTGCCCGCGTTCAATATCTTCTCTTTCAACACCGCGCAATAAGATACCAACATTATCACCAGCTTGACCTTGATCGAGAAGTTTTCTAAACATTTCAACGCCAGTTACAACAGTTTTCTTGGTTGGTCTGATACCAACAATTTCTACTTCTTCGTTAATCTTAACAATACCGCGTTCAATTCTTCCGGTAGCAACTGTTCCACGTCCTTTGATTGAGAAAACATCTTCAACAGGCATAAGCAGTGGTTTGTCGATGTCGCGAACTGGATCTGGAATAAAATCGTCTAAAGCTTTCATAAGCTCCATGATTGATTCCTCGGATTTAGGATCGCCTTCAAGAGCTTTTAAAGCAGAGCCGCGAATAATTGGAGTATTATCTCCGTCAAATTCATATTTGGTAAGTAGTTCACGAACTTCCATTTCGACTAAATCTAATAGCTCTGGATCAGAAACTTGATCACATTTGTTCATGTATACAACAATGCGTGGTACTCCAACTTGTTTTGCAAGTAAGATGTGTTCACGAGTTTGTGGCATAGGACCATCAGTAGCGGCAACAACTAATATTGCGCCGTCCATTTGAGCTGCGCCTGTAATCATGTTTTTAATATAATCTGCATGACCTGGGCAATCTACATGAGCATAGTGTCTTTTTTCAGTTTCGTATTCTTGATGAGAAGTAGCAATGGTGATACCACGTGCTTTTTCTTCTGGAGCATTATCAATATCTTCGAATTTTTTAGCAACTGCAAGACCTTTTTTAGCTAATACATTTGTAATAGCCGAAGTAAGCGTGGTTTTGCCATGATCTACATGTCCAATAGTACCAACATTTACGTGAGGTTTATTTCTCTCAAATTTTTCTGCCATCTTTTCTCCTTCTTTAATACTAATAATTACTATATCTTATATCGATAAAATAGTCAACAGTTTTGTGTCTAAATTCCTAAAAAACCCAATTACTTAATTTTTCCTGAAATAATTTCTGTTTGAATGTTCGCAGGGACGGGTGCGTAATGGTCAAATTCCATACTATAGCTGGCTCTGCCCTGTGACATAGATCGCAAAGTAGTTGCATAACCAAACATTGATGATAGCGGCACGGTCGCATTAACTACTTTTGCGTTGCCGCGCTCTGTCATTTGCTGTATTTGACCGCGCTTGGAGTTAATATCTCCAATACAATCGCCCATAAACTCTTCGGGGGTTACTACTTCTACCTTCATTATTGGCTCTAGAATAACAGGATCAGCCTTTTTAACAGCATCTTGCAAAGCCATAGATCCGGCGATTTGGAATGCCATTTCCGATGAATCTACTTCATGGAATGTTCCATCATAAAGCTTAACTTGCAAACCCTCGACAGGATAGCCAGCAATAACGCCTCTTTCCATTGCCTCTTTGACGCCTTTTTCAACCGCAGGAATGTATTCTTTAGGAATAGCGCCGCCGACAATTTTATTTTCAAATACCAAGCCTGCACCCTCTTCATTTGGTCCAACTTCAAGATATACATGTCCATATTGACCGCGACCACCAGATTGGCGAATAAATTTGCCTTCTTGTTGCACAGTTTTTCGAATTGTTTCTTTATAAGCAACTTGTGGTTTACCACTTGTAACTTCTACTTTAAATTCTCTGCGCATGCGATCTACAATAATTTCTAAGTGAAGTTCGCCCATTCCGGATAGTATGGTTTGACCAGTTTCATGATCTGACTTAACTCTAAGTGTTGGATCTTCTTCAACTAATCGAGCAATAGCTATACCCATTTTTTCTTGATCTGCTTTAGTTTTTGGTTCTACGGCCATATCAATAACTGGCTCTGGGAAAGTGATAGATTCTAATCTAATTTGATTCGCAGGATCGCAAAGAGTATCGCCGGTGCGGGTTGCTCTTAAACCTACAGCGGCAGCAATATCGCCAGCTGAAACGGAGTCTACATCTTCACGATGGTTGGCGTGTAATCGCACAATGCGACCAATACGCTCTTTTTCGCCGTTTGTGGTATTTACGATATAAGAGCCAGAGCTTAATTTTCCACGATAAACGCGGAAGAAAATTAATTTACCCACAAATGGGTCTGCCGCAACCTTAAATGCTAGTGCAGCAAAGGGCGCATCAGCTTCGGGTTTTACGGTAATTTCTTCATCGTTTGAAAGATCTATTGCTTTAGCTGGCTCAACATCTAAAGGCGATGGAAGATAATCTGTAATCGCGTCTAGTAAAGTTTCTACCACAACTCCTCTTCCGTCTCCACCCAGAATGGCATAAAAATTACCCTGAATTACACTTTTTCGTACAGCACTTTTAATTTCCGCATCGGTAAGTTCTTCGCCGTTCAAGTATTTTTCCATTAATAGATTGTCTGATTCAATGGCTTTTTCAATAATTTCGGTACGATATTTTTCGACATCTGCTTTCATGTTTTCTGGACACTCGCCAACAATAACCTCTTTATCGTGATATTCTTTGTAAGTGTAAGATTTGCGTGAGATAACGTCTACAACACCATTAATACTTTGTTCAAAACCGATTGGTAACTGTACAGGAAATGCATTAGCAGACAATCGTTCTTTTATTGAAGCTAAGGATTTATAAAAATCGCCACCAGTTTGGTTTATTTTGTTAATAAAACAAATTCGAGGAACGTTATATTTGTCTGCCTGTCTCCAAACCGTCTCAGATTGAGGTTCGACGCCCATTTTGCCATCGAAAATAACCACTGCTCCGTCTAAAACACGCAAGCTACGCTCAACTTCTACGGTAAAATCTACGTGGCCTGGGGTATCTATAATATTGATACGGAAATTTTTCCAATGGCAGGTTGTTGCGGCAGACGTAATAGTAATGCCACGCTCGCGCTCTTGTTCCATCCAATCCATAGTTGCTTCACCCTCATGGACTTCACCAATTTTATGAACCTTGCCAGTTCGATATAAAATACCTTCGGTAACAGTAGTTTTTCCAGCATCAATATGAGCAATTGTGCCTATATTACGCGTATTTTCAAGATTAATTTCGGCCATTATAGCTTCTCCCTTAATTTCAATAAAATTGTGGTCGTTTGGCCACATAAGTAAGATATCATAAATACACTATTTTATCAATTGTCAAAACACGGCGTATCCCAGTAGCTAGCGGTATTTTTTAGCTTACACCCTACGCCAAACATATTATCAACATTTTTATAGATCCCAGGGCTTGAGGTGTATATTGTGTAACCTAATATTGTATTGTAAGGCGATGTTTTATTACGGGCTGGGTCATTCCGATTTTCGAGTGATGCCCAATATGCATAACGGTTACCAGTTCGAACATAGTATAAATAATCATTTTTAGGGTTTGCAGAATCTGCATACGGATAAGCACCAGTACATCTAGCCAATGGATCAGTTGGTAATGATGATAAAAATGGGTTTAGGGCAGTTTGTAGGTCTGTCCAATTTTGCTTATCGCCCACAACCGCAGTTGCTGAGCAAATGGCATATTTAGAACCAGTATCTATGGGATAATGTTTTTCTTGAGTAAAATATAGTTTCGTTGCCAATTGTAGAGAATTTAAGTCTTGTTTGCGAACTGTATCTCTAGCCTTCATTTTAGATGTGCTATATGAATAAAAACCAAGAGTCGAAAGTATGCCGATAATACTTATAACAACTAACAATTCAATTATAGAAAAACAAAATGTTCTTTTCATACAATAAGCTTAACCTAAACCGCAATAAAATGAAAATGGATAATTCTCACGAATTTAATCCATTTGTAGCAATCGCCTCATACCCCCTGAGGCGATCAAAATATATAAACAATCGAATTATTGCAGTGGTTATTCTGCAACCTCAATTTCGATGTCTTGTTGAATATTGTATTGATGGCGGGCAAGGCATTCGGCAGGGTCTTCTGGGTTAGTAGGGTCGTCACAAGGGCTTTGTAGTAGTATGCCACCAATATCTCCGATGTTAGTGATGGGATAGCGCTTAGTATTGTCGTCTGGATCTATTACATATACATTAGCAGATTCACCTGTATCTGCTTTTAGGGCACTGGGGTAAGAATAATCTACATTTAGAAAATAATAACCGTCAGCATCTGATCTACCAGAAATTCCATTTATTACTACATCTTTACCCGAGATTGGGTTTTTATCTGCATCAGTAAGCCTTCCACTGACAAAATACGATACATCTACCGGTTCATCACTTGAAGCAGAGTATTTGCGAGTGCGTAAAATACCCATTACCAGCACGGATATTACAATAATAAAAATAATTCCAATTGTAACTTTTCTGCGATTAATAATTTTAAATTTATTAACAAAGTTTTGCAAAAAGTTTTTCATTATGAACTTGTCCACTTGGGTACAATCGGGTACATCACATAATTTACCCAACCCCGTATTAAATTTTGCGCTGCTTTAACATCTTGTGGAGTTTTACCAGTGACTTTGGTATTGAGATTAGTATTAACTTCATTGTGATACAAATAATCAGCAGCTCCTGTCACAGCATACATCTCTAGATAGTTTGTTGATGCATAATAGTATAGGCTACCATTTACAAATTCGCTTTTTATAACATCCAAAAATTGTGTTTTTATGGACTTCATCATTATATTGTAAACTATGGTGCTGGTACCATCACTAAAATCACAGCGCATTTTGCCAGACCGTGCTTCTAAATAATGTTTTCTATGCATCGCTTCATGAGCCCCGGCATTAGTAAGATCTAATGGCAAAGCAAAATAATCATCCGAATTTAATACAATTGTCTCGCCTAGTGGTGGTGCATCATTAAATTCTATCTGAGTCCGTGGGCATTCATCGCCGTATCTACTATATTCAAATCCCCATGAGAAATATGTTGCGACAACCCTTTCCGAATTCAATTCTTTTACTATTATAGCAAGCGGATATGGAGGTTTGGAAAAAATGGTTTTGTAACTTGGATTATTCACAACTGAATTTATTCCATTTTTAAATGAAACAATTTTGTCATCAAATGATGGCTGTTTTGCCTTATCGCCACATCTCCAAACATCAGAAATGCTTTTATTCTCACAACCTGATAATCCCTCGGATTCGATAAGATATACATCATCATAAACTGCATAATCAACTCTTTTAATTTGTAGTTTGTACATAGTACTTGCCCCGTATGAGCTGTATTTCATCGATACGCGGTAAAATTTATTAATCTCCAGTCCAAAATTAGCTGTTGTAAATACAGCAGCTCCTTTATCGTCCACTTTCATTTCTCCAATTTTTTTCCAGCTACCCCCGTCCCTGGCTTCCAGAATAACTGTTTTATAGTTTTCGTTAGGTGAATGCACTCTTAAATAATCAATTGGGAATGGTTGCAACTCTTTTTCAAGTGTAAATATGAGATTTACTGTCTGGCCACGGTCTTCGGTAAAACTAATTTCTTTCGTTTCTTTAAAGCCCCTAACATTTATTTTATACGTTCCCTTCACACAGGCAGTCCAATTTACAATACCGTCCTCATCAGTAAATCCAGTGCCAAAAGAATTGTTTGTGACAATAGAGACTCCGTATCCTTCCTTCAGATATTGCCAATTTTTACCATCTGGGGGAAGAATTTTAATTTTAAGTAGGTTTCTTTTAGCCATAGGGACTTGAATGTCTTTGGTGGTGGCGGTGGTAGTTTGAGCCTCGGTTTGAGGTATGAGGATGTCTTTAGCTAGTGTGAAGAGATTAGTTCTTGTTGGTGTGGTATTGTCTTTAGCTGTAGTTGAGTCTGTGCTTCTGGCTGTGTTGTTGTTTGTTGAATTGTAACTTAATTGGGTAGATCCAACTCTGAATGTACCGGTAGAGGCTTGTAGTTGTTCATGTAAGGATACAAGCTCTGGATGGAGTACTATCTGGTAGTTAACATTACCTGCTTTGAATAATGGGGTATCTTTCTTGAA